>CAZONQ010000036.1:0-21145 GCA_964581125.1 uncultured Ornithinimicrobium sp.
GGTCCGACCACGGCCAGCAGAAGCCGGCCGCCATCCGCGCCGAGTAGCCGTCCTCCTGCCGCCTGCTCAGGACGTGCTCGAGCTCCTCCGGCGAGTCGACGACGTGCAGCTCGAAGGAGTCGTCACCGTCCCACGTGATCGGCCCGCCGGGCGCGAGGCCGAGCAGCCGCTCGACCCACTCCACATACAGGGCCGACCCGCCGCAGCGGAACTGGTCGTCCAGGTCGACCCGGTGGACCTGCATGCCCTCGCCCTCGGCATACTCGCTGATCGCCTCGACCGTCCCCATCTCGCCCGGCCGCACGACCTGGTGCTGGTCGAGGAGGAAGACGGGGACCTTCGCGGCGCTGAGCAGCTCGTCGACCTGCGGCCGGCCGGTGCGCAGGTCCTTGCGTGTGAAGCGTGACTCCGAGGACTTCCGGATCCGGTGGGCCTCATCGAGGATGAGGCAGTCCAGGTCGTTGGGCTCGGCGGTCATGAACCCGTTGAAGTAGCCGAACATCTTCTGCACCCGCGGCGCCCGCGCACCGGCGACCTTGCGCAGCGTGCGCGTGAAGGACTGCGACCCCGTCGCGTGCATGACGGTCCGCCCCTGGCGCGACAGCTCGCCCATGAGGGAGAGCGCGATGACGCTCTTGCCGCTGCCCGGCCCGCCGCTGACGACGATCGCGGTCTTGGTGGTGGACCGTCGCGCCTTCTCGACGGCGTGCAGCACCAGCTCGTAGGCGTCGCGCTGCTCGTCCAGCAGGACGAACTGCTCGCGCCGCTGCACCTCGTCGGCGGCGAGGGCGAGGAGCTGCTTGGAGGGCGCGACCTTGCTCCCGAGGAGCTGGTCGGCGTATGGGGCACCGCTCACCCCGGGCGCGAACCGGGTCCGTAGGAAGTCCAGGAACGCGCCGCGGTCCTGGCCGCTGAACAGCCTCGCCGGGCGAGCAGTGTCGGGAGAGTGCATGTCGCGCAGGTCCGCGATGCCGAGGTTAGTGGCGTTGTGCAGGTATGCCGCACCCACCAGGTCGTGCTCGTCCCGGCTGAGCGTGACGACGAAGTCCTCGAGGTAGTCGCAGTAGCCGCGGACCTGCTCCAGCGGGTGCAGGACGGGATGCCGGCCGTAGCCGTCGATCTCGACGAGGACGTCGCTGTCCTCGAAGCGCGCGGCCTCGCTCCACTGCTTGAGCTCGACGACGACGTAGGACGGGTGGCCGGTCGTCGGGTGCTCACCGGCGAGCACGACGTCGGCGCGCTTGGAGGTGAGGGGCAGCTGATACTCGATGAGCATCTCGACCTCGCCGAGCCCCGCGTCGACCAGGTCGGCGCGCAGGCGCGGGAGGCTCCGCTCCCACGAGCGCCGCTCGGCGGGGGAGGGCGCCTGACCGGTCGTGATCGACATCTGCTCCGCCAGGTGCTGGGCCAGCTCGGCCTCGGCGGTCGACAGGCCTTGCGCGGACGAGCGGAGAAGGTGCACGGACAGGACTCCCCAGAGCAGCACGAAGTTCGTGCGGGTGGGGGCGTGTCCTGTGAGGAAGCCCGTCGGGCCGCGGCTTACGTTCCTACTCTAGAACGACCGATGCGGCATAGATCCGGGGGTGCGCGGAGGGCAGCCGGCTTCCTGAACCCCCTGATGTCCCGGTCATGGCCTGAGAATGAGCGTCGCCCCGGTGGCACGCAGCATCTGGAACGTGTCGACGGTGCTCACTCCCATGGCCAGGCAGGCGTCCGGGATGAGTACGCGACGTCGCGCCTCCGGGCGAGACTGTTCATGAGTCACGACGACGTGCTGGTGTTCTCGAGCGTGCGCAATGAGGAGGAAGTCGGCGCGATCGCTGGCGAATTCGGCCAGTGCTGCCTGGGTGTAGTTGCGCGAGTATGCCCAGGCGGAGAGGGGGGCGAAGTGCCGCTGGGTGGTCTGGTCGATCTGTCTAAAAAAGACTGCGTGGGCCCGCGCCCAGTCAGCAAGCGCATCGTCGCCTTGCAGCAGCTCATCCCGGACCGCAGATATGCTGCAGACCAGTCCGCCCTGGCCAGCCCGCTCCAGCCAATCCCAAAAGCCGGGCGCAATGTCTAACGCGTAGTAGCGGTTCTTGGCCTCGATGAGGACATTGGCATCGACGAGGTACATCACCGCACCCCGAGCTCGGCTGCTAGGCCTTCGAACGTCGCATGTTTCCTGGTGCCGAGCAGGCGGTAGGCATCCCGGTACGGAGTCGACCCCTCCAACGTGCTAGAGACGACCGCCTGTGCGAACCTCCTGCTCAGCCGAAGGGGCTGGGTGTAGTAGTAGTTGCCGCCACCCTTGGTCCCGCGCTTCGCATCAAGGATGTTCATGATGCGCTCACGCTCTTGCTCATACCGTTCTCGGTAGTCCTGCCATCTCAGCAGCCCAGCCTCGTGGATGCGGCTCAGGACGACAAGAGTGCTGACGTTGTAGAGGCTGGCCAGCCGTTCGAGCTCCTCGATCGTGACCTCTCCCTGGAAGTCGGTCCGCAGGCGGGCAAGTGGAACGAGCACCTCGGCCGCCACCGCGTTGCACCAGAGCTCAGCAACCTTGCCGTCTCGAGCCTGCATGGCGGCGTCGGACAAGGCGCTTTCTCCGAGCCAGATGTGGGCGAGCTCGTGGATCATGGTGAAAGCCTGGGCTGCCTTCGTGTCTGCGCCGTTGACAAAGATCAGTGGTGCCACGGGGTCGGCCAGAGCGAAACCGCGGAACTCGTCGGGGTTCAACACGCGATGGGTGTTCCCGCCGACGATCCCGCTCACCATCACGAGCACGCCGATGTCTTCAATGCGGTCGATCAGCCGCCGCAGGGCGTCCTGCCAGTTGGCGAACGTGTTCCGTTCGCTCAGCTCAAGGCCGAGGAGTTCGCGGATGTGGGACGCGACGGCGGTAGGCGGCGTCTCTGTATTGGCGGACCCGACGAACTCGAGACGTGGCATGCCGCTGTCCTGGGCAAAATCGCGGTACCAGGCTTGGCGGTTCTGGCACAGGTAGATGGACTCGAGCAGGTCGGCGGACGGCCTAGGGACTGCTTGGTTCCCGAGGGTGCGCAAGTCAGGGATAGGAACGTCCTCGACGGGCGGCTCTGGGAGGAACAAGGCGCCGAACGGCGTGTGCGTGTCGTTGGCGAACTTCTCGACCTGCTTGAGGGTCGGACGTTGAGCACCGGTGATCCAGTCGTCAAGCCGGGGTGCTCGGCGTGCCACGGTCTCCTCATCCCACCCTGCGCGCTGCACCGCCCAATGGAGGACGTCGCCAGCGACATCCACACGGATCACCACTTCGATCACCTCCCGTCAGCATAGGTCCGGCTACCCTATGGCCTCACACTCTACGAACCTGCGCCGACATACTGCGACCTCACAGGTTGACCGTGCGGAGGCTTGAGTGCGCGACACTGGCCGCGTTCTGACGGTCCGCCAGTCGCCCTGCAACGGTGGTCGTGGCCAGTCGCCCCGGCAGCATCTCCACGAACTTCAGCTGACGGAGGGCACGCTCGTCGACCAGAGGCACCGCCCTGCCCAGATCATCTCCCAGGTCACGCGCGGCGACCTCCATGGCCCCACGGAGCACTTCCGCGGTGACGTCCCCGCGCATCCCGATCTGCCAGTTGTCGTAGACGATGCTCTCGCCGAGGAGCTCCGGCGCCGCATGCTCTATCGCGGCGACGAGCACGGCGTTGGCCCTCGCACCGGCCCAGGTCCACCACCGCACGTGGGCACCCTCCCGCTCGAGCACCGTGCCGCCTTCCCACACCCGGTTCGTCAGATCTCCCCGCAGGGCGGCAAGCCGATCGACGGCCCGTGTGGTCAGCCGGACACCCGCGGGGTTAGCACCGAGCAGCACGCGCCGGATCGCGTCGGCCAGCGCCCAGGTCTGCGCCTGCGGCATGCTCTGCCACCGCGGTGCCTCACCCTTCTTGGCGGGCTCGACGTACGCCTTCCGACGCTTCCAGTCGATATACGTCACCTCCCACGGTCGGCCGGCTAGAGTCAGCAGGCGAGGTCCAGTCACCTTCCGCATGAGGAGCATCGGGTCGACCGAGCCGACGTGCTCGCGGCCGAAGAACACCTGAACCTCTGGATCGGCAGTGAAGACCGCCATCAGGTCTCTGAAGTGCACCGCCCCGTAGCGACGCTCAGTCTCCGGACCGATGAAGAGCATGTCGCCGTCGCGGTCGAGGTGGCCGGTCTCCAGCAGCCAGTCCTCGATGACCTCGGCGTCGCCCGGCGACCCGAGCGCGAGCCCACCCAGCTGCTCGGCCCAGGTCCGCGAGCCGACCTGCCGATGCTGCAGGGTGATCCCGAGCAGCTGCTGGGCAAGGATGTGCCGCGGCGCGGGGGGCGGCACGACCGGCTCGACGTACCCCTCGGACCAGAGGAGCAGCAGCCCGGCCGCTCTGAGGAACGAGGCGTCGTCGGTCTCCAGGAAGAGCATGTTCCGCGACGTCCCCTGACGTCGCCCCGTGCGACCCAATCGCTGGAGCAACGAGGCCACCGACATCGGTGCGCCCACCTGGAGCACGCGGTCGAGGTCGCCCACGTCGATGCCCAGCTCGAGGGTCGAGGTCGAGACGATCACGCAGTCCCGCGCCTCGGCGAAGGCCTGCTCGGCCCGCCGCCGCTCGTCCACGGACAGCGAGGAGTGGGAGACGAAGGTCTCGGTATGCCGTTCGCGCAGCCCTTCGGCGAGCGTCTCGACATCTCTGCGCGAGTCCGCGAAGACCAGGCGCTTCTGCCCGCGGTGCAGCGCGTCGACCACCGTCGCCGCGTTGTCCAGGCTGCCGACGAAGTCCAGCTGCAGCTCGGGCACGACGGGCGTCTCCGACTGGGGCGCGACGACGTGCGCCGCGATCCCTGCCCTGTGGTTGCTGCCCTGCAGCCAGGTCAGCAGCTCGGGAGCGTTGCCCACGGTGGCGGACAGGCCGATCCGCTGCAGCGGCCTCTCGGTCAGGGCGGTGAGGCGTTCCAGGACCGCGAGCAGGTGCCACCCACGGTCATCGCCGGCGAAGGCGTGCACCTCGTCGACGACGACGGCGCGGACGTCGGCGAAGACCTGGGGCGGGTCGATAAGTCGGGACACCAGCATGGACTCGAGCGACTCCGGCGTCGTGAGGAGCACGTCCGGTCGCTCCAGCACCTGCCGGCGGCGCGCTCCCTGGCCCGTGTCTCCGTGCCGGACCTGAGCGGTGCGACCCAGCCACCCGGCATAGGAGCCGACCCGTGGCTCCAGGTTGTTCAGGAGTGCCTTCAGCGGGCACACGTAGAGGACCGACAACCCCTGCCAGCTCTCGGCCCGCATCCGGGTGAGGAGCGGGAAGAGCGCCGCCTCCGTCTTTCCACCGGCCGTGGGTGCGAGCAGGAGCGCGTCGTGGCCGGAGAGCACCGGCCCGACCGCCTGTTCCTGCAGCGGACGCAGCGAGGACCAGCCGAGCGTGTTCACGACGTGGTGCTGCACCACGGGATCGAGGGCCTCGAAGCCGACCGGCACCGTCACAGGTCCAGCTCGACCTCGTCGGCCGAGGTGGCCGATACCGCCCGTCGGCGACCGGCCATCGACACCGCCTGGCGCTCGACGTCGCTCAGCTCGTCGGCACGCAGGGTCAGCGCGTAGTCACGTCGCGGGTCGAAGTCCGGGAACTGGTCGACGCGGTCCAGCACCTCGCCGACGAGCTTCTTGAGGAACACCCGGGGTGCGATCCCGACCTTGCCGCCGAGGTCGCCGGTCACTGCCCGCGCCAGCTCGGAGACGTAGGCATCGTCGACCTCGCTGCTGACCCGGTCTCCGTGCTCGGTGCCGCCGGCATACAGGTCGCGGACCTTCTTCCCGACAGCGACCAGCGACGACTCGTCGAAGCCTCCGAGCCGCACCTGCACGGCGCGTGGGTTGTCGAAGCGCGCGTCTGTGGCGAAGTCGGTCGCCAGCCGCTGCGCGAGGGGAGGGAGCCGAGGGACGCCCGAGGGGCCTTCGAAGAAGGCCGGCGTGCCCGTGATCATCAGGTAGAGACCGGGGAAACGTCCGGCGTCCACTTCGTCGACGAGCTGGCGTATGGCGTTGAGCGCCTTGTCTCGCACGTCGCTGCGCATGCGCTGCAGCGTCTCCACCTCGTCGAGCACCAGGAGCAGGCCCGGGTGACCGGCGTCGCGCAGCACGAGCAGCAGCCCCTGCAGGAAGGCCATCGCGCCGAAGTGGTCCAGGTCTCCTCGCACTCCCGCGGCACGCTTGGCCGCAGCCGCGACGTGCGGCTGTCCCCCGAGCCATGCCGCCAGGGCGTCCGCCGTCGCAGCGTCGTCGTCGGAGACGGCGCGTCGGTAGGCGCGCAGCGCAATCGCGAAGATCGGCGTCCGCGCCGACACGGCCGAGAGTCGCTGGTCCAGGAGTGCCTCGACCGCCTCGGCGACACGGGCGGGGGAGGCGTCGACGAGCGTAGGGTCGGCGGCCATCGCGTCGGACTCGAGGGTGAAGAGCCAGGAGTCCAGGACCGACCGGAAGGCGCTGGGCGCGACCGACGCCGTGCGCAACGACTCGGTCACCCTGCGGTAGACGGTCTCCAACTTGTGCAGCGGCGTCTCGGTCTCGGAGATCTGCACCTCCGCAGTGGCGAAGCCGCGGCGGAGCGCTTCCTCGGCCAGGTGGCGGGTGAAGAAGGTCTTACCGGCGCCGTACTCGCCGCGGACGGCCTTGAACACCGAGCCGCCGCCGGCCACCGTGTCGAGCTCGGTGCTCAGCGCCGACCCGAAGCGATCGAGTCCCACCGCCAGGAGGTCGAGGCCGTGGCTCGGCACGGTGCCGCGGCGCAGCGCGTCGATGACCTCGCGCCGGCGACGTGGGGAGACCTTGTCCATGCCCCTACCTCTACCCGATCCCGAACTGCTCGCGCAGGAGCGACGCGTCGAGGATGACCGTCGTCCCCTCGGTGCGCAGCACGGGATAGCTCTCCACGTTGAGCAGCTTCGTGAGCTGGGCTGCCGCACCACGCACGGTCGTCGGCTGGACGCCGAGCACCGCTGCCAGCTGACTTCCGGAGAGACGGGTGCCTGGAGCTGCGGCGAGGGCCTCGACCGCCGCCTGGACCTGACCGTCCTCGAGCGAGAGACGACCCGCCACCTGCTTCTGCTGGGCGTAGACGCCAGAGCCGACGACGGCCTCGCCCACCCGCATCTGGTGCGTGGCCGACAACGGCTGCGGCTCGGCGACCGTCGGCGTGTCGAAGAGGGCGTCCTCCTGCGGAGGCGGAGCCGCCTTGGAGGCAGTCGAACGCTTCATGCGCGTCGGTCGCACCTCGACCTCGACCGGTGCGGCCTCTGCGGGCGCGAGCGACCACCAGCGCGGTGCCTGAGGGCGAGCGAGCCGGAGACCGCTTCCGTCCGGCACGTCCTCGCCAGGCACGAGCACGACGACCGGCACGACCACCTCGGCGGGCGTCGCGCCGCCGTGGTAGCCCGCCTTGAGCGGACCGTAGCGGAGCCGTTCCGACGTGGGCAGGACGGCTCGACCGTCGTGCTTGAGCACCCGTGATCCAGACACGAGCACCTCGTCGTCCTCCGGTGCCGGCGTCGCGGCGCGCGAACGGTTGCTGGACGTCTCGGGGACGCTGCGCTGCGTGCCGTGCCTCCGCTCCACGACGTGCCCGTGGTCCGCGGTGAGGATGACGGTGCGGCCTGCAGCCAGGGCCCGCTCCAGGAGGGGACGCAGGTGCTTCACCGCATCGGCGGTCCACACTGTCCCTGCCGGGTCGCTGCGGTCGAGAGCGTCGTCGATGGTGTTGAGCACGCAGGTCACGAGCTGCTGATCCGGGTCGGAGATCGCCAGCGCGACGTCGTCGGCGACGGCGAACCCCGGCCGGGAGGTGTCCAGCGGCTTCTTGTGGAAGATCGTGGGGCTGGTGACCCCGAGGGCGGACACCAGCGAGGCGTACCCCGCCTGCTCCCGGTCCTGCCCGCCCGTCGTCAGCTCGCCGCAGAGGAGGGAGGCACGGCTCACCTCCGTGAGCGAGGGGAGGACCGCCAGTCCGGTGGCGCGCACGTGCGCCTCCGGCAGGAGCGCCTCCTGCCAGACGCCACCGCGCGCCAGGACGTCCTCCACCACCTCCGTGGCCACGCCGGTGCTCATGCCGTCCAGCACGAGCAGCAGCGTCTTCGTCACCCTGGCCACCGGCACGACCGCTCCGCGCAGCAGGCGCTCGAGCAGCCACACCCTGTCGGTGCCGCCCGGCGGCGTGAGGAAGCCGTCGTGCCGGCCGGCGTCGTCCTGCACCGCACGCGCCAGCGCGGCCGCGAAGGTGCGGTCGTGTGCGTCGCGCACCGCCTGGACGACCGTCAGGAGACAGGTCAGCCCCTCGGCGAGCCGGGGGTCCGCGACGCCCTCGTGGGCGTCGTTGACGGCTGCGTCCACCCACGCGTCCGTGGTGCCCTGCCGCAGCGCGAGCGACGCCAGGTCGTCGCCCACCGGTCCGTGGGGGAGGGCCAGCCAGCGGGAGAGCCGGACGGCCGCGTGGACCGGTGCGAGACGGTCGTCCCGGTCCCCGGTCGTCTCGAGGTCGCCCAGCGCGTGCCGCGCGACCAACGCCCAGGAGGTCTCGATCGATCCGGTATGCCGTGCTACGAGTTCGGCGATCCCGTCACCGTCGTCGCCGACGTGTTCGGCGAGCCCGTGCGTCGCTGTCCGCAAGGCCTCTGTCACGGTGAGCAGGCGGGCGGTCAGGCCGCTGGGCAGCACGTCGGAGGCACCCGCCAGCTCCTGCGCGTCCGTCTCTGCGAGCAGCGTGTCGGCGCGGTTGAGCAGGCGCAGTGCAAGGTCGCGTGAGCCACGGTCGGTCAGGAGGTCGGCCACGACCTGCGTCGCAGCCGCGCCGAACGCCCGCAGGGCGTCCACCGGGGGCGGCGTCCCGTGCCAGCGGTGGGCAAGGCGGGCCAGTCCGAGGTCCTGGGCATGACGTGTCGCCGCGTCGTCGTCACCGGCAGGTGCTGTTACGCCGTCGGGTGCGGTGGCCGGGACGAGCAGCGCGAGCACGATCCCCAGCGGGACCGCGTCGGCGATCTCCCCGCGGCGCAGGAGCTGACGCAGCGGCGCTTCGGCTGTGCCGGCGCTGGTGCAGATCCACGACAGCGTGGCGTCCTTCGTCTCCTCGCCGGCCAGCGCCGCGAGGTCGGCGATGCGACCGGCAAGACCTGGCTGGGTGCTCCAACGGAGGACGCCGAGGGCGTCGAGGCTGCGCCGTGGCACGCGGAGCCGGGCGAGGGCGACGGAGCGCAGCGCGTGGTCCCGGGTCAGCGTCCCGCCCGGGGCCGGCGGCCACCCGTCGTCCGGCCGCGCCAGCAGCAGTCCGTGCGCCAGCGTGCGGCTGTCCTCCTGCGCATAGAGGGCGGCCTCCAGCCCGGTGGCGGCGAACTGCTGACGGACCGACTCCCACGGGTTCGGGGTGCGCAGCTTGTGCCCGGCCAGGTGGGCGAGGATCCCGACCCCCAGGTCCTCCTCGGGCCGGTCGGTGACCACGACCAGCCAGCTGCCCGGCTCCTGCCCGAGCAGCGCCTCGCGCACTGCCAGCGCGGACACGCAGGGGACCACGTCGACTGGCACGCCCCGGTGTTCGATCCGGGACCGCTCGATGCTCGCCGGGTCGGCGTAGATCCCGAGCACGGACGCGGCGTCCCGGTGCGTCGGGCCGTAGTCGCGCGCCGCCGCGTCGTCGAGCATCGCCCGCACGACCGTCAGGGTGAGCGACCCGGCGAGCTGTCGCTCCGCCCGCTGAGCGGCGGTCACTGCACCACCCGCCAGGTGACCTCGACCTGCTTGTCCGCGTTGGCCTGCAGGAACTCGCGAAGCTGTTCCACGACGACCTCCCCGGTCTCACCGGGGCGGCGTGTGACCGTGTGCGACCCGGGCCTGTCCACAGCAGGGCCGACGGGGCCGGGCGACACCGGCACGTCGTCCGGAGCGTCCGGCGATGGCCCGTCGACGGGCGGCTTGGGCGCCACCGGCCGGTTCGCCACCGCCCACTCGAACGCCTCGTTGTCCGCCCGCTGCAGGGCCTCGGCGGCGCGCGCGACGATCTCGTCCGAGGTGAGGGCATTCTTGAGCCGGTCCAGGATGCCCTTCGCCGCGAGGTCGTGCTCCGCCGCGCGCAGCGGGTCGAGCCGGTCCCAGCGGAACCGCTCCAGGGCGTTCGAGACGGAGGCCGCCTGGGTGAGGCTCGTGCCGACCGCACCGCCGCGGCCGTCCTCGACCTCCGAGCCCAGCCGGCGGACCAGCTCGACGCCCTGCAGCTGCTGCAGCGCCGACGCGACCGTGGCGGCCCGTCTCGCGGTGGTGAGCCGGTCCTCGGTCCGCGCGGACCCGTCGGTCGGCTGGCCCAGGCGCTGGTAGGCGCTCTCGAGCCGGGCGACGAGCTGCTGCGCCGGGGCGGTGAGCCCACGGGTGGCCTCCCTGACCTCCTGGGTCAGCGTGGCGACGGCCTGGGGGGTCAGGTAGGGCGAGGCCGGCACGCCGAGCAGCTCGGCCGCTCCCTTGATCGCCGCCGACCACTCGGTCTGGGTGGGCATCGGCTGCAGCCGCAGCTCCATCTCCGGCAGCAGCTTGCCCGGGTCGGGTGCGTCGATGGACGCGCCGCGGTGCCACCAGGAGCGCTGTCGCAGCAGGGCCCAGGCCAGGATGACGAGGTCGCTGACCTCGGTGCGCAGCCCGCGGGCCGGGGTCAGCCCGTCGATCCAGCGTCGCACCTCGGCGACCGTCACCGGGTCGTCCTCGACGCCCGCGGCTCCGGCGGCGCGGGCCAGCTCGGCTCCCCAGGGGGTGAAGCGGTCGTCGCCGAAGATGAAGTGCGTCTCGGCCGCCTTGCCGACCCCGAGCGCGTTGGCGACGCGCCGGACCCCGCGCACGTCACCCTGCAACGGCACCCGCTTCTGCGGGTCGGCCATCGCGCGCACCAGGTGGGCGTGCACCGCTCTGAGATCGGCGGGACGCACCTCCTGGTCGCCGGGGTCGAACTCCGGGTGGCCGGGGTAGGTGGCGGTGTAGGCGCGGTCGACGAGGTCGAGGTATGCCGTGCGCAGGCTGGTCCCGCGCGGCTCGCCGGGGTCGAAGGACCGGTCCAGGCTGGTCAGCACCCGTTCGTGACCGCCCTCCTCGGCGAGCACGCCGCCGGAGGAGGGGAGCACGCCATACGCCTGCTCGAGGGCGCGCGTCAGGGACTCGCGCAGCGAGCTGTGCTGCGCCTGGAGGATGTGCTTGGCGGTCCCGCGGTCGACCTCGCTCAGGTGGTCGGCGTGGCTGGTCCAGCGCTCGCCGGTGCCCTCGAGCAGCCAGTCGAGGATGACCAGCCGGCGCAGGTCGCGCATCTTGTCGGCGGACAGGAACCGGGGCAGCCACACGACGGTCCGCTGCGGCTGCCCGGTGCCGAGCAGCCGGTCCAGCCGGGCGAAATCCTCCGCGCTGGAGTGGCCCTCCTCGTCGAAGGGGTGGTCCAGGACGAGGCGCCACGCCCCGGGGCGGGCGGCGAAGTGGTCGTCGGTGAGCCAGGAACTGTCGCGCACGTTGCCGAAGACGAGGTCGACGTCGCGGCGGGAGCCGCGCCAGACCACCTGGGTCACGTGGGTGCCGAGGACGTCGGCGTCTCCCAGCTCGACACCCAGCATGTCGGCGACGAGCGAGTTGACCAGCGCGCGACGGCGGCCGGCGTTGTCCTCGCCCTTGGCCCGGTCGACGATCGACTCGTAGTCGACGTCGTCCAGCTGGACCCGGATGACCGGGTCCCGGTGGTCGGAGTCGACGTGGATCTCCGGGATGCTCGCCGACCAGTTCTTGATCTTGCCCAGCACGATGGTGCGCTCGTTGCCCGGCAGCGGGGAGACGATCGAGCCGTGGTTGAGCGAGGCGAGCCGGGAAGGGGTGAGGGCCTTCAGCGCCGGCACGTTGGGCGCCACCGCCGACAGCAAGAGCGTCTTGGCGAGACGGTCGTCGGCGAGGTAGCCGGCGGGCAGGTCACCGTCGCCGTCCTCGGCGCGCTCCAGGTCCTCGCTCGTGAGGCCGTGGGTGGACAGGAGGAGCGGCTGGACCTTGTCGGCATACAGCGTGCGGGCGGCGCGGAAGAGCGCCGCGGCCTTCGCGTCGAGCGCCTGCTGCCCGTTGACGATGTGGTCGAAGGCGTCACCGACCGGGATCACGTCGTCGACCGAGAGCGTGTCCCGGCGGTCGACGAGCATCTGCTGCATGACCTTCAGCGCGGTGCGCTCGCGCTGCATGACGCTGGCCAGGCTGCGCAGCGTGGAGACGAGGGCGGGGGAGAAGGGGTAGGTCCGGCGGAAGGCGACCTCGTCGGCGCCGCGGTGCGCGTCGTCGGTGTTCACCCCGTCGAGCAGGACGTCCCACACCTCGGGACGCCGCTCGAGGTGCTCGAAGGCCTCCGAGAGCACCCGCTCGGCTCGGTCGTCCTTGGGCTGCAGCAGCCTTTGCTTGGCGACGTAGGGCAGGTTGTCGTCGCCCAGCCTGATGCTCCCGAAGCGACCCTCCTGGTGGCGGAAGGCACGGTCCAGCAGCTCCTGGTCCGCTCCGCTCGCGCCCACGTCGGCGAACCAGCGCCGCAGGTCCATCTGCCGGGCGACGAAGGAGACGATGGGCACCGCGCGTCGCCCGGTGCCGGACTCGACGAGCTTGGTGATCTTCTGGCTCTCCCGGCGGAAGAACGCGGGGTCCGGCACCGAGAAGGCCAGCCACAGCACCAGCTCGTCGAGGAAGAGCACCACCGCGTCGTAGCCGAGCGACTGGGCATGGCTGGAGATGGCGGCCAGGCCCGTGTCGAGGTCGAGGTAGGCGGCCTGCCGCGTGTAGGCGCTGAAGTACCGCTCGACCAGGGCGGTCACGAGCTTCTGCCGCTGCTCGGCGTCGGGGGCGGCGGCCCGGGCCCGGTCGTAGGTCTCCCTGGTCCAGGTGCCGGAGCCCAGCACCGCGCCCCACACGTCGTCGGTGGCCTCGCCGCCGGAGTCCGAGCCGTTGAGCCCGTCGAAGAAGCTCTGGTCGCCCACCCGGGCCCGCATCTGCTCGGCGTTGGCCAGCAGCCCGTCCGACTCGTGCACGGCCGGCAGCGGCGCGTTCGGGTGGAGCGCCCGGACCTGCCGGATGTAGCCGTCGAAGAGGGCCTGCTCCAGCGACTGGGCCCCGAGGAGGTGGAAGGCCAGGGGCAGCACCTTCTTGTCGCGCAGGGCGGGGTCGTGCCGTGCCACGACGCCCTGCAGGGAGGTCATGGACCGGGCGGCAGGTTCCTGGCGCAGCAGGGCGTGCAGCACCGCCATGAAGTGGCTCTTGCCCGACCCGAACGAGCCGGTGAGGAAGGCGCCCCGGCTCACGTCGGAGGAGATCGCCTCGGCCACCAGGCCGAGAGCCTGGTCGAAGGCATCCGCGATCTCGTCGGTCACGACGTACTGCCTGAGCGCCTTCTCCGCCCCGGTGCCGACGCTGTCGGTCAGGCGCAGGACGTAGTCCTCGTCGCCCGCCCGGTCGGGGATGTCGATGACGTCCTTGAGCAGTGCGGTCACGGGAAGTCCCTCCTTGTCGGTGTGGCGGGCAGCCGCTGCCCCTCATGGGTGGTAGGTCGGTTGGCCAAGGCGGTCCGCAGCAGCCTGACCATGTGGTGGTGGTGCGCCTTGATGTCCTCGTCGTTCCAGCTGTCGTCCTGGGCCTGGCGGGCCATGAGCTCGAGCTTCAGGCTCTGGCGGCGTGCGGCGTGGTTGTTGGCCTTCTCGGAGGGCTGGTAGTTGCTGAACTTGGAGTTCGTGCTGACCGTCACCAGAGCGAGGTTGCCGAGCCAGTCCAGCAGGCGACGGTCGACGACGTGAAAGGCGGGTGATGCGTGCTCGTAGTCCTCCAACTGCGGCGAGAAGTGCTCGACCGACGTCCGGTAGGCGAACGTGAAGTCCCACTCATCCATCTCCTCCACCAGCAGGTAGTCGAGATAGGTGAACACGATGCGCGGGAGCGCAAAACCCACCGGCAAGCCGTCGGGACTCGTCCTCGGTGTCGGGGTGGTGGGTCCTGATCTCGGCAGCAGCGCTTCGTCGAGCCGGGCGAGCGCGAACGACTCGATCCTGTCGAGGAGGCCCAGCGCGGTGACCGGTTCGCCACGGTCTGCGAGGCGGGTGACGTGGCGCAGGACGTCGGTCATCCAGTGCATGGTGCGCGGCGACGTGTAGGTGATCCGCAGCGCGGACTGGAGCAGCACGATCCGCCGCTGGAGGCTGCCGGGACCGCTTCCGGACTCGGCGAACGTCGGTCGGTAGCGCGGTGAGTAGGCGACCTTGTCCCGGCGCAGGTAGTCCCCGCGGCAGAGACGGGACAGTGACCAGCTGCCGGGCTCAGCGTCCGTCGTCGAGTCCACCGTCGTCGTCAGGGTCGCGTCCCGCTTGAGGATGTACTGGTCGAAGAGGCACCGGGTGCGCAGCAGGTCGACGGTGAACCTGCGGACCCACGCTTCACGCTGCCGGTCGTCCATCGATCCGAGCTGTTCGGCGAACCTGCCCACCAGCTGCTTGTCGTCGAGCTGGTGGTCGTCCTGCCCACCGTCGTCCCGTGCTCCGCGGACGGCCAGGACGTGCAGCAGGAAGCTCGGGAAGGCGATCTGGGAGGTGAAGCGGTCGTCCGCCTCGTTGTCCTCCTCCGCCCCGCTGGCGCCCTGACGGGAGTAGACGTCCAGCGCGGTGTCGAGGGTCATCGCGGTGGCCGGCATGTTGTGGCCGGACTCGCCCGGCAGACCTGGGTCGAGCCGAGAGTCCACCAACTGGACCCGAAGCTGCTGGAAGTCTCGGGTCGGCAGTGCCTGCCAGTCGTCGCCGAACACGGCACTTCGCCACGTGGTGTCCCCGGCTGTGAGGCTCATCACGACGTAGTGCTGCATGTCTGAGCAGGCCGTCCACACCTGGTCGAGCAGGGCGCGGTCGTGGGGGTCCGGCAGGTGACGCATCAGCCGTGCCTTGACGATGTCGACCGGACTGAGCTGCGTGCCGCGGGTGTTCATGATCTCGAAGTACCGGTTGAGGTCTGTCGTCCGGTCGATCGGCATGCGGACGAGCAGCACCCGGTTCAGCAGGTAGTCGAGCACGCTGGGCACCAGCAACCGCTGCGCGATGCGAGGGTCCTGCAGCAGCTGGTCGATCACCGTCCCGGCATGGAGGATCCCGGAGTCCTCGCCGCCGTGCTGATCGGTAGGGCGCTGGGCCCCGTCGACCATGCTCCGCAGGGCACGCGTGGCCTTCTCGCGCGCCTCGTAGACCGGCGGCTGCACCTGCTCGACCAGTGAGCGTGTCTCGGGGAGCGCTCGCAGCCTCGCCAGCAGGATGTAGAGCGTCGTCAGGCGCTGCTGCCCGTCGATGACGTCGAACGGACCGTCGGATGCAGCGGGTGGAGCCACGACCAGGTTCCCGAGGAAGTAGTCCGACGCCGTGCCGCGCTCGGCCTCGTCCAGGATGTCGTGGACCAGGCGGTGGATCTGCTCCTCGCCCCAGGTGTAGTTGCGCTGGTAGAGGGGGATGGAGTAGGTGTCCGCGCCCTCACGGAAGAGCTCGCCGACCGTGATGGCGTGGACCTCGTCGGGTCGAAGCGTGTCGGTCATCTCAGCGGCCCTCCCTCAGCCGCGCGAGAAGACGCTCGTCCTGGTCGTTGCCGCTCCTCGCCCTCTCGGGGACGGCGACGTCTGCGATGGGCACGTCGTGGGGGTCGAGGTTGTCACGGATGCTGGCGAAGACGTTGAGGGCTCCACCGCCCACGAGGTGGGCCGACAACCCGCGCGCGTAGTTGTCCGTCGACCGCCACCCGAGGCGTTCGTAGGCCAGCCGGAGCGCGTAGGCCCACCGGAAGAGATGCGTTCGCGCCTGACGCAGGTGCCGCTCGGAGTACTTGTTCTGGTAGAAGAGCGCCGCGGCGACGAAGAGCTCGCGTGAGAACCGGAAGCGGGCACCGTCCCTGAACTCCGTCAGCTCCGAGTCCGGCTCGCCGCCGTCGTCGTCGAGGTCGAAGAGCTCGGCCTCCAAGCGCTGGGTCTCGGCGAGCATGAAGGCCGCATAGTGGAAGAAGGACCTGCCGGCGGCGAGCGGCGCGTCGATCTGGTGCCTGGCCCGCTTCAGGTCGCGGAGCGTGGAGTCGTCTGCAGATGGCGTGGCCCACTCCTGCAGACCGGGCAGGACCGCCTTCGCGGCCCGGTGGTACTCAGCACCCGGCAGCCGACGGGTCGACCGGCCGACGCCCTTGAAGAGGGCGATGTCGTCCATGGTGAACGGATGGGCCGACCTGTTCCGGCTCCACCAGTGGATGCGGGCGAGGTAGGTGCCGAACAGCCGGTCGAGCTCTGCCTCCTCCGCCTCTTCCCACTGCTCGACCACCGCTCGCTGCTCCGAAGCCGTGGCGTCGCTCATCTCGCGCAGGTGGTAGGCCTTCAGCAGGTCGTGGGGACGCAGCGCCTTGCCGCGGTAGTTCTGGGAGTCGAAGAACTGGAAGGCCTCGTCCTCGTCGTCGGTGACGATCCGCAGCACCTGCACCTGCGAGTCGAGGAAGTCGCGGTATCGCGCCAGCTCGCCATCGGTGCGAGACAGCCCGTCCACCCGCCGGACGAGCTCCTGGTGGACCAGCTGGATCGGGGCGTTGCCTGTCCGGAGAGCGTCGAGGCGGCGACCGCGCAGGACGTCGCGCAGCAGGTGGAGGGTGAGGATCCGCTGCTGGCCGTCGACCACCTCGAAGTGTGTCTCGTCGCCCCGCCGGAGGAGGATGACCGTGCCGAGCACATAGGGATGCCCGGGCCGGCTCCTGAGGGCCTCGTCGACATCAGTGAACAGCTGACCCGCGGTGCTCGGCGTCCAGGAGTACGGCCGCTGGAAGACCGGGATCCGCAGCCTGGACCCGAGCAGTTCGTCGACCGAGACGAAGTCGAGAAGGTCGGTGTTGATCGCCATGACCTGCTACGCCTTCGCCCTTCGCCCGCGCCGCGCCGGCTCCGGCCGCCACGCCTGCAGCTCCTCGGTCGTCCTGCCCACCTGCAGGCTCCGGTCGCGCAGCTGCTCCCGCAGGAACTCCGCCAGCGACACCCCGTAGGTCGGGTCCACCTCGGCGTGCCACTGCTCGACCCACGGCTGGAGCTCGGCGAGCCCGGCGACGAGCGGGACGAGGACCTCGTCCTCGACGCCGTCGGCCTCGCGCTGCCCGATGATCACGTTGAGGGCCAGGCCCTGCTGGGCGTGGTCCCACCCGGCCCAGCCGAGCAGCGCGGTGGGGTCGGTGGCGCGGCCGGCGTCGGGGTAGAGGATGAACCGCTCCTTGGGCACGTCGAGCTTGCCGCGGGCCTGCCACCAGGACGCCCTGCGGAAGTCTGCGGAGGTGTACTTCGGCGGCACCGGGATCGTCCCGACCGTCTCCCCGGCGTCCTCGCGGCGCTGCAGGTCCCAGGTGTGCTCCCAGGCGGCGCGTTTGCGCAGGCCGGACTCCTTGAGCCGGTATGCCGCCAGGTAGGGCACCGCCTCGTCCACCAGCAGGCGGGTGAGGGGGTCGGTCAGCTGGAGGTCGCGCCGGCCCTCCCAGAGGGCGAGCACGTCCATCACCTCGCTGTCGCGGGCGACGATGTCCGCGAGCTGCGCGATGCTGCGCGGGGCCGGACGGCCATGGTTGTCGAACCAGTACTTCCGGTCCTCCAGCCGGTCCAGCAGCCACCCGCGCAGCGCACGCTCCTGCTGCTTGTCCCACGGCTCGGAAGCCCACCGCCGCTTGTATTCCGGCCGCTCCAGCAGCCCTATCGACCGGTCCGACTCGATCAGGTCGATACGACGCTGCACCAGCTCACGGTATGCCGCGGGCCAGCGGTCCGGGATCTGCGTCACCGGTGTCGACCGGTGCCGCTCGAACCATGCGGTGTCCACCTCTCCTGCGGCGGCCTTGCGGGCGAGCACGATCTCGAACGCGCGCTCACCGAGGGCGACCGTCGGCAGGTCGTCACCGCCATAGGTGAGGTCCTCGTCGACCAGCCCGTACAACCGGTAGACCTCCCAGTCCAGCTCCTCCTGCTCTGCGATCATCCGTCCACGAAGGTGCGCCTGGCTCGACTGTGCCTGCGACAGGAGCGTCGCCGACGGCGTGGCCTCCTCCACGACCGCAGCGGGGGACTGGGCTGCGGCCTTCTGGGCGAGCCGGTCGAGCGATCGGCCTCGATGAAGCGGCAGGTCTGAGGGCAGTGGGAAGTCCTTGAGTGTCGTCCCTGTGAACTCGTAGAAGTCCTCCCACGGCACCTGGGTCTGCCGAGCGCCTTTGCTGTCGACGGTGCTGCCCTTGTTGTGGCTGTTCTGCTTGAGCCAGAAGCACGCGGTCGAGCTGTTCAGCACCCCCAGCAGCGCCAGGTGCTCGTCCTCGCTCGCCCCCTCCGGCAACTTGATCACCGGCGCCGACCGGTTGAACACCTTGCCGCCCCGGTCCAGCACGAAGTGGTTGTGCGTCGCCACGAACGCGAACGCGATCGACAGCGGGGAGCGAAAGCGCTTCGCGAAGAACATGGAGTACTCAAACCACTCCAAGCCACGCTCGAGTTGAGTGAGGCCGTATGCGACGCGTCGGGAGAGGATAGATCGGTATGGCCAGAGCAAGGCCAGCGTCGCGCTGTCCGCCGACGCCATCAGCGTGGTCTCCTCGTAAGGCCAAAGGGAAGCGACCGGTCCAGTGATTGCCCAATCACGTGTAACGTCCCCCTCGACGATGACGCGTTGCTTTGGCGGCGCAATCCCGTGGCGTCGCAGCGCTCCTGCGCCAATCATGTATGCCGAGTCCTCGCGCGTCACCGCACCGAAGCCGATTTCTGCCGCGATCGCACCAAGGAGCTGGGCGTGCAGCGAGTCAAGCTGCTTGCTCACTTCGGTGGCTCCGCCACCCGTCAAGCTCCAGGGATGGGTACCAAGCACGGATCGGTCGAGGTCGGTGACGGTGACCCACTCGTCCTCGTACCCCGGTGAGTCGACGTGATCGGCGAGCGAACGCCATACCAACCCGTTCTCCGGCTCTGCCGGGCGTCCGGGCTCGCCACGGACACCGAGCACGGCGCGGACCGTGTCGCCGACCGGTGGTTGGTTGCGGCCGGTGATGATCACGGTCGGGGTGCCGTGGCCGGGGATGTACGCGCCGGACGTGTCGGCGACGAGCCGCAGGTCCTTGCGGACGAGGAACTCCTCGATGATCCTGGAACCGAACTCACGCTTCATGAAGGAGTTGGACGTGATCTGTCCGGTCCAGCCTGCAGGCTGGCCCTCGCGACGGGGCTTGGCGAGCTCGAAGAAGCGCTCCATGAAGGGGACGGTGAGCGCGTACGTGCCCTTGCAGGTGTCGTAGATCTCCCGGTAGCGCTGGTTGAGGGTCTTGTCCTTGACCGTGATGTAGGGCGGGTTGCCGACCACGACGTCATAGCTCCCGACCCGCAGGAGGCTACGGAGGGTCTCGAGGTCCTCGACGGTGTAGGTGAAGCCGCTGATCTGGCCGTCGGGGTCGTAGGGACCGTAGTTGAGTTCGCCTTGGATTCGCCCGTGGAGCAGCGAGTCGCCCACGGCGAGGTGCAGCGGGAAGGACGGGGCATCCTCCAGGCTGCTCAGTCCGGCGTGCTTGAGCGCGGCGACCGTGAGCCGGAACCGCGCGATCGCGACGGCGAAGGGGTTGATGTCGACGCCGTGGACCGCGTCGAGAGCGCGCTCGACGACGTCCGCATCGGGGAGGTCGGGGTCGTGCTCGCGCCACTTGGCGACGAACCGGTCGAAGGCGCCGAGGAGGAAGTGGCCGGACCCGCACGTCGGGTCGATCAGCCTGAAGCTCTCGAGGGGACGCTCGGCGAGGGCCGGCTCGAGGGTCTGGTCGAGGATGAACTCCTCGACGAAGACCGGGGTCTGCAGGAGCGCGTAGGTCTTCTTGGCGTGGTCGGACAGGTCCTGGTAGAGGTCGCCGAGGAACCGGGTCGACAGCGACTCGTCGCGCAGGTCGTGGACCAGCTCGCCGTGGTCGTCCCGGGAGCGCCAGAAGTCGAGCAGCTTGGTAACCGCCTGCCCGGATGGGGAGACCTGCCACAGCGGTGAATGATCGTCGACGAGAGCCGCAGTGGCGGGCAGCCGCCTGAGGTGGTCGACCGCCTGCATGAGCCACTCGCGGTCGGTGTGCTCGGGATTGGTGCGGAAGTAGGCCAGCTGGGCGTCCAGGGCCTCCTGGCGCCGCGCAGGCGGGCCGGCGATCCAGACCGGTGAGACCAGGGCGTTGTCCTCGCAGAAGCGGACGAAGACGCTCGTTAGGGCCCAGGCGACCGCGGCCTGGGTGAGCCGGTCCTGGAGGAACTCCGTCCACGACGCGGCCGAGCGCTGGGCCTCCAGTGCCTCGCGGTGCTCGCCCTGCCAGCGCTGCTTGAGGCTCGCGTCCTCGTCGACCCGCCTGCGCAGGTCCTCCTCCAGCGCCAGGACCTGGGCCTTGAGGTCGGAGGTGAGGCGGTCGGTCGCGGTCACGTGCTGGCTCCTGCTGCGGTCGAGGTGGTGGACTGTCGGGCAAGTGTCTGGTCGCGGGTGTCGATCCACTCGGTGTCCAGGGCCAGGAACTGGCCGGGGGAGTTGAGCATCACCGGGCGTCCGTCGAGGACCGGGCCGTGGACGTTGCGCAGCTGCGGCACGACGAGCCAGACCGCCTGGCGGCGCGGGCGGGTGAGGTCGGTCCACTGGGTGAGGACGTCGAGGTGGCCGTAGCGCGCGAGCGCCGCGGCCTCGGTGAGCAGCACGGGCTGCTCACCCTCGGCGCCCGCGTCCATCGCGGTCTCCACGGCGGCGGTGACGTCCGGCAGGGCACGCTCGACCAGGGCGGCCAGGCCCTGGGCGGGGCGGGTGCCGGACTCGGCGGCGTCCGCCGCCTCCACGGCGGACCACGGCATGCCCAGCTGCTCGGCCTGCCCCCGGACGGCGGTGAGCAGCACGCCGGTGAGGTCGAGCTCGACGGCGCCGAGGTCTGATGTCAGGACGCGGGCAGCCCTCTCGAGCCGGTGACCGGGCACACCGAGGGCGAGGAAGGAGCGGCGCTTGCGGGAGTCCCGCAGGCGCTGCCCCACCACCCCGACGGCGGAGACGGGTGCGTGGTCGGTGACGACGCGGGTCGGCTGACGGGTGTCCAGCCCGGTCGTGT
>CAZONQ010000037.1:0-20787 GCA_964581125.1 uncultured Ornithinimicrobium sp.
GAGTCCTCGAACTCGGTCGAGTTGTCGGTCGAGTTGTCGGTCGAGTTGTCGTTGTTGGAGTCGTTCGTCGAGTTGTCCGTGTAGGAGTCGTTGTCCTGGTTGTAGGAGTCCTCGGTCCAGGTGTTCGTGGAGTTGTCGGTCGAGTTGTCGATGTCGTCACCGGCAGCGGTGGAACCGTCGCCGGAGGCCACGACCGAGTCGCTGTCGAACATCTGCGTGACGTCGCCCTCGGCCCACACGTTCTGGTTCACCGACTGGTCCACGACGGTGTCGCGGTCGTCGATGTTGGTCGTGTAGGTGTAGTTGTTGACGATCTCGGTGATCTGCCGGACGACGTTGCTCGACTCGTCGTGCACGTCGACGTCGGCCTTGGAGCTGGCCTCGGCCGCAGTGGACGGGGCCGCGCCGTCGCCGCGACCGCCGTGACCGTGGCCGCCCTTGCCGCCGCCGCCGTAGCCGCCGTAGCCGCCGCCGTCGCCGTCGCCGCGACCGTGGTGACCGCCGCCGTGGTGACCGCCGCCGCCGTAGCCGCCGCCGTCAGCCTCCGCACCCGCGCCGGCCTCGGCGTAGGCGGTGTCGGCGTCGTCCAGGGTGGCGGTCGGTGCGGCCGAGGTGTTGTTGTCGCCGTAGGACACCCAGTTGCCGCCGGTGTTGTACTCGCGGCCGAAGTCGCCGCCGGTGTAGCTGACCGAGGAGAAGTCGAGCAGCAGCGGGAGGATCGCGTCCAGGTCCTCCGGGCTGACGTCCTCGAGACCTGCCTCGGCCAGGGCGGCCTGCGGGTCCGCGTCGAAGGCCTCGCGGGCCCCGGGGTCGCTCAGCAGGTTGAGGATGAAGTCGAGCAGTGAGCTCAGCATGATGCTTGTCCCTTTCCGTGTCGGTGTGCGGGAGTGTCTGCCCCCACCGACGAAGCTAGGTGGGAGGGGGACTCCGGCACATCGGGGACGCCGCCCCTGGCCGGAGAGCTGCGTTGGGGGATCGGGGACGGGCCCGGGGGGAGGGGGGAGGGGCACGGGAGGGGGGTCTGGCGGACCGGGGCCGGCCGACGTAGACTGCCGATCACGACGACATGGGAAATGGGGTCATCCATGGTGTCTTCCGCAGTCGTGGCCGTCGGTCACGACACCATGAGGGTGCACATCCACGAGCAGGCCGGGTCGGCAGGGGCGACCATCACCGTGCCGGCACAGGCGTGGGTCGGTCCGGAGCTCTCCGTCCGGTGGGGCTCCGGCGCGGCCGAGGCACGTCCGCACGCCCCCGAGCACCTGGTCGAGGACTGGCTGGGGCGCGTGGGCGACCCGGTCCCGATCCGCACCGCGTTCGGGGCGGTGACAGGGCAGGACGTCCTCGCCGGCATCGGTCGAGAGGCGTTCCGCGCGGCGTTCGAGCGCGCGGGCGCCCCCCGGGACCGGCTGGACGTCCGGGTGGTGGTCCCCGAGGACTGGCCGCCGCACCAGGTGCTGGTCGTGCGCCGCACGATCCGGGAGGTGCTCGAGGACCTGACGGGTCCGGCCGACGGGGTCGGCGGTGCCGTCGCCGTCACGGTCGACAGCGTGCCCGTCCTGGACGCGGTGCGCGCGGTGCTGGCCGAGGCGTCCGACCCCGCCGGTGGGTCCGCCCTCCCCGACGGTCCCACGCTGGTCGTCGACGTCGGCGCCTCCGCCGTCCGCGCCCGGGTCGTCGACCGCGACGAGCCCGACCGCTCCGGCCCCCTCGTGGTGGACCGTGGCGTGGGCGGCGGCGTGCTGGACCACCGGCTCTTCCGTCACGTCCTCGGGCAGGTCCCCGCCGAGCTCCTCGCCGAGCCCGGCACCGACCGCGCCCTCCGCGAGCTGGTGGGCGTCAGGGACGCGTGCCGCCGCGCTCGCGAGGAGCTCTCGGGTGCCACCGAGGTCACCGTGGAGCTGCGCCTGGCGTCGGCGGGCAGCGACCTCCGTCTGGTCCGCGCCGAGCTGGAGGACCTCGTGGAGCCTGACCTCGCGCGGTGCCTGGAGGTCGGGGAGCGGGCGATCGACCGCTGGGCCCGGACGCGCAGGCCGGACGGCGACCCGGGCGGACCGCCGGCGACGGTCACCGGCGTCCTGCTGCTGGGCGGAGCGGCCCGCACGCCCAGGCTCGTCCAGCTCGCGTCCGCCCGGTGGGGCGCCCCCGTCCACCGGCCGGAGGACCCGGCCGCAGCGGTGCTGACCGCGACGGCCGCGCTGCTGACGGGCGGGAGCGCAGCGGCGACGGACGGGGCCGCGGTCCTCACGGCCGGCACGCCCACCACGGGCGCCGCGCCCGGCCCCCGCGCCCCGGAGGAGCAGCGCTCCCCGGTGCTGTCGGTGCTCCGGGAGGAGCCGGGCCGGCACGTCGTCGGTCACGGCGTCCGCGGCCGGTCTCGGGCGCACGCCCTCCTGGGTGCCGCGGCCGTCGCCGTGCTCGTCTCGGGCGCGGCGGCCGCCGTCGTGGGGCTGCCCGACGGAGAGGCGCCGGCCGACGTCCGCACCCACCTGCTCCTGCGCACCGAGACCGCCACCGCGACGGTCACCGTCGGGTCCGGCCGCGACGGCGCCCAGGGGGCTGGCGAGGACGGCCGCTCGGGGGCCGAGGGGCGTCGCTCCACGGCCGACCAGGCCAGGGGCGGCCACGCCGTGCTGCCCGAGGGTGAGGAGGGGCCGCTCGCCGACGCCGAGGCCGACGGCCGGGGTGACCGGGCAGGGACGGACGGCACCGTGACGGGGCAGCAGGGTCGGGACGTGACGGTCCCGGCCGGCGGGTCGGCCGCCCCCCGCGCCACGGGCGCTCCGGGCACGACGACGCCGGCACCGGGAACGACGCCGGCACCGGGAACGACGCCGACCTCGGCCCCGGGCCCGTCGACCCCGGCACCGACGGCGACGGACCCGACGACGACCGTCCCGACCGGCACGCCGACCTCGCCGCCCCCGACGACGACCCAGCCGGGCACCACGGCACCGGCACCGACCGGTGGGCCGGGACCCACGTCGACCGCGGACCCGACGCCGACCAGCACGCCCGGGCCGACGGATCCCCCTCCGGGCACCACCTCGCCGCCGTCGACCGCGACGCCCTCGTCCACCACCACCCCGGGCACCGCCACCGAGCCGTCGCCGACCGACCCGTCCGCTCCGGACGGTCCCCCCGGGACGACGACGGCGGCGGACCGGCCGGACTAGGAGCGGACGCGTGGCAGGGGTGAGGCAGCAGCAGGACCGGAGGGCACCGCTGGACGTCGTCGACGACGTCGTCGACCGGCTGGGGTCCGGTCGCGGGCACGTGGTCGTCGAGGGGCCCACGGGGTCCGGGGTGGGCACCGTGCTCCGGGAGTGCGTCGACGTCCTGCGCACGCGCGGCAGGACGGTCCGGGAGGTCGTCGTGACCGGGGTCTCGGCGGCCCCGGAGGGCGACCCGTCGGAGGGGCCGGAGGAGGCACCGGACGTCACCGTCCTCGACCTGCGGGAGGCGCTCCGCCGCGGGCCCGGCCCCGGCGAGGGCGCGTCCGGCGACGCCGGGACGGTCGTGACGCGGCTCCTGGGCGACGGCTCGCCGCTCCTCGTCGTCTGCTGGTCGTCCGCGGCCGCCCGGCCGGTCGTCGAGCTCGCCCGGCGCGCCGGGGCGGCGCACCACGTGCTGCGCCCCTGGTCCGAGACGCAGGTCGCGGGGTTCCTGGCGGCCCGCGGGCTGGACGTCGCCGGCGCCGAGCTCCTCACCGCCCGCACCGGGGGCCTGCCGTGGCTCGTCGCGCTGTGCTGCGGCGACGACCGCGTCGACACCGACGTCACCGCCGACCCTCAGCGGGCGAGGGCCCTGGTGGGGTCGAAGCTGGACACCTGCTCGGGCGACCTGAGCGACACCGTGCTGGCGCTGGCCGTGGGCTACCCGGTGACGGGTGTGCCCGGGGTGCCGGCCGCCGGCGGGGACGTCGTGCGCCAGGGCGAGCTGCTGCGCCGCGCCGAGGAGGCGGGTCTGCTCGGCGCGGGCGGTGGCCTGCCGCCGCTGCTCCGCAGCCTCCTGCTCGCCCACGCCCCGCGGCACCGGCTCGACCGCTGGCGGGCGCAGCTCGTCGACGACCTGGCCGCTGCGGGTCTCGACATGGCCCCGTGGGCCGAGGACCTCGCCGACCAGGGGGTGCGGGACGGCCGCGTCATGTCCGCCCTGGCGCGCGCCGCCCACCAGGCTCGCGCCGAGGACCCGGGCCGGGCCACCGCCATGATGCGGCTCGTCGTGGCGGCCGAGCCCGACCGGCTCGACCACCGCGTGTCGCTGTGCCGCATGCTCCTGGACACCGGCGACCTGCGCGCCGCCGCCCGCGAGCTGGAGGCGGTGCTGGCGGCGGGCCCCGGCCGCCCGGCGGGGGTGCCTGGCGACCTCCTCCACGTCGGCCTCGCGCTGGCCTGGGCGCAGGACCAGCCGGCCCGAGCCGTCTCCCTCGTCGACTGGGTCGTCGCCCGGGAGCCCGAGCGGGAGGCCGACGCCGACGTGGCGGTCACGCGCTACGTCGCCGGGGACCGGAAGGGGGCCGACGCCGCCCTGGCGGCCGCGGACCGGACGCCGGACCTGCTCACCGGTGCCACGGTGCTCGTGGCCCAGGGGCTGCGGGCCTCGCTGCGCCCCGACGGCCCCAGCTCCTGCCTGCCCCCGTTGATGCAGGCCGTGGAGTCGGCCGCCGTGATGGCGTCCCCGGCCCGGCCGCTCGACAGCCCGGCGGCGCTCGTCGCCCTCGTCGGGCTGCACACCGGGGACGCGGACCTCGTGCGCGGCGTCGTCTCGGAGGCGCTGACCGGCCACGCGCTCGACGCCGTCTCCCGCACCCGCCTCGAGCTCCTGCGGGCGTGGGCCGAGCCCGGTGCGCGGGACGGCGGGGTGGACGAGCTGACCGCGGCCGCCCCGGGCGTCGCGCCGCGCGAGCGTCTGTGGCTGTCCGCGCTGCGGGTCAGGGAGGCCAGGCGCTCCGACGACCCGGGCCGGCTGGCCAGGGAGTGGGACGCCGCCCGGGACGTCCTGCTGCGCCACCCCGTGAGCCTGCTGCAGCTGCTGCCCATGTCCGAGCTGTTCCTCGCGGCGGCGCGCCTGCACGAGTTCGACCTCGTGCGGACCCATTGGCAGGAGTGCGAGGACTTCCTCGCGCGGCTGGGGCAGCCGCCGCTGTGGGCCGTGCCCTTCCACTTCACCGGGGTCCTCGTCGCGCTGCAGCTGGACCGGCCCGGCCTCGCGGCGCCCCACGCCGCCCAGCTGGTGTCCGCCGCCCGGCACTGGTCGCACGCCGGCGTGCTCGCGGCCGCCGGCCGGGCGTGGACGCGGGTGCGGGCGCGCGACGTCGTGCTCGAGGACGTCGAGCGGGCCGCGCGCGACCTCGCGAGGGCAGGTATGCCGTGGGAGGCGGCCCGGCTGGCCGCCCACGGAGCGGCAGCCACCGAGGTCAGGAGGGTCAGCGCCCAGCTCCTCGAGTGCGCCCGCGAGCTCGCCCCGCGCCCGGCCGTCCCCGCCCCGCCCCGGGGCCCCGGCGACCGCGCCGGCACCGGCGACGATGAGCGTGCGCCGACGGCCGGCCGGCTGCGGCTGACCGACCGGGAGCGGCAGGTCGCCGCGCTGATCGTGGACGGCCGCACCTACCGCGAGGTGGGGGAGATGCTCTTCCTCTCGGCCAAGACCGTGGAGCACCACGTCGCCCGGATGCGCCGGCGCAGCGGTGCGTCCTCCCGCGGGCAGCTCCTCGACATGCTGGGCCAGGAACTCGGCGCGGGCTGAGGCGGGCCGCGCGCGGGCCGCACGTTAGGTTGTGCGCCATGGCACTCTTCGCGTTCTCGGTCGCCCCGTCCGCCTCCGACGACACCGGCTCGGTGAGCGCCGCGGTCGCCGACGCGCTGCGCGTCGTGCGCGACTCCGGCCTGCCCTACGAGCTGACGTCGATGTTCACGACGGTCGAGGGCGACTGGGACGAGGTGATGCCGGTGATCCGGCGCGCCTGCGACGCCGTCGCCCAGCACGGGCCGCGCGTCTCGCTCGTCCTCAAGGCCGACCTGCGGCCGGGCCACGAGGGGCAGCTGACCGCCAAGGTGGACCGGGTCAACGCCCGCCTGGCCGAGGGAGGGGCGCCGTGAGCGCGGACGGGGGCGCCACGGCATACCTCGTCCGCAGGCCCGGCCCGGAGGACGTCGAGGGCTTCGCCCGGCTGCACGTGCGGGTGTGGCGGGAGACCTACCGCGGGCTCATGGCCGACGAGGTGGTCGACGGGCTGTCCGTCGACACCTTCCGGCCGATGTGGTACTCGATCGCCCGTGCGCACGCCGAGGGGGCGGTCGTCGACGACGGCCGGGCCATGCGGGTCGCCGTCCTGGGGGAGGAGCCGGTGGGCTTCATCATGGTCGGGCCGGCCAGGGACGAGGACGCGCCGGCGGCCCGCCAGGTGTGGTCGCTCAACGTGGCTCCGGAGCACCAGGGCAGCGGCGTCGCGCAGCGCCTGCTCGACGAGACCTTCGGCGAGGGGCCCGGCTACCTGTGGGTGGCCAGGGGCAACGCGCGCGCGATCCGCTTCTACGAGCGCAACGGCTTCGAGCTCGACGGGACCGAGTCCGAGGACCGGCACGACGGCGTCACCGAGCTGAGGATGGTCCGCCGGTGACCGGGCTGCGCACGTTCTACCCCGAGATCGAGCCCTACGACACCGTCATGCTGCCCGTCGGCGACGGTCACGAGATCTACGTCGAGCAGTCGGGCAACCCGGACGGCAAGCCCGTGGTCTTCCTCCACGGCGGTCCCGGCAGCGGCACGAGCCCGAAGCAGCGGCGGGTGTTCGACCCGGAGCGCTACCGGATCGTCCTGCTCGACCAGCGGATGGCGGGGCGCTCCACGCCGCACGCCTCGACGACCGTCGACCCGCCGGTGTGGGCGACCAACACGACCTGGCACCTGGTCGCCGACCTGGAGCGGGTCCGCGAGCACCTCGGCATCGAGCGCTGGCAGGTCTTCGGCGGGTCGTGGGGGTCGGCCCTGGCGCTCGCCTACGCCCAGGCGCACCCCGACCGGGTGACCGAGCTCGTGCTGCGCGGGATCTTCACGCTCCGGTCCGGCGAGCTGGCCTGGATGTACGAACGCGGCCACCTCGAGCACGTCTACCCCGACCTCTGGGCGGAGTTCGTCGCGCCGGTCGCGGCGGAGCGCCGGCACCAGATGCAGGTCGCCTACCACGACCTGCTCTTCGACCCCGACCCGGCGGTGCACCTGCCCGCGGCCAGGGCGTGGAGCGGCTGGGAGGCCCGGGTGATCTCGGTGCTGCCCGACGAGGAGGCCTACCGCAGGGCGACCGAGGACGCCCAGGCCGTCGCCTTCGCCCGGATCGAGAACCACTTCTTCGTCCACGGCGGGTGGCTGCGCGAGGGGCAGCTCGTCGCCGACGCCCACCGGGTCGCGCACGTCCCGACGGTGATCGTGCAGGGCCGGCTCGACATGTGCACCCCGGCCCGCACCGCCTTCGACCTGGCCGCCCAGCTGCCGCGGGCGCGCTTCGTGGTCGTGCCCGACGCGGGCCACGCCTTCTCAGAGCCGGGCACGCTCGACCAGCTCGTGCGGGCGACCGACGACTTCGCCGGGCGCTGACCTCACCCGGGGCCCGAACCCTGGGAGATCCCTGATTTGGGCGGACGACCCGCCGTTGTTTACCGTTTCGTTATGAAGTTCTCCCGACAGACCGCCGCGGTCGCGCTGGCCTCGGCGCTCGTGCTCTCCGCCTGCAGCGGCGGCGACGCCCCCGAGGGTGGCGCCACCTCCCCGACGGCCGGCACGACGTCCGAGACCGAGGCCGCGACGGCCGGTCCGGGCGAGGACGCCGCCACCACCTCCTCCGCGCCCGACACCGAGGGCAGCACGGCCGACGCGGCCGGCACCACGGCCGAGATGACGACCGAGCCCGACCGGGCTGCCCTGAGCGTCGAGGACGCCGAGGCCGTGGCGACCACGGTGCTCGAGGCCCGGCACGCGGCGCTCCGCGCCGACGGCAAGAAGGCCAGGACGGCGCAGAAGGGCGTCTACGCCCAGGCCGCCCGGCTCGCGGCGGCCGGTGCGGACCGGACCGAGAGCGTCTTCGGCAAGCCCGCCGAGGCCAAGTCCAAGAAGGTCGCCACCCCCAACGTCCTGGCCATCAGCCGCGCCGACGGGGAGCTGCCCGTCGTCCTCCTCGTGCAGACCGTGCCGTCCTCGAAGAAGGCGCCCGTCCTGCACCTGATGGAGAGCAGCACGGGCAAGGCCGAGGACTTCCGGATCACCTGGGAGGGCACCATGCTCCCCGGCACCGAGCTGCCCGTCTTCGACCGGCGCTCCGTGGGCACGCCGGTGCTGCGCAAGGGCTCCGGCGACCTGCTGGCCTCGCCGAAGAAGTCGCTGGAGCGGCTCGCCAACTCCCTCACGTGGCCGCGTCAGGAGAACCTGGCCGACTTCCGCACCAACGGCTACGGCCCGGCCGTGCGCCGCGCGAACAACTCGCAGGCGGACGCGGTCGCGCAGCAGGCGACGATGCACGAGAAGAACACCGTCCGGTCGAAGTGGACGACGACGCTGCTCTTCGAGGACGGGTCGGCCTTCGTGACCGGCACGATCAAGCGGGACACCACCTTCGAGGTGAAGGCCAACAGCATCCTCACGCCGCCGGAGTCCTTCCTCGTCTTCGCCGACGACAGCGAGCTGCGCGAGGAGGCCGTGATGCGCACGACCGTCATGGTCGGCATGCGCGTCCCGGCCGAGGGCGTGGAGTTCCAGCCGGAGGTCATCGCCGTCACCGAGCAGCTGGTCGACGCCTGGGGGTCCTGACCCCGTCCGCGACCGCCTACCCTGGGAGGGTCCGACGCCCTCGACCGGGGCCGCCCTTCCGGAGGAGCACCATGTCCCAGCAGCCGTTCAGCTCCGCCGCGCTCCGCGGCGCCGTCGACCTGTCCGGGCTGGGTGCCCGGGGCGGGCAGGGGTCCGGCCAGGCCCGACCCGGCGCGCCCGGTGCCCCCGCCGGGACCGGTGGTGTGCCGGGCCGCACCGGCGCCCTCGTGCACGCCACGGACGCCACCTTCGAGAGCGTCGTCACCGCGAGCACGACCACGCCGATCGTCCTCGTCCTGTGGACCCCGCAGGTGCCGGAGTCGCTCCAGCACGTGCGGGACCTCGCCGGGGCCGTGCGGGCCAAGGACGGCCGCTTCCAGGTCGTGGCCGTGGACCTCGCCGGCAGCCCCGGGATCATGCAGGCGCTGACCCCCGTCCTGCAGCAGGCCTTCGGCCAGGTCTCCGCGCTCCCGGTCGTCGTCGGCCTCCTCGGCGGCCAGCCGATGCCCTTCTACGTCGGCGTGCAGGACATGACGCAGGTCGACCAGCTGCTCGACTCCTTCCTCGAGGCCGCGGTCACCAACGCGGTCACGGGCCGGGTCGAGCTCACCGACGAGCCGGAGGGGGCCGTGGACGCGACCGGCGGCGAGCCCGCCGGCGACGGGGAGCCGCAGCTTCCGCCGCTGCACCAGGAGGCCTACGAGGCCATCGACCGCGGCGACTGGGCGGGGGCGGTCTCGGCCTACGAGCAGGCCCTGGCGCAGGACCCGGCCGACGAGATGGCCCGGCTCGGCCTCGGCCAGGTCCGTCTCCTCGAGCGGACCAGCACCCTCGACCTCGCCGCCGTCCGGCAGGCGGCGGCCGAGCGACCCGACGACGTGCAGGCGCAGATCGAGGCCGCCGACGTCGACCTCGTGGGCGGGCACGTCGAGGACGGCTTCCTGCGGCTCATCGACGTCGTGCGCCGCACCTCCGGCGACGACAGGGACGCCGCCCGCACGCACCTGCTCGAGCTCTTCGAGGTCATCGGGGCCCACGACCCCCGGGTGCAGAAGGCCCGCACGTCGCTGATGAGCGCGCTGTTCTGACCGACGGGTCCGGGGCGGTCAGGCGTCGCCGGGCACCCGGAAGCGCGCCACCTGGGGGTGCGTGACGGCGATCGCCACCACGGCCACGACGCAGAGGACGCCGCCCCCGGCGGCGGCCACGGCCGGTGAGGTCCACCCCGCCACCAGGCCTGCGCGGAAGTTGCCCAGGTCCGGCCCGGCCGCCCCGATGACGTGCTCCACCGAGGAGACCCGCCCGAGCATCCGGTCGTCGGTGTCCAGCTGCACCATCGCACCACGGGTGGTCACCGAGGTGGTGTCGGCGGCGCCGGCCACGGCGAGGAGCAGCAGCGCCAGCCACAGCGGCCCGGCGAGCCCGAAGCCCACGAGCGCGAGACCCCATACCGTCGCCGCGCCGAGCTGGACCCACCCCAGGTGCGCGGAGCGCGTCACGGCGCCCGACCACACGCCGGCCAGGAGGCCCCCGACCGCGACGGCGGAGAGGAACAGCCCGAGCGTGGCCGGGTCGCCGCCGAAGCGCAGCTCGTTGATCATCGGGAAGAGGGCCACCGGGAAGGCGAGCAGGGTGGCGGCGAGGTCGGTGAGGAAGCTGCCGCGCAGGACGGGGCGACGGACGGTGAGGCGCACCCCCTCGGTCAGGGAGGTCACGACCGACCGCAGCCGGGGCGGACCGGTGCCCGCCCGCGCCGGGCCGTCCCCCTCGGGAGGCATCGGGGGCAGCCGGTGGACGGCCCACAGCGAGAGGAGGAAGCCGACCGCGTTGAGCCCGTAGCACGCGCCGACGCCCAGCGCCCCCACGAGCACCCCGCCCAGCGCGGGACCGACGAGCACGGCGGCCTGGAACGCGATCATGTGCAGGGCCACGCCCGCGGCGAGCAGCCGCGGCGGCAGCAGGCGCTTGACGAACGTCCGGCGCGCCGGCGCGCCCAGGGCCGCGCTGCTCGCCTGCAGCCCGACGAGGACGAGGACGAGGGCGAGCGAGCCCACCCCCAGCACGGCCTGGAGCGTCAGCGCCCCGGCGACGACCGTCTGGGCCGCGGTCGTGCGGACCACGACGCCGCGCCGGTCGAGCGCGTCGGCCACCGCGCCGCCGAGGAGGCCGAGGAGGATCATCGGCACGGCCTGGACGAGCCCGATGGTGCCCACCCACACCGGGCTGCCGGTCATCTCCCACACCTGGAAGAGCACGGCCACGACCGACATCTGCACGGCCGTCGCGGACACCAGGCCGCTGGCCCACAGGCGTCGGAAGTCCCGGCTGGCCCCCAGCGGCCGGAGGTCGATCAGGCCGTCGCGCAGCCGGCTCACCGGGGGTCCGGGGCGCCGTCGCGCCCGGTGCCCAGGTGGTCCTCGACCCGCTGCCGGAAGGGTCGGGCCGCCAGCGCCGTGCCCAGGTCGGCGGCGACCCGGCTCAGCGGCACCGGTAGCTCGTCGTCGAGCTCGCGCACGGCCGCCTCCGTCGCCCGCCACTCCGCCTCGAGCAGGGGGACCAGGGCGCGTCCCTCGTCGGTGAGCGCGACCGTCCTCGTGCGTCCGTCGCCGCCGACACCGGCCCGGCTGGACACCAGTCCCGCCCGGCGCATCTGGGCCACGGTCTGGGACACGGCCGAGTGCGTCAGGCCGAGCGAGCGGGAGAGCCCGGTGATGGTCATCGGGCCGTCGTGGGCGAGCCGCAGCATCGGCCAGACGAAGCGCTGCCGGACCTGCCCCGCCCCGCGCTCGACGTAGAGCTCGCCGATGGCCTCGTCCATCTGGCGCAGCAGCGCGAACAGCGGCCCGAGCCGGGACGGCTGCCGCGTGGGGTCCGTCGTCGGGTCGGGGTCGCCCGGGGTCGGGGGAGATGTCACAGCGCTAATATAACAGCGCTGACGGATCTCGGAGGCCGGGCCGCTCAGGCCTCCAGCGCCGCGTCGACGAGCGCCTGGGCCTCCTCCTGCACGCGCGCCAGGTGCTCGGGTCCCTGGAAGGACTCGGCGTAGATCTTGTAGACGTCCTCGGTCCCGGAGGGCCGCGCCGCGAACCACGCCGACTCCGTCGTCACCTTGACGCCGCCGACCGCCGCACCGTTGCCGGGTGCCTCGGTCAGCACCGCGGTGATCGGCTCCCCGGCGAGGGTGTCGGCGGTGACGTCGGAGGCGGACAGCTGCTTGAGCCTGGCCTTGGCCTCCCGGTCCGCCGGCGCGTCGACGCGGGCGTAGGCGGGGTCCCCGTGCTCGGCGACGAGCTCGGCATAGCGCTGGGAGGGGGTGCGCCCGGTGCGGGCGATGATCTCGGCGGCCAGGAGCGCCAGGATGATCCCGTCCTTGTCCGTCGTCCACACCGACCCGTCCCGGCAGAGGAAGGACGCCCCGGCGGACTCCTCGCCGCCGAAGCCGACCGACCCGTCGAGCAGCCCGGGGACGAACCACTTGAAGCCGACGGGCACCTCGACCAGCTCGCGGCCCAGCGCCCCGACGACCCGGTCGATCATCGAGGAGGAGACGAGGGTCTTGCCGACCGCCACGTCCGCCGGCCAGTCCGGGCGGGCGCCGCCGTAGAGGTAGTCGATCGCCACGGCGAGGTAGTGGTTGGGGTTCATCAGCCCGCCGTCGGGGGTGACGATCCCGTGCCGGTCGGCGTCGGCGTCGTTGCCGGTGGCGACGTCGTAGGACGCCTCGCCCGCCATCGCGCCGATGAGCGAGGCCATCGCGTCGGGGGAGGAGCAGTCCATCCGGATCTTGCCGTCCCAGTCCAGCGTCATGAACCGCCAGGTCGGGTCCACGTCGGGGTTGACGACGGTGAGGTCGATCCGGTGCTCGTCGGCGATCGCCTGCCAGTAGTCCACGGCGGCGCCGCCCAGCGGGTCCGCACCGATCCGCACGCCCGCCTCGCGGATCGCCTCCAGGTCGACGACGCGCGGCAGCGCACGGACGTACTCGCCCATGAAGTCGTAGGGCTCGGCGGCGCCGAGCGCCTCCTCGAAGGGGACGCGGCGCACGCCCTCCAGCCCGGCGCGCAGCAGCTCGTTGGCGCGGTCGGCGATCCAGCCGGTGGCCTCGGTGCCGGCGGGCCCGCCGTCGGGCGGGTTGTACTTGAACCCGCCGTCGCGCGGCGGGTTGTGCGAGGGCGTCACGACGATCCCGTCCGCGGTGCCCGTCGCGCCCTCCACCTCGCGGTTGTGCGCGAGGATCGCCCGCGAGACCGCCGGCGTGGGCGTGAACGCCTCCTCGCCGCCGTGGTCGACCCACACGTCCACGCCGTTGGCGGCGAGCACCTCCAGCGCGCTCCGCCACGCCGGCCCGGACAGCGCGTGCGTGTCCTTGCCGATGAACAGCGGGCCCTCGACCCCCTGCGCCGCGCGGTAGTCGCAGATGGCCTGGGTCGTGGCCAGGATGTGCTGCTCGTTGAACGCCGCGTCCAGCGAGCTGCCCCGGTGCCCCGAGGTGCCGAAGACGACCTGCTGGCCGACGTCGGACGGGTCGGGGACGACCTCGGTGTAGGCGCGGACCAGGGCGTCCACGTCGACGAGGTCCTGCTCCTGCGCCGGCTGCCCGGCGCGGTCGTGGCGTGCCATCGTCTCCTCCTCAGCGCTCGTCGTCGGACGGGTATGGGGTGTGCTCCGCGTCGGGGTCGGTCGCCTCCTCGGCGTCGAACCCGTGGTCGACGTCGGAGGCGCCGGCCTGCTCGACGTCGCCGGGGGTCCCGGTCTCCTCGTCCCCGGTGGGGGCCGCCTCCTCGGTGACGTCGGTGCCGTCCTCGACCGCCTCGAAGCTGGAGACCTCGGACAGCTCGCGGTCCTCGACGGGCTCCTCGCGGTCCTCGGCGGGCTCCTCGACGGGCTCCTCGACGGCGACCGGCTGCTCCTCGACCGGCTCGGGGTCCGGCACGAGCCAGACGGTGCCCAGCGGCGGCACGGTGACCAGGGCGGAGCACGGCTGGCGCTGGTGCTGCACGTCGTAGGCCTGCACCGAGCCGAGGTTGCCCTGCCCGGAGCCGCCGTAGACCTGCGCGTCGGTGTTGAGCACCTCGCGCCAGCGGCCGCCGTAGGGCAGGCCCACGTGCACGTGCTCCTGGGGGACCCCGCTGAAGTTGACCAGCACCGCCACGACCGGGCGCAGCCCGTCGGGACCCTCGTTGCCCCACCGCAGGTAGGAGTAGAGGTTGCGGCCGGCGTCGTTGGCGTCGAGCCAGGTGAAGCCGTGCTCGTGGTGGTCGATCTGCCAGAGGGCGGGGAGCTCCTCGTAGAGCTGGTTGAGGTCGCGGACGAGGCGCTGCACGCCGGCGTGCGCCGGCTGCTCGGTCAGCTCCCAGCTCAGCGTGCCGCCGTCGGCCCACTCCCGCGACTGGGCGAACTCGGTGCCCATGAAGAGCAGCTGCTTGCCCGGGTGCGACCACTGGTAGGCCAGGAACGCGCGCGTCGTGGCGAACTTCTGCCAGGCGTCGCCGGACATCTTGCGCACGAGCGACCCCTTGCCGTGGACGACCTCGTCGTGGCTGATCGGCAGGATGTACTTCTCGCCGAAGGCGTAGACCAGCGAGAACGTCAGCGCGTGGTGGTGGTGCTGGCGCGCGTAGGGCCGCTGCCCGAGGTAGTCGAGCGTGTCGTGCATCCACCCCATGTTCCACTTGAAGCCGAAGCCCAGGCCACCCTTGTCCGTCGGTGCGGTGACGCCCGGCCACGAGGTCGACTCCTCGGCGATCATGATGACGCCCGGGTTGCGGCGGTAGGCCGTGGCGTTGGTCTCCTGCAGCAGCGAGACCGCCTCGAGGTTCTCCCGGCCGCCGTGCCGGTTGGGGATCCACTGCCCGGGCTGGCGCGAGTAGTCCAGGTAGAGCATGGAGGCGACGCCGTCGACGCGCAGCCCGTCGGCGTGGAACTCCTCCAGCCAGTAGGTGGCGTTGGCGACGAGGAAGTTGCGCACCTGCGGCCGGCCGTAGTCGAAGATGTAGGAGCCCCACTCCGGGTGCCAGCCCTTGCGCGGGTCGGGGTGCTCGTAGATCGGCGTCCCGTCGAAGCGGGCCAGGGCCCACGGGTCGGTCGCGAAGTGACCCGGCACCCAGTCCAGGATCACGCCGATCCCGGCCTGGTGCAGCCGGTCGATGAGGTGGCGCAGTCCGTCCTCGTGCCCGAAGCGGCTGTCCGCGGCGTAGTAGCCGGTCACGTGGTAGCCCCACGAGGGGCCGTAGGGGTGCTGCATCACCGGCATGAGCTCGACGTGGGTGAAGCCCATCCGGCTCACGTAGTCGACCAGCTGCTCGGCCAGCTCCTCGTAGCCGAGCCCCTGGCGCCACGAGCCCAGGTGCACCTCGTAGATGCTCATCGGCCCGTGGTGGACGTCGGTCTGCGCCCGGCGGGCCATCCACGCCGCGTCGCCCTCGCTCCACCGGTGCGTGGAGACGGTGACCACCGAGTTGTTGAACGGCGGCACCTCGCTGGCGCGCGCCATCGGGTCCGCCTTGGCCCGGCGCGTGCCGTCGGGACCGGTGATGTCGAACTTGTAGTGCGCGCCGGCACCGACGCCGGGGACGAAGATCTCCCACACCCCGACGGTCTCGTGCACGCGCAAGGCGTGGGTGGTGCCGTCCCAGCCGTTGAAGTCGCCGATGACGTGCACCGCCAGGGCGTTGGGCGCCCAGACGGCGAAGTGCGTGCCGGTCACCTCGCCGATGCTGTCGCGCACCGTGCGCACGTGGGCGCCCAGCACCCGCCACAGCTCCTCGTGCCGGCCCTCCCCGAACAGGTGCAGGTCCGTCTCGCCCAGGACCGGCCCGTGCCGGTAGGCCTCGTCCACCACGCGCTCGCTGCCGCCCTCGCTGACCACCAGGCGGTAGTCCGGCACCTCCTCCTGCTGCACGACCGCGACCCAGATGCCGCCGGTCTCGGCGGTCATCGCCAGCTCGCTGCCGTCGGCCAGCCGCACGGCCACCGCGTCGGCGGTCGGCTGCACGGTGCGGATGGTGACGTGCCCCTCGTGCGGGTGGGCACCGAGGATCGTGTGCGGGCTGCGGTGCAGCCCGTGGACGACGTCGGTCGCCTCGTCCAGGTCCAGGGGACGCGTATGCGGTGCCGCCGGCTCCGTGGGCGGGCTCAGCCGGACGCGGCGCACCACCGAGGTGCGGGTGCCCGGCACGGCGTGCTCGTCGTCCTCCCCGGCCCCGTCCCCGACCACCTGGCCGGTCACCACGGCGGGGGAGCCGAGGGCGTCCGCCCAGGCCTGTTCGCGCAGGGTCTCGGGGTCGACCGGGCGGCCGTCCGGCCCGAGCGCGGGGACGCTGCCGCTGGCCGGACGGTCGGTGACCGCCTCGGCCGCCTCGTTGCGGTCGACCGACGGGGGCGGCTCGTGGGTGACGACGGTCTCCTCCGACCGGGTCCCCTCGCCCGCGACCGGGGCGCCGGCCGCGCGCAGCATCTCGGCGGGCGGCGGGACCGGGGCGTGCGGGACGCCCCCGCTGGCCGGGACGCCCCCGCTGGCCCGGACGCCCCCGCCGGCCCGGACGGGCTCCTCCCGGGCGGGGGCGGGCTCCGCGTCGCCCTCCGGCCGGTCCTCCTGCGGGTCCTGCGCGGACGGGCCGTTGACCGGCGGGTCGAGGTCGCGCAGCGAGACGTGGGCGAGGGGGCGGGCGGCGTACTCCTCGGGCAGCGCCGCGGTCCGCAGGTGGCCCTCGTCGTCGGTGAGCGAGGAGCTGCCCTGCTGCGGCGAGCCGGCGGCGACGCCGAAGTCGCCGACCTCGGGGTCGTGTCCGGTGGGTGCGGCGGGCTCCTCGAAGAGGTCGGGGCCGGGGGCGCGGTGGCGGCCGGTGCCGGTGCCGGCAGCGGTCGCGGGGCGGGTGCCGTCGTCGGCGAGGTGGCGCCCGCCGCGGCGCGAGACCAGGCGCTGGACCGCGGCCACGGGGATCGGCATCCACTCGGGGCGGTTGCGGGCCTCGTAGACGACCTCGTAGAGCGCCTTGTCGAGCTCGAGCGCGTCGAGCACCCGGCGCAGGTCGGCGTCGTCCAGGTCCTCCCCGCTCGCCTCGGCGTAGCCGCGGAGGAACGCGTCGCGGGCGGAGCCGGCCCAGCCGGAGCTGCCCGCGGTCGGGGCCGTGCCCTCCTCGAGGCCGGCGGACGCGGCGGCGTAGTCGAAGGAGCGGAGCATCCCGGCCACGTCGCGCAGGGCCAGGTCGGGCGCCGTGCGCTCCGCGAGCGGCCGCATCGGCTCGCCCTCGAAGTCGACGAGGACCCAGCCCCGTCCGGGCACCTCGAGCACCTGGCCGAGGTGCAGGTCGCCGTGCACCCGCTGCAGCGGCGGCAGGTCCAGCCCCTCGATCCCCGCGTAGACCTCCTCGACGGCGTCGCGGTAGGCCTCGAGCTCGGGCACCTCGGCGTAGGCGGCCTCGGCCCGGCGGCGCATCCGGTCCACGAGCGTCGCGCGGGCGCCGGGCTCAGCGGCGCCGGTGCCGAAGGCGTCGCGCAGCGCGGCGTGGACCTCGGCGGTGGCCGCCCCGAGGCCGCGGGCGCGCTCGCCGAGGTCCTGGCCGCTCCGGGCCGCGCGCAGGGCGGTGCGCCACGCGTCCTGGGCGTCGGTGAGGTACTCCTGCACGAGGGCGAGGTGACCACGGGCCTCGGTGCCGTCGGTGAGCGGCCAGCGCCCCTCCACATACCCGATCGGTCCGGCGACCGCCCGGTTGCCGAGCGGCGCGACCGCGCTCGGCACGGTGACGTCCGGGTTGTCGCCGCCCTGGAGGACGCGGAAGAGCTTGACGATCACCGGGCGGGTCTCGCCGTGCGCCTCGACGACGATCGAGGTGTTGGACTGCTCGCCGGAGAGCACCCGGGAGGTGCGCAGCGCCGGTGCCTGCCCGCCGGCGACGACCCGGCGGGCCCGGGCCGAGGGGACGTCCTGCTCGGCGTAGACGTGCTGGAGCAGGACCTGGGCGAAGACCGGGTCGTGCGTCGCGTCGTAGATGTAGCGCGTGCCCAGCTCGTCGTGCTCGGCGACGGCGACGAGGGCGTCGGTCATGAAGTCGACGGGCTCGGCCCGGTAGGACAGGGGCACCTGGTAGACGACCTCCTCCGGCCCGGACCGGTCGAGCAGGAGGTGGTCCTCGAGGCCGACCTCGCCGAGCGGGTCCTCCCAGCGGACGGCGTTGAGCACGGTCAGGCGGGGTGTCCGTCCCGCGCCGCGGTACCACCGCTGGCGGGCGATCCACTCCGGCAGGAAGTCGCCGAAGGAGGGGGTGAGGGATGCCATCAGGAGTCCTCCTCGAGAGGGTTGAGACCGAGCCAGAAGAAGTCCCGGGAGCCGAGCGTGAGCCGGTAGCTGCCGTCCTGCGCGACCGGCAGGAACCCGTCGCCGCCGAAGAGGTCGACGACCTCCGCGCCGGCCAGCCGCTCGGGCAGCGTGACGGTGACCGCCTGGGGGCGGGAGGAAAGGTTGTTGACGCAGAGGACCGCGGGGTGGCCGTCGCGGGGGCCCTCCTCCTCGTCGGGCAGGGCGCGGACGAAGGCGAGGACCGCCTCGTTGTCCGCCTCGCACAGGTGGAACTCGCCCAGCCCGAAGACCTCGTGGGCGGTGCGGACCTGGAGCATGCCCCGCGTCCAGTGCAGCAGGGAGCCGCCGCTGGCCATCTGGGCCTCGACGTTGACGCTGTTGTAGTGGTAGACCAGCGAGCTGATCACCGGGAGGTAGAGCTTGCCGGGGTCGGCCGTGGAGAAGCCGGCGTTGCGGTCCGGCGTCCACTGCATCGGGGTGCGCACGGCGTCGCGGTCCTCGAGCCAGATGTTGTCGCCCATCCCGATCTCGTCGCCGTAGTAGAGGCACGGCGAGCCGGGCAGCGAGAGCAGCAGGGCGTTGATGAGCTCGAGCTCGTCGCGGGCGTTGTCGAGCAGCGGCGCCAGCCGGCGCCGGATGCCGACGTTGGCGCGCATGCGCGGGTCGGGGGCGTACCAGCCGTACATGGCCGTGCGCTCCTCGGCGGTGACCATCTCGAGCGTCAGCTCGTCGTGGTTGCGCAGGAAGGTGCCCCACTGGGTGCCCTCGGGGATCGGCGGGGTCTCCTCCATGACCCGGACGACCGGCTCGGCCTTCTCCTCGCGGAGGGCGTAGTAGAGCCGCGGCATCACCGGGAAGTGGAAGCACATGTGGCACTCCGGCGCCTCCGGGGTGCCGAAGTAGTCGACGACCTCCGAGGGCATCTGGTTGGCCTCGGCCAGCAGCACCCGGCCGGGGTACTCCTCGTCGACCATCGCCCGCAGCGAGGCGAGGAACTCGTGGGTCCGGGGGAGGTTCTCGCAGCTGGTGCCCTCCTCCTCGAAGAGGTAGGGCACCGCGTCCAGCCGGAAGCCGTCGATCCCCATGTCCATCCAGAACCGGACGACGTCGAACATCGCCTCCTGGACGGCCGGGTTCTCGAAGTTGAGGTCGGGCTGGTGGGAGAAGAACCGGTGCCAGAAGAACTGCCGCCGGACCGCGTCGAAGGTCCAGTTGGAGGTCTCGGTGTCGACGAAGATGATCCGGGCGTCGGCATACCTCTCGTCGGTGTCGGACCAGACGTAGAAGTCGCCGTAGGGCCCCTCGGGGTCGGAGCGGCTGGCCTGGAACCACGGGTGCTGGTCGCTGGTGTGGTTCATCACCAGGTCGGTGATGATCCGGATGCCCCTGGCGTGCGCCTGGCTGATCAGCTCGCGGAACTCCGGCAGCGTCCCGAACTCGGGCAGCACCGCGGTGTAGTCGGCCACGTCGTAGCCGCCGTCGCGCAGCGGCGAGGCGTAGAAGGGCGGCAGCCACAGGCAGTCCACGCCCAGCCACTGCAGGTAGTCCAGCCGGCCGACGAGGCCGGTGAAGTCGCCGGAGCCGGAGCCGGTCGAGTCGTCGAAGGCGCGCACGAGCACCTCGTAGAAGACCGCCTTGCGGAACCAGTCCGGGTCGTTCTTCAGGCCGGGCTGGTAGAGGTTCAGTCCCCGCATCGGGCGATCTCCTCCTCGTTCCTGGTGACGTGGACGATGTGGACCGGCTCCTGGCCGTAGCCGGGGCCGAGCCGGACGAAGGGCGACTCGTCCCACTGCCAGCGCTTCCCGGTGACCAGGTCGTGGGCGCCGAAGGTGCCGCCCCAGCCGATGCCCAGGCCCAGGGCCGGCAGGTCCAGGTGGAGCCGGGTCTGACGGACCGAGTGCGGGTCGAGGTTGGCGACCACGAGGACGGTGTCCTCCTGCGAGCCGTCGTGGGCGCCGCCGCCGTGCTTGGAGAAGGCGAGGAAGTTCTCGTCCTCGGCCTCGTGGAAGGTGATGTTGCGCAACCAGTGCAGGCTGGGGTGCTCGGCCCGGATCCGGTTGAGCATGGTGAGCCAGCCGCCGAGGTCGGCCCGGCCGGGCACGTGCTGGCCCCACCGGCGGTCCTTGTACTCGTACTTCTCGTTGTCCAGGTGCTCCTCGGCGCCGGGGCGGGCCAGGTGCTCCACGTGCTCGAAGCCGGCGTAGATGCCGTAGGTCGGCACCAGGGTGGCGGCGAGGGCGGAGCGCACCAGGTGCGCGGTGACGCCGCCGTGCTGTATGTACGGCGTGAGGATGTCGTGCGTCGTGGGCCAGAAGCTGGGCCGCATGTAGGCGGCGGTCTCGGTGGCCAGCTCGGTGACGTACTCGCGCAGCTCGGCGGCGGTGTTGCGCCAGGCGTAGTAGGTGTAGGACTGCTGGAAGCCGACCTTGGCCAGGGTGCGCATCATCATCGGCTTGGTGAAGGCCTCGGCGAGCCAGATCACCTCCGGGTGGTCCACCGCCACGTCGGCGATGAGCCACTGCCAGAACTCGACCGGCTTGGTGTGCGGGTTGTCGACGCGGAAGATCTTCACGCCGTGGTCGATCCAGACCTGCACGACCCGGCGGACCTCGGCGTAGATGGTGGCGGGGGACACGTCGAAGTTGAGCGGGTAGATGTCCTGGTACTTCTTCGGCGGGTTCTCCGCG
>CAZONQ010000038.1:0-17858 GCA_964581125.1 uncultured Ornithinimicrobium sp.
TATGGAGCGACCTCAGTCGTCCATGATCTCGCCGTCGGTGATCTCCTCGTCGGTCTCCTCGGCCCAGGCGGTGCCGGTGTCGTCCTCGTCGTCGCGGGCCACCTCGGCCTCGGCGAGCATGCGGTAGAGGTCGCGGCGGGCGCGGTCGAGGAGCTCGGCCGCCTGCGTGGTCAGCTCCTCGTCGCCGGACTGGCCGACGGCCTGGGTGGCCATCGCCAGGCCCCCGAGGGCCTTCCACAGGGTGGAGCCGGTCCGGCCGCGCCCGTGCCGGCCGCCGAAGCCGCCCGGGCCGCCGAAGCCACCGCGCGGACCGGGCCCGCGACGGTGCCCGTGGGGGCCGCGACGACGGTCGCGGGGACCGTCCTCGCCCCAGGGGTCCTCCGGCTCCTCGCCGGCGCCGCGGCCCCAGAGCAGGGAGGGGCCCTTGCCGGCGGCCTCGCGACCGGCGTCGGTGAGCTGGTAGGCCTTGCGGCCGTCGACCTCGACCTGCTCGACGAGACCCTCGTCCTCGAGCTGGGAGAGGGCGGGGTAGATCGCGCCCGAGCTCGGGGTCCAGGCGCCGTCGGTGGCCCCGGCGATGCCCTGCATGAGCTGGTAGCCGTTCATCGGCTCGCTCTGCAGCAGCTCGAGGATGGCGGCGCGCACGTCGCCGCGCCGGGCACGGGCCCGGCCGCGCCGGGCGCCGGCGCGCGGGTCCGGCTCGCCGGACCAGTGGCCGCCCTGGCCCCAGCCCCCGCCGGTCCCGAACGGGCCGGCCGGGCCGAAGATGCCGCCCGGCCCGAGGGGGCCGCGCGGACCGAAGGGCCCGTCCGGGCCGAAGAAGCGCTCGGGGTCGAATCCGGGGCCGCCGGGGCCCCTGCCGCGGTAGTTCATGTCTCCTCCTGGAGGTCGTCGGCCGCCCGTGGGCGACACACTGCGTTCTATCTAAGAATGACACGACCGGTCTCGACATGTCAACGTCATATCGATACATGAATAGATGTGCAGTGGGTCACATGTCCATGCAAGGGGTTGACGTGACGTACACCGATGGGGAAGGGTGGCCCACATGCACCTCAGCACGCTCGTACTTATTAGCCAGGGACGCCGCACGGCCTAGACACCAGCCGCGCCGCGTCCTCCCCTCGTCTGCCCTCCGGGCCGAGGGGTTTTTTGTTGCCCGACCACCCCGACCACCGACCACCGACCAGCACCCGCACCGCCACCTTCGCCAGAGGACAGGACCATGACGCTCACGCACAGCGAGCCCGCCGCCGCCGCCACGACCGAGCCGCGCACCGGGGCCGACGCCCTCGTCGCCACGCTGCAGCGCGTGGGCGTGGAGCACATCTTCGGGCTGCCGGGCGGCGCCGTGCTCCCGCTCTACGACGCGCTCTACGGCGCCGAGCGGATCAGGCACGTCCTGGTCCGCCACGAGCAGGGCGCCGGCCACGCGGCGGAGGGCTACGCGATGGCGACCGGCAAGGTCGGGGTCTGCCTGGCCACGAGCGGTCCGGGCGCCACCAACCTGGTGACGCCGCTGGCCAACGCCTACATGGACTCGACCCCGATCGTCGCCCTCACCGGCAACGTCAACAGCACCGCCATCGGCTCGGACGCCTTCCAGGAGGCCGACATCCGCTCGATCTCGATGCCGGTCACCAAGCACAGCTTCTTCGTCACCCGCCCCGAGGACGTCGCGCCCACCGTCGCCTCGGCCTTCCACCTGGCCCGGTCGGGCCGCCCGGGCCCGGTCCTGGTGGACGTCACCAAGGACGCGCTGACCGGGGCGGCCGGGGACGGGCCGCTGCAGCTGGCGATGCCCGGCTACCACCCGCCGGCGGCACCCGCGCCGGAGGACGTGCGCGACGCGGTCGAGCTCATGCTCACCGCGCGCCGCCCCGTCCTCTACGTCGGCGGCGGCACGGTCGCGGCCGGCGCGCACGAGGAGCTGCGCACACTGGCCGACATCACCGGCATCCCGGTCGTCACCACGCTCATGGCCCGCGGGGTCTTCCCCGACAGCCACCCGCAGCACATGGGCATGCCGGGCATGCACGGCAGCGTCTCGGGCGTGGCCACCCTGCAGAAGGCCGACCTCATCGTCAGCCTCGGCGCCCGCTTCGACGACCGGGTCACCGGCGCCAAGCACACGTTCGCGCCGCACGCCACGATCGTCCACGCCGACATCGACCCGGCCGAGATCGGCAAGAACTTCGCGACCGCCGTCGGGCTCCTCGGCGACGCCAAGGTCACGATCGCCCAGCTGTCGGCCGAGTGGGCCCGCCGCACCGGGGCCGGCGCCGCGCCGGACCACGCCGCCTGGATCGCGCGCTGCCAGGACTGGAAGCGCCGCTACCCGCTCGGCTACGACACCCCCACGACCGGCGAGCTGGCCCCGCAGTACGTCATCGAGCGCCTCGGCGCGATCGTCGGCCCGGACGCCTACTACGCCTCGGGCGTCGGGCAGCACCAGATGTGGGCCAGCCACTACCTCGGCCACGAGCGCCCCCGGCACTGGCTCAACTCCGGGGGCCTCGGGACGATGGGGTATGCGGTGCCCGCCGCCATGGGCGCCAAGGTCGCCCTCCCCGACGCCACCGTGTGGGCGGTCGACGGCGACGGCTGCTTCCAGATGACCAACCAGGAGCTGGCCACCTGCGCCGTCGAGGGCATCCCGATCAAGGTCGCCGTCGTCAACAACGCCGCGCTCGGCATGGTCAAGCAGTGGCAGGCGCTCTTCTACTCCGAGCGCTACAGCGCCTCGCAGCTGCCCTCCATGCAGGTGCCGGACTTCGTCACCCTCGCCCGGGCCTACGGCTGCGCCGGCCTGCGCTGCGACCGGGCCGAGGACGTCGACGCCACGATCGAGGCGGCCATGGAGATCGACGACCAGCCGGTCGTCGTCGACTTCCGCGTCTCCAAGGACGCCATGGTCTGGCCGATGGTCCCCGCCGGGACGAGCAACGACGACATCCAGCACGCCCGCGACCTCACCCCCGACTTCGGGAGCGACGAATGACCCTCCTCCACGACTACCCGCCGCCCGGGCGCGAGCTGCCCACGGCCCCCACCGCCTACCGACCCACCACCCCCGTCGCCGACGGCGACACCGCACCGAAAGGCAAGGTCATGAACGACCGCACCCGCCACGCCCTGTCCGTCCTGGTCGAGAACAACCCCGGCGTCCTCGCCCGCGTCTCCGTGCTCTTCGCGCGCCGCAACTTCAACATCGACCACCTCGTCGTCGGCCCGACCGAGGACACCAAGGTCTCCCGCATGACGATCGTGGTCAACGTCAGCGCCGAGCAGCTGCACAAGGTGACCAGCCAGCTCGACAAGCTGGTCGAGGTGATCCACATCGAGGAGCTGCCGGACGCCGACGCGATCCGCACCCGGCTGTGGGAGATCAACGACCACGGCCCGCGCCCGGTCGGCGCGATGGCGGCCGCCGCCTTCTGACGCGCCGACCCGGCCCACCACCCGGGCCGCGCGCGCACGCCATACCCCCAGAGCACCACCCCCAACCCCCGAGCACCAGGAGAAGCAGACCACCATGGCCACGATGTACTACGACGACGACGCCGACCTGTCGATCATCCAGGGACGCAAGGTCGCCGTCCTCGGCTACGGCAGCCAGGGCCACGCCCACGCCCTGTCCCTGCGCGACTCCGGCGTGGACGTGCGCGTCGGCCTCGCCGAGGGCAGCCGCAGCCGCGCCAAGGCGGAGGCCGAGGGCCTGCGCGTGCGCACCCCCGCCGAGGCCTGCGCGGAGGCCGACCTCATCATGGTGCTCGTCCCCGACCACGTGCAGCGTCACCTCTACACCGAGGCGGTCGAGCCGCACCTGTCCGCGGGCAAGGCGCTCTTCTTCAGCCACGGCTTCAACATCCGCTTCGGCTACATCACCCCGCCGGCCGACGTCGACGTGTGCATGGTCGCGCCGAAGGGCCCCGGCCACCTCGTGCGGCGCGAGTACGTCGACGGGCGCGGCGTGCCGGTGCTCGTCGCGGTGGAGCAGGACGCCACCGGCAACGCCAAGGCGCTCGCGCTGTCCTACGCCGCCGCGATCGGCGGGCTGCGCGCCGGCGGCATCGAGACGACCTTCACCGAGGAGACCGAGACCGACCTCTTCGGGGAGCAGTCGGTCCTCTGCGGAGGGATGTCGCAGCTCGTGCAGTACGGCTTCGAGACGCTGACCGAGGCCGGCTACCAGCCCGAGGTCGCCTACTTCGAGTGCCTGCACGAGCTCAAGCTCATCGTCGACCTCATGTATGAGGGCGGCATCGCCAAGCAGCGCTGGTCCATCTCCGACACGGCGGAGTACGGCGACTACGTCTCCGGGCCCCGGGTGATCGACGAGCGGGTCAAGGACAACATGAAGGAGGTCCTCGAGGACATCCGCAACGGCTCCTTCGCCCAGCGCTTCATCGACGACCAGGACGCCGGGGCGCCCGAGTTCCAGGCGCTCCGCGAGAAGGGTGCCCAGCACCCCATCGAGGCCACCGGCAAGGAGCTGCGCGGCATGATGGCGTGGGTCAAGAGCCACGACTCCGACTACGTGGAGGGCTCGGCGGCCCGTGGCTGAGACGACCGTCGACCCCAAGCCGCGGTCCCGCGACGTCACCGACGGGCTGGAGAAGACGGCCGCGCGCGGGATGCTGCGCGCGGTCGGGATGGGCGACGAGGACTGGGACAAGCCCCAGGTCGGCGTCGCCAGCAGCTGGAACGAGATCACCCCCTGCAACCTGTCGCTCGACCGGCTGGCCAAGGCCGTCAAGGACGGCGTGCACGCGGCGGGCGGCTACCCGCTGGAGTTCGGGACGATCTCGGTCTCCGACGGGATCTCGATGGGCCACGAGGGCATGCACTACTCCCTCGTCTCCCGCGAGGTCATCGCCGACTCGGTCGAGACGGTGATGTCGGCCGAGCGGCTCGACGGCTCGGTGCTGCTCGCGGGGTGCGACAAGTCGCTGCCGGCGATGCTCATGGCGGCGGCGCGGCTCGACCTCGCGTCGGTCTTCGTCTACGCCGGGTCGATCCTGCCGGGGCGCGCGAAGCTCTCCGACGGGTCCGAGCACGAGGTGACGATCATCGACGCCTTCGAGGCGGTCGGCGCGTGCGCGCGGGGTCTCATGTCGCGCGAGGACGTCGACACGATCGAGCGGGCGATCTGCCCGGGCGAGGGCGCGTGCGGCGGCTTCTACACCGCCAACACCATGGCGGCGGCCGCCGAGGCGCTGGGTATGTCGTTGCCCGGCTCGGCCGCGCCGCCCGCCACGGACCGGCGCCGGGACGGGTTCGCCCGCCGCTCGGGCGAGACGGTGGTGCAGATGCTGCGCACCGGCCTCACCGCCCGGCAGATCCTCACCAAGGAGGCGTTCGAGAACGCGATCGCGGTGACGATGGCCTTCGGCGGCTCGACCAACGCGGTCCTGCACCTGCTGGCCATCGCCAACGAGGCGGAGGTCGACCTCTCGCTCGACGACTTCCGCCGGATCGGCGCCCGGGTGCCGCACCTGGCCGACGTCAAGCCCTTCGGGCGGCACGTCATGGTCGACATCGACCGGGTCGGCGGCATCCCCGTCGTCATGAAGGCGCTGCTCGACGCGGGTCTGCTCCACGGCGACGCGATGACCGTGACCGGCCGGACCCTGGCGCAGAACCTCGAGGACCTGCAGGTGCCGCCGCTCGACGGCACGGTCCTGCGGCAGCTGGACGACCCGATCCACGCCACCGGAGGCCTGACGATCCTCCAGGGGACGCTGGCGCCCGGGGGAGCGGTGGTGAAGTCGGCCGGCTTCGACTCCGACGTCTTCCGCGGGACCGCCCGCGTCTTCGACGGCGAGCGGGCCGCGATGGACGCGCTCGAGGACGGCACGATCGGTGCCGGCGACGTCGTGGTGATCCGCTACGAGGGGCCCCGGGGCGGGCCGGGGATGCGCGAGATGCTCGCGATCACCGGCGCGATCAAGGGCGCCGGGCTGGGCAAGGACGTGCTGCTGGTCACCGACGGCCGCTTCTCGGGCGGCACGACGGGCCTGTGCGTCGGGCACATCGCGCCGGAGGCCACCGAGGGCGGCCCCGTCGCGCTCGTGCAGGACGGCGACCCGGTCGTGCTCGACGTGGCCGAGGGGCGCCTCGACCTGGAGGTGACGCCCGAGGAGCTGGAGCGACGTCGCGCGGCGTGGACCCCGCCCGAGCCGCCGGAGCGGGCGCGCCGCGGCGTGCTCAACAAGTACGTCCGGCTCGTCGGGTCGGCCTCCGAGGGCGCGGTCACGCACTGACCTCGTCCCGACCGGGCGCACGCTCTGCACGCCTCGTCCCGACCGGGCGCACGCTCTGCACGGTCCCGACCGGGCGCACGCTCTGCACGGTCCCGACCGGGCGCACGCTCTGCACGCCTCGTCCCGGCCTGGCACGGTGGTGCCGGAACGGTGTGTCACATCCGTCGCTGCGGCCACGGATGTGACACACCGTTCCTGCACAGGGGTGGGCCGCCCCCGGCGCGGCCCACCGGCGGTCAGCCCAGCCTGGCGCGGAGCACCTCGCCCGCCAGGGTCGAGACGTAGACGCGGTTGGCGTGCACCTCGACGTCCGCGGGGCCGGTCGGCACCTCGAAGAGCATGTCCGCCGTGGCGCTGCCCGGGCGGACCACCGAGACCCGGCCGCCGAACATCTCGGCCACCACGACGTCGCGTCCGAGCAGGTCCAGGCCGGTGGCGCCACGCATGCCTCCGGCCAGCCAGGTCACCGCCCCGTCGGCCGGGTCGACCCGGTAGACCGCGCCCAGGGGCAGCAGCTCGCCCAGCCCGCCGCCGAGGGTGGAGACGTAGAGCATGCCGTCGCGGCCGATCTCCACGTCGGTGGGGACGGGCTCGGCCACGAAGGCGTGGTCGACCATGCACGCCGTGGTGGCGGCGTCGGGGGCGTGCTCGGGGTCGAACATCGCGTCGACGATCTCCTCGGTGATCGTGACCGGAGCCGGGGCCGGGATGACCGCGACCGTGCTGATCTCGCCGGTGCGGCCGGCCACCCGCAGGATCGCGTTGGCGGCGGCGTCCGCCACGTAGACGTCCCCCTGCCCCGACACCGAGGTCTGGTAGGGGTGGGAGTCGAGGATGCCGGTGTAGCCGACCAGGTGCGGGGCCTCCGGGCCGGTGCCGAGGCCGTCCTGGAACTCCTGCACGGTCGACGTGCACTCCTCGTCGAGGCCCTGGAGCCCGTAGCTCACGGCGCCGTCCGGGTTGTGGGCGTCCTCGTAGGCCATGAGGTTCGCGCTCACGGTCGTGACCCGACCGCTGCCGTCGACCCGGTCCACGTGACTGGCATGGGCGGCGAAGTCGGTGTTGATGTAGTAGGTCCCGTGCGGTCCGAGGCTGACGCCGGTGACCTCGCCGGCCCCGGGGACGCCCTGGTAGGTGGCGAGCGTGGTCGCGGTGCCCCTCTTGTCGAGGCGCGTGACGTCGACGCCGAAGCTCTGCGCGACGGTGAGGCTGGGCGAGCCGTCGTGGACGGCCAGGCTCAGCGGCCCGGCGAGGCCCTCGGCGACGGGCCGGAGGCCGTCCTGGTGGTGGCCCGGCCGGGCCTGGGCGGGTGCTGCTGCCACGAGCGTGGCGGCCATCGTGCCGGAGCAGAGGACGGCCAGGAGTGACGAACGACGCATGAGCGTGCTCCTCTGGGTGTGGGTCCCGTCGGAGCGGTCGGTCACGGATCGGCGGCCCCGGGTCTGAGGCTGAAGGTGGACCCGTCTCAGCGCCGCACAATCTATTCCTGCCGCGGACCGCCTGTAAAGATCCGACCGGCGATTCGCCCCCGGGGCGACCTATCGTTCGGTGCGGCCGTCCTGCCGTCCGGTGCGGCCGTCCTGCCGTCCGGTGCGGCCGTCCTGCCGTCCGGTGCGGCCGTCCGCCGCGAGCGCCTGCTCGATGGCGTTCTGCAGCGGGGCGTAGTGGCGCAGGACCGCCTCGTGGTAGGCCTCCACGTCGCCGGCCTCGAGGGCGTCGAGCATCTCGCCGTGGGCCTCGACGGTCGTCGCGATCTCGGCCGAGGTCGGGATCCCCAGGAGCGGCACGACGCTCGTGTGGACCTCCCAGAACGCCCCGACGAGCTCGCGCACCACCGTGTTGTCGAGCTGGCTGAGCAGCTCGCGGTGGAACTCGCCGTCCTCCTCGACGAAGGCCTCGCCGGCGAGGCTCCGGGTGCGCATCCGGTCGACCAGCTCGCGCAGGTGCTCGTTGGTGGTGCCGTGGTAGGTCTCGACCAGCTCCTCGGCGACGCCGAGGTCGAGCGCGATCCGCACCTGGACCACCTCGCGCAGCGTGCGGAAGGTGCCGTCCCGGTTGAGCGAGCCGCGGAAGACCAGGCCGGAGACGAGCGGCGCCATCGACAGGCCGCCGACGAAGCTGCCGTGGCCGTGCCGCACCTCGACGATGTCGAGCGAGCTCAGCGTGCGCATGGCCTCGCGCACCGAGGAGCGGGAGACGCCGAGCTCGTCGCACAGCTCGGTCTCGGTGGGCAGCGGGTCGCCCGGCTGCAGGCCGTGGTCGCGGATGTAGGCCTTGATCTCGTCGACGGTGGACCAGCGGGCCTTGCGGCGGCCGGGCAGCGCGGGACGGCTGGTCGGGGCGGTCGTGCCGGGCTGCGAAGCGGCGTTCACGTCGGGCGTCCTCCTGGGTATGGCGTGACCGGCCCGGGCGGGACCCCTGCGGCCTGCCGTTGACTCGGTGCTGCAGTTCACTATAGTCTCTGCCCGACGTCAGATGTCCGATGTCATGTGAGCGCGCTGCAGCGCACGACGAGAGGTATGCGTACCGATGACGAACGCACTGAACCACCAGGCCAGCCGGCGCAGCTTCCTGCGGCTGACCGGCACGATGGGCCTCGCGGCCGGCCTGGCGGCCGGTCTCGCCGCCTGCGCGCCGAAGGACAGCGGCACCGGAGGTGCCACCGACACCGCCACCGGCACCGCGGGCGGCGCCGCCGACGAGAACGGCACGATCACCGCCGCGATCTCCTACGAGCTGGGCACCAACGGCTACGACCCGATGACCACGACCGCAGCCCTCACGGTCGCGGTCAACTGGCACACCCTGGAGGGCCTGACCGAGCTCGACCCCGCCACCCGCGAGGTCTACCCGGCGCTGGCCACCGAGCTGCCGACCGTCTCCGAGGGCGCCACCTCGGTCGACGTGACGCTGCGCGACGGCGCGGTCTTCCACGACGGCAGCCCGGTCACCACCGAGGACGTCGTCTACTCCTTCGAGCGCGTGCTCGACCCGGAGAACGCCTCGCTCTACGCCGGCTTCATCCCCTTCATCACGGGCGTGAGCGCCAAGGACGACACCACCGTCACGATCGAGCTCGACTACCCGGTCGGCGTCCTCGCCGAGCGGCTCTCCGTGGTCAAGATCGTCCCGAAGGCGGCCGCGGAGGCCGACGCCGAGGCGTTCGACGCCAACCCGGTCGGCACCGGCCCGTGGAAGATGACCGACAACGGCGCGGTGAGCAAGATCGTCACCTTCGAGCGCAACGACGACTACACCGGTCCGCGCCCGGCCCGGGCCGCCACGATGAACTGGCAGATCATCCCGGACCCGGCGACCCGCACCAACGCCCTGCAGTCCGACAGCGTCCAGGCGATCGACTCCGTCCCCTACCTGTCGATCGACCAGCTCAAGGCCTCCTCGGCCGTGGAGTCGGTGCAGGGCTTCGGTCTGCTCTTCGCGATGTTCAACCACACCGAGGGCAACCCGTTCGCCGACGTGCGCGCCCGCCAGGCCTTCCTCTACTGCCTGGACATGGAGGAGATCATCACCACCGGCCTCACCGGCCAGGCCGAGGCCGCCTCCTGCTTCGTCCAGAAGGACCACCCGGCCTACAAGGAGGCCAAGGTCGTCTACACCCAGGACCTGGAGAAGGCCAAGTCGCTCTTCGCCGAGGCCGGCGTGACCAGCTTCCGCGTGCTGGCCACCAACCACGACTGGGTCAAGCAGTGCACGCCGATCATCGTGGAGAACCTCAAGGCCGCCGGCGTGGACGTCAGCTTCGAGGAGAAGCAGTCGGCCGACGCCTACACCACGATCGACGGCCAGCCCGACGCCTACGACGCCTTCATCGCCCCGGGCGACCCCTCGGTCTTCGGCAACGACGCGGACCTGCTGCTGCGCTGGTGGTACGGCGCCGACATCTGGACCGACTCCCGCATGCACTGGAAGGGCAGCCAGACCTACGACCGGGTCACCTCGCTGCTGGACGAGGGCCTGCAGGCGACCGAGCAGGACGCCCAGCTCGCCGCCTGGCACGAGATCTTCGACGTGGTCTCCGAGGACGTCCCCCTCTACCCGCTGTTCCACCGCAAGGCACCGACCGCGTGGGACGACGAGACGCTGGTCGACTTCAAGCCCATCTCGCTGACCGGGCTGTCCTTCGTCGGGGTCGCCTCCACCCTGTAGGTCCCCACCCGCACCCGTCCCGGCGGGCGGAGCTCGCCCTCCGCCCGCCGGGCGCACGTCCCCGACGACGCGTCGAAGGAGATGCCCCGTGTCCAACCTGCTCAGACTGATCGGTCGGCGCCTGCTGGCGCTGCCGGTCATGATGCTGGGCGTCACGCTGCTCGTGTTCCTGGTGATGTCCCTGTCACCGGCGGACCCGGCCCGACTCGCCCTGGGCGAGTCGGCCTCGCAGGAGGCGCTCGAGGCCTACCGTGAACGCAACGGCCTCAACGAGCCGCTGCTCACCCGCTACCTCAGCTTCCTCGCGGGTATGCTGCGCGGCGACCTGGGCACGACCAGCGGCAACGCGCCGGTCACCGAGGTGGTGGCGCACGCCTTCCCCATCACCCTGCAGCTGACCTTCATCGGGCTGGCGATCGCCATCGTCATCTCCCTGGTGCTGGGGGTGCTGGCCGCCCTCTACCGCGACCGGCTCGTCGACCAGGTGGTGCGGGTCGTCTCCATCGCCTCGCTGGCCACGCCCTCCTTCTGGCTGGCGATCCTGCTCATCCAGTGGCTGGGCACCGTGCCCGGCGGCTGGGGCGTCTTCCCGGCGCTCATCCTGCGCTGGGTCCCCTTCCTCGAGGACCCCGGCACCTACACCAACAACATCTTCCTGCCCGCGCTGGCGCTGGCGGTGCCGGTCGCCGGCTCGCTCACCCGCGTCGTCCGCACGGCGATGGTCGAGGAGCTCGACCGCGACTACGTGCGCACCGCGATCGGCTCGGGCATCCCGCGCCGCGAGGTGGTGGCCCGCAACGTGCTGCGCAACGCGCTCATCACGCCGCTGACGGTGCTGGGCCTGCGCGTGGGCTACCTGATGGGCGGCGCGGTCATCATCGAGATCATCTTCAACATCCGCGCGATGGGCCAGCTCATCCTCGACGGCGTCACCCGCAACGACGTCTTCCTGGTCCAGGGCGTCACGCTCGTCGTGGCCATCGCCTTCATCGTCGTCAACATCGTGGTCGACCTGCTCTACGTGCTGGTCAACCCGAGGATCCGGAACATCTGATGAGACGCCGCCTCCACGACCGCCTCAGCTCCGTCTCCGGGGCCCGCCTCGGAGCCCTGCGCGACCTGCCGCTCGTCTCCAAGGTCGCCGTGACCTTCCTCGTCCTGCTCGTGCTCGTCGCCGCGCTGGCACCGGTCCTCGTCCCCGGCGGGCCCTACGCCACCGGCACGCCCGTGCAGCCGCCCGGCGGCGAGCACTGGTTCGGCACGGACTCCACCGGCCGGGACATCTTCGCCCGCGTCGTCTACGGCGCCCGGTCCTCGCTGCTCATCGGCATCCTGGCCACGGCCGGGGCGCTCGTCGCCGCAGCCGTGCTCGGCTCGGTCGCCGCGACCGGTGGCAGGGTCGTCTCCGAGGTGCTGATGCGGATCCTCGACATCATCATGAGCTTCCCGGGCATCGCGCTGGCGGCGGTCTTCGTGGCGGTGTGGGGGACCAGCCTGCCGGTGCTCATCTTCGCCATCGGCTTCCTCTACATGCCGCAGCTCTCCCGCGTCGTCCGGGCCAACGTGCTCTCGCAGTTCGGCGAGGACTACGTGGCCGCCTCGCGGGTGCTCGGCGCGAGCACGCCGTGGATCCTGCTCAAGCACGTCGCGCGCAACACCCTCGCCCCGATCATGGTCTTCGCCACCGTCCTGGTCGCCGACGCGATCGTGCTGGAGGCGTCCCTGTCCTTCATCAACGCGGGCGTCCGGCCGCCGGACCCCTCGTGGGGCAACATCCTGGCCGAGGGCAAGCAGCTGCTGCTGTCCGGCTACTGGTGGCCGACCTTCTTCCCCGGCCTGATGATCCTGCTCACCGTGCTCTCGCTCAACGTCCTGGCCGAGGGGCTCACCGACGCGCTGGCCAGCCCCCGCATCCGGCACAAGGTGGACGTGGACGCCGACGAGGCCCACGAGGTCGAGGCGCTCGACGCCAACCCGACCGGGACGGCCTCCACCGGCACCGGCGAGGAGCTGCCGAGCAGCACCGCCACCGTCGGGGTGACGGGCAACGTGGTCCCGGTGCCCGTCCACGAGGCCGGCGAGGAGCTCGACCTGGACGAGGCCGGCGCCGGCGCCGGCGCCCGGGTGCTCGGCCGGACCGACGCCGAGCGGGCCCGCGCCCTCCTGGAGGAGAATCTCCATACCCTCAGGGTCGCGGAGGAGCGCCGCACCGACCGCCTGGTCTACGAGGACGGCGACGCCGAGCCGCTGCTCGACGTGCGCAACCTGTCGATCGCCTTCCCCGAGGCGCACGGCGACGTCGACATCGTCGACGACGTGTCCTTCAGCGTGCGGCCCGGCGAGACGATGGGCCTGGTCGGCGAGTCCGGCTGCGGCAAGTCGATCACCGCGATGTCGATCATGGGCCTGCTGCCGCCGACCGCCCGGATCCGCGGCGAGGTGCGCTTCGCCGGGCAGGACGTGCTCACCCTCGACCCACGGCGCCGCAACGCGCTGCGCGGGCACGACATGGCGATGGTCTACCAGGACGCGCTGTCCAGCCTCAACCCCTCGATGCTCGTCTCCGCCCAGCTGGGCCAGCTCATCCGGCGCGGCGGCAAGCGCTCCGCCGAGGAGCTCATGGAGCTCGTCGGGCTGGACCCGCGGCGGACGCTGCGGTCCTACCCCCACGAGCTGTCCGGCGGGCAGCGCCAGCGGGTGCTCATCGCGATGGCCCTGACGCGCAACCCGCGGCTGCTCATCGCCGACGAGCCGACCACCGCGCTCGACGTCACCGTGCAGCAGCAGGTCGTCGACCTGCTCAACGAGCTGCGCCGCGAGCTCGGCTTCGCGATGGTCTTCGTCAGCCACGACCTCGCGCTCGTCGCCCAGCTCGCGCACCGCATCACCGTCATGTATGCCGGTCAGGTCGTCGAGCAGGGCACCACCTCGGAGATCCTGCTCGACCCGCGGCACGAGTACACCCGCGGCCTGCTCGGCTCGGTGCTGTCCATCGAGTCCGGCGCCGACCGGCTGCACCAGGTGCAGGGCACGGTGCCGTCGCCGCGTGACTTCGTCGCCGGCGACCGCTTCTCCCCGCGCTCGTCCTGGCCGGACGTCGGCCGGGACACCCGCCCCGACCTGCGGCTGGTGCCGGGGACCACGCACCGCTACGCGTCCACCGACGAGCTCGAGGCCGCCAAGGCCCAGGAACGGACCCGCGCGCAGGCAGAGGAGTCGGCCCGATGAGCACGAGCACCCCCGGCGTCCCCACGCCCGTCATCGAGCTCCGCGACGTCCACGTCGTGCACAGGGCCCGGACCGGCAGCCTCTTCCGCCCCGACAAGGTGCACGCCGTCGCCGGCGTCGACTTCACCGTCGGCCGCGGCGAGACGGTCGGCATCGTCGGCGAGTCGGGCTCGGGCAAGTCGACCCTCGCCCGCGTCATGGTCGGCCTGCAGCGGCCCACGAGCGGGGAGGTCCTCTTCCGGGGGGAGGCGCTGCGTCACGGCGCCCGTGCCCGCCGCACCCTCGGGCGCGCGGTCTCGGTCGTCTTCCAGGACCCGGCGACCGCGCTCAACCCGCGCATGGTCGTGCGCGAGCAGCTGGTCGACCCGCTGCGCGTGCACGGCATCGGCGACGACAGGTCCCGCCAGGCGCGGGTGCGCGAGCTCATCCAGCTCGTCGGCCTGCCGGTCTCGGCGCTCGACGTGCTGCCCCGGCAGATCTCCGGCGGCCAGCGCCAGCGCGTCGCGATCGCCCGGGCGCTGACCCTCGAGCCGGACGTCGTCGTCGCCGACGAGCCCACCTCCGCCCTCGACGTCTCGGTGCGCGCCCAGGTGCTCAACCTGCTCACCGACCTCAAGGACGAGCTGGGCCTGGGCCTGGTCTTCATCAGCCACGACATCAACACGGTGCGCTACGTCTCCGACCGGGTGGCGGTGATGAACGGCGGCAAGGTCGTCGAGACCGGCCCCGTCGAGGAGGTCCTGCGCAGCCCCTCCGACCCCTACACCCAGACCCTGCTCGCCGCGACGCCCTCGCTGCTCTGACCCACCCACCCTTGTCGGAAGGAACCCCATGACCGCGCTCACCGGCGTCGTCCCGCCCGTGCTCACGCCCCTCACCGAGGACGGCGAGGTGGACCTGCCCTCGCTGGAGCGCCTCGTCACCCGCATGATCGAGGCCGGCGTGGACGGACTCTTCGCGCTGGGCTCCAGCAGCGAGACGGTCTTCTTCGACGACGCGCGCCGCGCGCAGGTGCTCGAGGCGGTCGCCGGGACCGCCGCGGGCCAGGTGCCCGTGCTCGCCGGGGTGATCGAGACCCAGCTCGACCGGGTGCTCACCCACGTCCGGGTCGCCGAGCGGGTCGGGGCCGCGGGGGTCGTGGCGACCGCGCCGTTCTACGCGATCACCGGTCCCGAGGAGGTCGAGGCGCACTTCCGCGGCCTGGCCGCGGCCACCGACCTGCCGGTCTGGGCCTACGACATCCCGGTGTGCACCCACTACAAGCTCGCGCTCGAGCTGCTCGTCCGCCTCGGCTCCGAGGGCGTCCTCGCCGGCGTGAAGGACTCCTCCGGCGACGACGTGTCCTTCCGCCGCCTCGCGATGCAGAACCGTGCCGCCGGCGAGCCGCTCACCCTGCTCACCGGCCACGAGGTCGTCGTCGACGGTGCCTACCTCGCCGGGGCCCACGGCTCGGTCCCCGGGCTGGGCAACGTCGACCCGGCCGGCTACGTCCGGATGGACCGGGCCGCGCGCGCCGGCGACTGGGCCGCCGTCCGGGAGGAGCAGGACCGGCTCGCGGCGCTCTTCGAGATCGTCTTCGTCCCGGCCGGCAAGGTCGGCCCGGCCGCGGGCATCGGCGCCTTCAAGACCGCGCTGCGCCACCTCGGCGTCATCGGCACCAACGTCGTGGCGCGCCCGATGACCCCGCTCGGCGACGAGCACGCCGGCCGGATCGCCCAGATCTGCGACGCGGCCGGCCTGGCTCCGGTCGTCCGTGCCTAGGGCCCTCGCGGTCGACGTCGGCGGCACCAAGCTGGCCGCCGCCGTCGTCGAGCTGCCCGGACGGCCCGGCGCCGGGCCCCTCCTGACCCACCGCCGGGCTGCCCCCACCCCTGCACCCGAGGGCGGCCCGGCGGTGCTCTCCGCCGTCACCGCCCTGGCCCGGCAGGTGCTCGCGGACGCCGCCGACGACCCGCCCGTCGTCCTCGGCGTCGCCAGCGCCGGCACCGTGCACCCGGTCGAGGGCCGGATCACCCACGCCACCGGCACCATGCCCGGCTGGGCGGGGACGCCCCTGCGCGAGCACCTCGAGCGCGAGCTCGGCCTGCCGACCACGGTCCTCAATGACGTCCACGCGCACGGTGTCGGGGAGGCGCTGCACGGCGCCGGCCGCGGCCACCGCGCCGTCCTCGTCGTGGCCGTCGGCACCGGGGTCGGCGGCGCCCTCGTCCTCGACGGCGAGCCCCAGGTCGGCGCCCACGGGGTCGCCGGCCACGTCGGGCACCTCCCCGTCCCCGAGGCCACCGGCATGCCGTGCACCTGCGGCCGGGAGGGGCACCTCGAGGGTCTCGCCTCCGGCCACGGCCTGCGGGCGGCCTTCCGCGCGCGCACCGGCCAGGACCTGCCCGCCCGCGAGGTCGCGTCGCTCGCCGCCGCGGGGGACGGGACCGCTCTGGACCTCCTGGCCGACGCCGGCCGCGCCACCGGCCGCACCGTCGGCGCGCTGCTCAACGTGCTCGACCCGGACGTCGTCGTGGTGGGCGGCGGCCTGGTGGCCGCGCCCGAGCCCTGGCCCGCCGCGCTCGCCGAGGGCGTCGCCCTGGAGGCGATGGACCCCGTCGCCGCGACCCCGGTCGTCCTCTCCGGCGCCGGCGCCGACGCGGCCCTGCTCGGGGCGGGGCGCGTCGCCCTGGCGAGGGCGCACCACATACCCTGAACCCACCGACCCGAGGAGCACCCGGATGACCGTCACCCGCGAGGACCTGCTGGCCAGGACGGCCGGCCGGCTGGTCGTCTCCTGCCAGGCCTACCCGGGGGAGCCGATGCGCTCGCCCGAGGTGATGGCGGCGGTCGCGCGGGCGGTCGTCGAGGGCGGCGCGACCGCGGTCCGCGTGCAGGGGCTGGACGACGTGCGCGCCACCGTGGGCGTGGTCGACGTGCCGGTGATCGGGCTGTGGAAGGACGGCGACGAGGGGGTCTACATCACCCCGACGCTCCGCCACGCCCGCGCGGTCGCCGAGGCCGGTGCCGACGTGGTCGCCGTCGACGGCACCCTGCGGGAGCGGCCCGACGGGAGCACGGTCGCCGACCTCGTGCGCCTGCTGCACGAGGAGTGCGGCGTGCTCGTCATGGCCGACTGCGACGACCTCGCCTCCGCCGTCGCGGCCGCCGAGGCGGGCGCCGACGTGGTGGGGACGACGCTGGCCGGCTACACGGGCGCGCGGCCGCGGACGGACGGTCCCGACCTGGAGCTGCTCGCCGCGGTCGCCCGGGAGCTGCCGGGCCACGCCGTCGTCGCCGAGGGGCGCATCCACACCCACGACCACGCGCGGGCCGCGCTGGAGGCCGGGGCGCACGCGGTGTGCGTCGGGACGGCCATCACCCACCCCACCTCGCTCACGAGGTGGTTCGTCGACGCGATGGGAGCGAAGTAGATGGAGGTCGTCATCCTCGACGACGAGGAGCAGGTCGGCCGGGTCGGGGCGGACGCCGTCGCCCAGCACGTGCTGCAGGACCCGGAGACCGTGCTCGGGCTGGCCACGGGGTCGAGCCCGCTGCGGGTCTACCAGGAGCTCGCCGCCCGGGTCGGGCGCGGCGAGCTGAGCCTCGCGCGGTGCCGGGCGTTCCTCCTCGACGAGTACGTCGGTCTGCCCGCCGACCACCCCGAGACCTACCGCGCGGTCATCCGCCGCGAGCTCGTCGACCACGTCGACCTCGACCCCGCCCGCGTCCTGGGGCCGGACGGCGACGCCGCGGACCTGCCCGCCGCGTGCGCGGCCTACGAGCGGGCGATCGCGGACGCCGGGGGCGTCGACGTGCAGCTGCTGGGCGTCGGCACCGACGGGCACATCGCCTTCAACGAGCCGGGCTCGTCGCTGGCCTCGCGCACCCGGATCAAGACGCTCACCAGCCAGACGCGCCGCGACAACGCCCGCTTCTTCGACGGTGACGTCGACGCCGTGCCGCGGCACTGCCTGACCCAGGGCATCGGCACGATCCTCGACGCCCGCCACCTCGTGCTGCTCGCCACCGGCTCGGCCAAGGCCGAGGCGGTGCACAACCTCGTCGAGGGTGCGGTGAGCGCCCTGTGGCCGGCGACCGCGCTCCAGCTGCACCCGCACGCGACCGTGATCCTCGACACCGCGGCGGCCTCCCGGCTGCAGCTCAAGGACTACTACCGCGAGGCCTACGCGGCGAAGCCGTCCTGGCAGGGGTTCT
>CAZONQ010000038.1:17958-20675 GCA_964581125.1 uncultured Ornithinimicrobium sp.
GTCGCGTTCGGCGACGGCGCCGAGGCCGCGCTGGTCGCCCGGGACGCGCACCTGGCGCACGGCACGACCACGGTGGTGGCCAGCCTGGTCACCGACACCGTCGAGGTGCTGCTGGAGCAGGTGCGCGCGCTGCGGCCGCTCGTCGAGGCGGGCGAGCTGGGCGGCATCCACCTCGAGGGGCCGTGGCTGTCGCAGCGGTGGTGCGGGGCGCACCCGCCCGCGCTGCTGGCCGACCCCGTGGCCGCCGACGTCGAGGCGCTGGCCGACGCCGCGGGCGACACCCTGGTCATGGTGACGCTCGCGCCGGAGCGCGAGGGGGCGCTCGAGGCCACGCGGGCGCTCGTGGCGCGCGGCGTGCGGGTGGCGGTCGGGCACACCGACGCGACCTACGCACAGACCAGGGCGGCGGTGGAGGCGGGGGCCACCCTGGCCACGCACCTCTACAACGGGGCGCGGCCGCTGCACCACCGCGAGCCCGGGCCCTCGGTGGCCCTGCTCGAGGACGCGCGCGTCTGGGTCGAGTCGATCGTCGACGGCACGCACCTGCACGACGCGGTGGTGCGCTCGGTCGCCCGGCAGGCGGGGGAGCGGTGGGTGCTGGTGTCCGACGCGATGGCGGCGGCGCTGGTCGGGGACGGACGCTACCGGCTGGGCACGCTGGACGTCGACGTCGTCGACGGGGTCGCCCGGCTCGTCGGGGAGGACGGGGAGCCCGGGTCGATCGCGGGCAGCACCCTGAGCCTGGACCGGGCCGTGCGGACGGCGGTGGCGGCCGGCGTGCCCCTGCTGCGGGCGGTGCACGCCGCGACGGCGGCGCCCGCCGCGGCGATGGGCTGGGACGACCGCGGCCGGATCGGGCCCGGCCTGCGGGCCGACCTCGTCGGGCTCGACGAGGACCTGACGGTCGTGGAGGTCCTCCGCGGCGGCTCCGTCCCGGCGACCCGCCCGGCCTGAGCGGCCACAGCGTGCACATGCACGCCTGGGCCGGTCCGCCCCGGGCGTGTCGCCGGGACGGAGCGCCCGTCCTCCGCGGGGACCCGTGCCGCAGGGGCGCGTCCGGATGGGAGACTGTCGCCCATGCCGCAGCGCCTCCTCGACCAGATCCTCGCCGACCCCGCAGGTCTGTCGTGGGCGGTCCTGTGGCGCGAGGGCCAGGACGCGGCCGAGGTGGTCGTCGGCGAGGTGCAGGACGTGGCGCTGCTGCGCGACCTGCCCCGGCCGGAGGAGGGCGCGCCGGTGCTGGCCCTCGTGCCCTACCGGCAGATCGCCGAGCGGGGCTTCGACGCCCACGACGACGGCACCCCCCTGCGCGTGCTGCGCCCGGCCGGCCCCACGGCATACCAGAGGGTCGCGGTGGAGGACCTCGTGGCGGCGCTGCCGACCGCCCCGGTGGAGGTGACCGACGAGCGGTTCAGCGTGGGCGACGACGACTACGCCGCGACCGTGGAGCGCGTCGTCGAGGAGGAGATCGGCAACGGCGAGGGCGCCAACTTCGTCGTCCGGCGGGACGTGGTCGCGCGCACCGAGGCCGACCCCGCGACCGCCGCGCTGACCTGGCTGCGGACGCTGCTCACCGACGAGCGGGGCGCCTACTGGACCTTCGCCGTGCACACCCCGGGCCACACGCTCGTCGGCGCGACGCCGGAGCGGCACGTGAGCGTCCAGGACGGCCGGGTGCGGATGAACCCGATCTCCGGCACCTTCCGCCACCCGGTCGAGGAGCGGGAGCTGGAGCCGCAGTTCCGGTCCTTCGTCAAGGACACCAAGGAGACCGAGGAGCTCTTCATGGTGGTCGACGAGGAGATGAAGATGATGGCCCAGATCTGCTCCGACGGCGGACGGATCACCGGGCCCTACCTCAAGCAGATGGCGCACCTGACCCACACGGAGTACCTCCTCGACGGCTCCAGCGAGGCCGACGTCCGCGACGTGCTGCGCACGACGATGTTCGCGCCGACGGTCACCGGCTCGCCGATGGAGAACGCCTGCACCGTCATCCGGCGCCACGAGCCGACCGGGCGCGGCTACTACTCCGGCGTGCTCGCGCTGCTCGACCTCGACGAGGAGGGCGGCGAGCGGCTCGACGCCCCGATCCTCATCCGCACCGCGCACGTCGACGACGCCGGCACGATCTCGGTCAGCGCGGGCGCGACGCTCGTGCGGCACTCCGACCCGCGCTCGGAGGTCGCCGAGACCGCGGCCAAGGCCCGGGGCATGCTCGCCGCCCTCGGTCTGCGGCCGCGCCGGCAGCTGGGGTATGACGTGCAGCTCGCCTCGCTCCCCGGCGTCGCCGACGACCTGGCCGCGCGCAACGAGTCGCTCTCGCCGTTCTGGCTCTCGCCGCAGGAGTCGCGCCCGGACCCGGACCTGTCGGGGCGGCGGGTGCTCGTGGTCGACGCGGAGGACACCTGGACGCAGATGCTCGCGCACATGGTGCGGCACGTCGGGATGGTCGCCGAGGTGCGCCGCTGGGAGCAGGTGGCCGCCGACGACGTGCTCGACCCGTCGTGGGACCTCGTGCTCCTCGGCCCCGGCCCGGGAGACCCGACCGACCTGGCCGACCCGCGGATCGCGCGGCTGCGCGAGCTGGCCGCGGCACGGCTGGGCTCGGGGATGCCCCTGCTCGCGGTGTGCCTGTCGCACCAGGTGCTCGCGGCGATGGCAGGGCTGGAGATCGTCAAGCTGGCGCGGCCCAACCAGGGCGTGCAGATCCCCGT
>CAZONQ010000039.1:0-13539 GCA_964581125.1 uncultured Ornithinimicrobium sp.
GTACGTGCTCGGGGTCGAAGCGCAGCTCTCGGCCGACGACGTAGTGGTCGATGCGTCGCTCGTGGGTCAGCCGGTAGACGTACTTGAGCGGCTTGCCGAGGTACTCGGCCAGCTGGGGCGCGGTCCACAGCTCGCTCGGCATCAGGGGCGTGGAGGTCCGCTCGCTCATACCAGTCCCTATGCGGGCGAACCCGCCGCAAGGGCGTCCGAGGACGGCCCGAGGCCCTGGAAGTGGTACGCGACTGGTATTTATTGGCCTGGCGCGGAGCCAGTAGGCCGAGGTGTGCTGCGTGTTTCCGCAGGTCAGACGCTTGAGAAGGGGTGGACGTGAAGGGACTCGAACCCCTGACCTCTCGCGTGTGAAGCGAACGCTCTAACCAGCTGAGCTACACGTCCGGAAGCGCCCGGCGGGCGCGAGGACACACTTTAGCGGTCCGCGCCCGCCGGACGAAATCCGGTCCCGGTCGGCTCAGCTGGTGGCCGCCGACTGGTAGACCGCCTGCTCGGTGTTGCCGAAGTAGGGGCCGTACATGACGTCCTTCTCGCCGCGGTAGCCGAAGGAGTTGACCGAGTTGAGCTTGCCGCCGGTGATCCACCCGCCACCGCTCGACCCGCCCGTCATCGAGCAGGGCAGCCGGTGGTCGGTGGTGCCGCGCGAGTCCGTCCCGGCCGTGCCGGAGCACCGCCACAGGTCCTGCCCGTCGTAGGGCCGCGCCGCCGGGTAGCCGTAGGCGTCGAACGTCAGGCCGTAGCCCAGGTTGAAGGCGATGTCGTAGGAGCCGGTGACGTCCGTCAGGCTCTGGCCCGCGGCGTTCTCGGCCATCACGGCGAAGCCGACGTCGTGGTTGAAGTCGCCCTCGGTCGCCCACGCGGTGGTCGTGAGCAGGTCCTCGGCGACCCACTCGCCGTAGGGCGCCGAGCCGTTGTCGTAGGCCGGGACGAAGATGAAGTTGGTCGCAAAGCCGCCGGGCCCCTCGTTGAGGCAGTGGCCGGCGGTCGTGACGACGTCCCGGTTGCCGCTCGTCGTCGCGGTGCCCGAGCAGACGTAGTTGGAGCCGCCCAGGGTGAAGAAGACCTTGCCGAACTCCGGCTGCGGCGCGACCTGGACCGCCTTGGCCGAGTCGTTGCCGCCCTTGTCGGGCTTGCCCTTGCCGTTGCCCGGACCGGCCAGCTCCATCGGCGTGGCGGCCTCCATCCGTGCCGGCGTCCAGTAGGCGCGGACGCTGTCCTGCGCCGCCTTCGTCCTCGCCGCCTCGTGGTGGACGACGGCGCGGTCCTGGCCCGCGCCCTCGCCGTGGCCGGGCGCTGCGCCGGCCCCCGGCCCGGCCATCGTCGCCAGCGAGAGGACGCCGGCTCCGGCCAGCGTCAGGGCGGTCCTGCGGAGTGTGCTCATCAAGGGGTGCTCCTCGTCTGGGAGAGCGGCGCGGTGTGTTCCACGCCACACGCGAGACTAAGGTCACCCGCGGTCCGGCGGAAGGACTTCCGGGTCAGGGTTTGGTAAAGAACTACGGGTCGAGGTCCTCCCCCGTGCGTCGCGCGAACACCTCCTGCGCCAGCCGCCCGACCGGCCCGGGAGCCTCCAGCGACCGCGCCCTGACGTCCGGGGCCGGCAGCACGCGGCCGCCCACGGTGGTGACGGGCCCGGCCACCTCGACCCGCTCCACGGCGCACACGTCGCGCGTGCTCGAGGTGATCCAGACCTCGTCCGCCTCGTCGAGCACCGCCATCGGCAGCTCCTCCTCGACCACCTCGACGCCCTCCTCGCGCAGCCACTCGACCGTCAGCGCCCGCGTCACCCCGGCGAGCGGTCCGCTGCCGAGCGACGGCGTGCGGACGACGTCACCGGTCACGACGAAGACGTTGGAGCCGGTCCCCTCGCACAGCAGACCCGCCGTGTTGGGCATGAGCGCCTCCGTCGCCCCGAGGCGCTTCGCCTCGGCCAGGGCCACGACGTTGTCGGCGTAGGACGTCGTCTTCAGCCCCGCCAGCGCGCCGACGTCGTTGCGCGCCCACGGCACGACGGCGACGGTCGTCGTCGCCGGCGGCCTGGGCACCGCCTGGGCGGTCACGAGGTATGTGGTGGCACCGGGCGCGCGGTCGCTCCCCAGCGGTCCTGGGCCCGCGGTGACGGTGTAGCGCAGGCGGCCGAAGGCCATCGGCCCGACCGAGAGCACGGCGTCGATGCCCTCCTGGAGCCGGGGCCGGTCCAGCGCCGGGAGCCCCAGTCCCGCGAGGGACCGGTCCATCCGGTCGTGGTGGCGGGACGCCGCGAACAGCGCACCGTCGACGACCTTGCCGGTCTCGAAGACGCCGTCGCCGACGGTGATCCCGTGGTCCAGCGCGCTGAACGACGGCCCGTCGCCCACCAGCCGACCGTCCACCCAGACCCGCACCTGCTCCATACCGTCCGTCATGGCCCCCACTGTGCCAGCCCGCCACCCGGACCGGCACGCCGGTCGGCACGGGGGTGGCCGGCACAACTACGCTGGGTCGTGTGACGTCCGCCCTCTATCTCTCGTCCGCCGAGATCCAGTCCGGGAAGTCGGCCCTCGCCGTGGGGCTGCTGGCGCAGCTGTGCGAGCGCGGCGGCCGCGTCGGGGTGTTCCGGCCGGTGGTCCTCGACACCCGCCACGACCGTCTGCTGGAGCTGCTGCACCCGATGTCGACCTCCACGGCCGGGCTCGCGGACGCCGTGGGCGTCACCTACGACGACGTCCACCACCGCCGCGACGCGGCGGTGGCGACCGCGGTCGAGCGCTTCCACGCCTACGCCGCGCAGCACGACGTCGTGCTCGTCGTCGGCTCCGACTTCACCGGGGTGCCCGCGCCCACCGAGTTCTCCACCAACGCGGCCATCGCGGCGCACGTCGGTGCGCCCATGGTGCTCGTCGTGCCGTGCTCCGGCCGGAGCGCGGAGGAGAACGCCACGGCCGCCGAGGTCGTCGTGGCCGAGGCCCGCTCGCGGCACGCCGAGGTGGCCGCGGTCGTGCTCAACCGCGCCCCGGAGGAGAGCGCCGCCGACCTCCGCCAGGAGACCGCCGCGCGGCTCCGGGCGGCCGAGGCGGCCGGCGGCGGCGCCGACGTCCCGACCGTCCTGACCGTGCCCGACGACGCGCTCCTGCGCTCCCCCACGGTCCGCGACCTCATGGAGGCCCTGGACGGTCGCCTCCTCCTGGGCGAGGAGCCGCTCCTCGACCGCGAGGTCACGGGCATGGTCGTCGCCGGGATGACGATGCCGCACGTGCTCGACCGGCTCACCGAGGGCTGCGCCCTCATCTGCCCGGGCGACCGCGAGGAGGTGCTCCTGGCCACGATCCTGGCCCACCGCTCCTCCACCTTCCCGACGCTCGCCGGGGTCGTCCTCAACGGCGGCTTCCTCCCCAGCGACCAGGTGGCCAGGCTGCTCGACGGCCTGGGCGTGGAGCTCCCGGTCGTCGCCTGCGAGACCGGGACGATGACGACCGCCACCGCCCTGCACCACGTGCAGGCCCGGATCGGGCCGCGCTCGGAGCGCAAGATCGAGCGTGCCCGCTCCCTCGTCCACGACCACGTCGACGTCGCCGCCCTGCTGCCCACCGCCCCGGAGGACGGCGCGCCCCAGGGCCGCGACCGCGTCGTGACCCCGCTCATGTTCGAGCACGAGATCACCGCGCGGGCCCGTCTCGCGCAGGCGCACGTCGTCCTGCCCGAGGGCCACGAGGACCGGATCCTGCGGGCCGCCGACACGATCCTCGCCCGCGGCACCGCCCGCCTCACGCTGCTCGGCGACGAGGCCCAGGTCCGCTCCCGGGCGGCCGCCCTCGGTCTGCACCTGGACGAGGCGGCGGTCCTCGACCCGCAGACCGACCCGCTGCGCGAGGAGTTCGCGACCGAGTACGCCCAGCTCCGCGCCCACAAGGGCGTCACCCCCGAGCGGGCCCACGACGTCGTCGCGGACCCGGCCTACTTCGGCACCCTCATGGTCCACCTCGGCCACGCCGACGGCATGGTCTCCGGCGCGGTCACCTCGACCGCGCACACCGTGCGCCCGGCCCTCGAGGTCGTGCGGACCGCGCCGGGCGTCTCGGTCGTCTCCAGCGTCTTCTTCATGTGCCTGGCCGACCGGGTCCTCGTCTACGGCGACTGCGCCATCAACCCCGACCCGACCGCGGAGCAGCTCGCAGACATCGCGATCTCCTCCGCGGCGACCGCGGCCCGCTTCGGCGTCGACCCACGAGTCGCCATGCTCTCCTACTCCACCGGCGGCTCCGGCACCGGTGCCGACGTCGACAAGGTCCGCGCCGCCACCGCGCTCGTGCGCGAGCGCGCGCCGGAGCTGCCGGTCGAGGGCCCGCTGCAGTACGACGCCGCCGTCGACCCGGTCGTGGCCGCCACCAAGATGGAGGGCTCCCCCGTCGCCGGCCGCGCGACGGTGCTCGTCTTCCCCGACCTCAACACCGGCAACAACACCTACAAGGCGGTGCAGCGCAGCGCGGGGGCCGTCGCGGTCGGCCCGGTCCTGCAGGGGCTCAACGCGCCCGTCAACGACCTGTCCCGCGGCGCGACCGTCCGCGACATCGTCAACACCGTGGCGATCACCGGCATCCAGGCGAGAGGCTGACCGCTCATGACCGCACCCCGGCCCCGACGGGTCCTCGTCGTCAACGCGGGCTCCTCGTCGCTGAAGTACCAGCTCGTCGACCCCGACGCGGGCACCTCCGACGCCACCGGCCTGGTCGAGCGGATCGGACTGCCCGCGGGACGTGCACGGCATACCTGCGGGGCGGGGACCTTCGAGCACGCGGCGCGCGTGCCCGACCACGTGCGCGCCATGGAGCTGCTGCGCGAGGCCTTCGCCGAGCACGGCCCCGACCTGGACGACGTCGACCTCGTGGCGGTGGGGCACCGCGTCGTCCACGGCGGCGCCGACTTCAGCGCGCCGACGCTCGTCACCGAGGAGGTCGTCGAGAGCGTGCGCCGGCTGATCCCGCTCGCGCCGCTGCACAACCCGGGCAACCTCACCGGCATCGAGGTCGCGCGCACGACCTTCCCGGACGTGCCGCAGGTGGCGGTCTTCGACACCGCCTTCCACCAGACCATGCCGGCCGCCGCGTCGACCTACGCGGTGCCGCGCGCCTGGCGCGAGCAGCACCGGGTGCGGCGCTACGGCTTCCACGGGACCTCGCACGCCTACGTCTCGCGCCGGGTGGCGGCGCTCCTGGGCCGGCCCCTCGAGGACGTCGCCTCGGTCGTGCTCCACCTGGGCAACGGTGCCAGCGCCACCGCGGTCGACGGCGGCCGCAGCGTGGCCACCTCGATGGGCCTGACGCCGCTCGAGGGGCTCGTCATGGGCACCCGACCCGGCGACATCGACCCCGGCCTCGCGGGGCACCTGGCGGGGGTCGCCGGCCTGCCCCCCGAGGAGTTCGACCGGGCGCTGTCCAAGGACAGTGGTCTGCTCGGACTCACCGGCTCGGCCGACTTCCGGGAGGTGATGGCGCGCCGGGCGCGGGGCGACCGGGACGCGACGCTGGCCTTCGACGTGGTCGTCCAGCGCCTCCTCCACTACGTCGGGGGGTATGCCGCGGTGCTGGGTCGGCTGGACGCCGTCGCCTTCACCGCCGGGATCGGTGAGCACAGCGCCGAGCTGCGCGCGGCGGTCGTCTCCCGGCTCGCCGGCTTCGGCGTCGAGCTGGACGCCGAGGCCAACGAGCATGCGGACGGCGAGGCGCTCATCACCACGCCCGCCAGCTCGGTGGCCGTCCTCGTCGTGCCGACCGACGAGGAGTGGGAGATCGCCCGTCAGGCGGCCGAGGTGGTCGCCGCGGGCTGACCGGGGTCCGGGGCCGCCGGTGCGGTCCGCCGCACGGCCCCGAGCGCGGCGAGGAAGGTGACCAGGACCGTCACCGCGACCAGCCAGCGGTAGTCCACGAGCGCCAGCAGCGCCGCCGCGACCGCCGTCGTGCCCGTCTGCGGGAGGTTGACGGCCATGTTGGCGGCCGCGTTGGTCCGGCCCTGCAGGCGCGGCGGGGTGAGCCGCTGGCGGATCACCATGAAGGCCACGACCGCCCACGTGATGCCGAAGCCGAGGACGACGAGGCCGACCACGAGCAGCGCCACGCTGGTCCACAGGACCGGGGCGATGCCGAGGGCGAGCAGGCCGGCGCCGACGGCGAAGGTGCGCTCCTCGCCCCACCGGCCGATCGCCTTCGCGGCGGTGAGGCCCGCCACGACCGCGCCGATCCCCTGGGCGCTGACCAGGGCGCCGAGCGCGGAGGCGGGGAGCCCCATACCCTGCTCGAGGGCGGGGAAGACGGCGGCGTTGACCAGCCCGCTCGCCGCGCAGACCACGGCGAGCAGCAGCGTCAGCCGACCGAGACCGGGCGTGCGGACCAGGTGCCGGAAGCCCGCCGAGACCTCGTGCAGGAAGGAGCCGCGCTCGTCCGCCGTCTCCGGGGGCGACTCGACGACGCGGATGGTGGCCATCGCCGTCGCCGCGAGGGCGAAGCAGGCCACGGTGACCGCCACCACCGCCCGCGGCCCGGCCAGGGCGTAGAGACCCGTGCCGAGCACGGGCGAGACGAGACGCAGCGACTGGTCGATCGACGTGAGCAGCCCGTTGCCGGAGGCCAGGTGCTCGTCCGGCAGCAGGTCCCGGATGAGGCCGGCCTGCGCGGCCGCGCTGAGGTAGCCCATCGCGCCGTAGACGACGACCACGGCGTAGAGCAGCCACACCCACGCGGGCGAGTCGACCAGGAAGAGGCTGGCGACCACGCCCGTCGCGGCGAGGTTGGCGCCCACGAGCAGGCGGCGGCGCGAGACGCGGTCGGCGACCTGGCCCAGGAGGGGTGCCACGAGGGCGGGCAGGCCCAGCATGACGAAGACCAGCGCGGCGGCCCCGTCCGAGCCGGTCAGCTCCTTCACCCAGACCGCGACCATGAGGTAGAGGGCGCTGTCGGCCAGGTTGGTGAAGACCCAGGCGAGGGAGAGGCGGCGGAAGCCGGGGTGCACCCAGGCCTCCGGGCGGCGGTGCCACCAGCGCGTGGCGCCGGCGGGCGTCATCGGGGTCGGCGCGGCCATGTCAGCGGTCCTTCCGGGAGGGCCCGGGGCCGGCAGCGGGCTCGGCGTCGGGGTGCACGGTGGCGAAGAGGCGGGCGTGACGGGCGCCCTCGGGGCGGGCCGCGGGGTCGGAGCCCCGGCCGGCGAAGCGGTCGGTGAGGCGCTGCACCTCGGCGCTGAGCTCGGCCAGCTCCTCGGCGGTGGCCCAGAAGGCGCTCGTGGTGATGGTCGTGGCCTGCACCCACTCGTCGGGCTCGTCCGCGGCACCGGCGATGTAGCGGGAGACGCGGTCCGCCTCGCGGGCCACGGTGAGCGAGGCGAGCTCCTGGAGCGCGTGCATCGACCCCGGGACCGAGGCGTCGGGGCGGGCGTCGATGCCGGCTCCCGCCTCGGGGATGCGCCAGGGCTTCTCCCTCCCCCGGCGCTCGGCACGCTCGATGAAGCCGTACTTCTCCAGCATGCGCAGGTGGAAGGAGCAGCTCGCCACCGACTCGCCGACGGCGGCCGCGCACTCGGTCGCCGTCGCCTCGCCGTGGTCGCGCAGGTGGTCGAGCAGCTCGAGCCGGACGGGGTGCGCCAGGGCGCGGATGCGGGCGGGGTCGGTGATGCGGGCGTCGGCCATGCCGAGGACACTACATCCTCAAGACTTCTTTAACAAGGAATCTTGAGGATGAGTCTCTCGGGGGTTGCGCCGTCGGGACGGCGCGGCCGGGTGCGGCCCGGGCGGGTGCCGGACGGGCGGGGTGGTCGGACGGCGTGGTCGGACGGGACGTCGGGCGCCCGCTAGAGCACGCGGCCGGCGGGGCGGCTGGGGACGGCCTCGAGGAAGGCCGGCTCGTCCAGCCCGGCCGCGGCGAAGGCCTCGCGCACCGCGAGGGCCACCCGGTCGACGTCCTCCCGCCGCACCAGGGCCACCGCCGAGCCGCCGAAGCCGCCGCCGGTCATCCGGGCCCCCTCCGCGCCCGCCGCGAGGGCCGCGTCGACCGCCACGTCGAGCTCCACGCTGGAGACCTCGTAGTCGTCCCTCAGCGAGACGTGGGAGGCGGTCATGAGCTCCCCGGCCCGGCCCGCGTCCTGGTCGCGCAGCGCCGCGACCAGGTCGAGCACGCGGTCGTTCTCGGTGACGACGTGGCGCACCCGCGCCGTCCCGTCGGGCACGCCCGCCAGCGCGGCGAGCACCTCCGCGTCCTCCAGCCGGTCCGCCGGGAGCTCGCGCAGGCTGCCCACCCCCAGCGCCGCGGCCGCCGCCTCGCAGGTGCGGCGGCGCGCCTCGTACTGCCCGTCGGCGAGCGAGTGGTGCGCCCGGGTGTCGATCACGAGCAGCTCGTGGGACGGCAGCGTCCACCCCACCGGCACGACGCCGTGGTCGCGCGCGTCGAGCAGCAGCAGGTGGTCGTCGACGGCGCGCAGCGAGACGGTCTGGTCCATCCCCCCGGTGGCGGCCCCGGCGTAGTCGTTCTCCGCGCGCACGCACGCGCCCACGAGGTCCACGACGGGCAGGTCGTGCAGCGCCGGGACGAGGTCGCGCAGCGCGACGCCGACCGAGCAGGACAGCGCGGCCGAGGAGGACAGTCCGGCCCCCAGCGGCACGTGGCCGTCGACGAGCACGTCCGCACCCAGCTCCCCCGCGCCGACGCGCTCCGCCAGGACTGCGGCCACCCCGGCCACGTAGGACGGCCAGCCGCGCGGCTCGCCCGGGCGGACGGCGTCCACCCGCCCCTCCCACAGTCCGCGGCGCTGCGCCGACGCGAGCCGCAGGACGCCGTCGTCGCGCCGCCGCACCGCGGCGTAGGTCCGGTGCGGCAGCGCCATCGGCAGGGCGAACCCGGCGTTGTAGTCGGTGTGCTCGCCGATGACGTTGACGCGCCCCGGGGCGGCCCAGACCCCGTCGGGGGCGCCGCCGAGGGCCCCGGCGAAGCGCTCCTCCAGCGCCGCGGCCGTCGCCTCGTCGTCGGCGGGCTCCAGCCAGACCGGTGGCTCCACGTCATACCTCCGTCACGTGCACGAGGTGCCCGTGCTCGGGCAGCAGGGGAAGCATAGGTATGCCGTGCTCCTCGACCACCGAGCCGGTCACCACGACGCCCTCCCGGGCCCAGGGCGGGACCGCACCGGGGTCCGCCGGCCGACCGGGGTCGGGCACCGTGACCCGGTAGCGCCGGTCCGGGTCGAGCCCGGGGAGCCGGACCCGGCCGGGTCCGGACGGCGCGCGACGGACCGCGACCACGCCGTAGAGCGCCTCCGACCGGTCGGGCGCGACCACGCCCTGGACCCAGGTGTCCTCGTCGTGGTGGTCGCCGTTGACGACCGTCCCTCCGTGCAGCAGCCCGCGGTGGGTCTTGTGGAGGGCGACCCACCGGGCGAGGACCTCCAGCTCCTCCTCCGACGCGGCCGTGAGGTCCCACTCGATGCCCATGTGGCCCCAGAGGGCCGTCTGCGCGCGGAAGGACAGGTCGTGGCGGCGGCCGGTGGTGTGCGACCGCGGCGCGCCGACGTGGGTGCCGACCCAGCCCGGCGGCACGAGGGCGAAGGTCCACCGCTGGATCTGCTGGCGCTCCAGCGGGTCGATGCAGTCCGAGGCCCAGACCCGCACGCAGCGCTCGAGGACGCCGAGGTCCACGCGGCCGCCGCCGCCGGCGCAGGACTCGATCTCCAGGCCGGGCCGGGCCTCGAGCAGCTCGTCCATGAGCCGGTAGGCGGCCAGGGTGTGCGCGTGCACCCCGGGCTCGCCGCCGGGCGTGTGCCCGGCGTCGTTGAGGTAGCGGTTGTGGTCCCACTTCAGGTAGGCGATCTCGTAGGTCTCGAGCAGCGCGACCAGCTGGTCCCGCACGTGCGCGTAGGCGCCCGGGTGGGCCAGGTCGAGGACGTGCTGCTGCCGGGACTCCAGGCCCCTCCGTCCGCCGGCGCTGAAGAGCCACTCCGGGTGCGCGCGGGCCAGGTCGGAGTCGAGGCTGACCATCTCGGGCTCGACCCACAGGCCGAACTCCATCCCCAGCCCCGTCACGTGGTCCACGAGGGGCCCGAGCCCGTCGGGCCACACGTCCGTCGAGACGACCCAGTCGCCCAGGCTCGTCGTGTCGTCGCGCCGGCCGGCGAACCAGCCGTCGTCGAGCACGAAGCGCTCGGCACCCACCCGCGCGCCGAGGTCGGCCAGCGCGGAGAGACGCTCGAGCGACTGGTCGAAGTAGACGGCCTCCCAGGTGTTGAGGGTCACCGGGCGCGGCCGGGCCGGTGCGTGCGGGCGGCTGCGCAGCCAGGCGTGGAAGCGCCCGGCGACCTCGTCGAGGCCGGTGCCGTGCGCGGCGTGGACCCACGGGGTGGCGTAGGACTCGCCCGCCCGCAGACGCACCTCCCCGTGCTCGAGGGCCTCCCCCGCGCCGAGGACCCGCGAGCCGTTGAAGAGCCGCTCCGCGTAGACCTGCTGGTTGCCGCTCCAGCCCAGGTGCACCGCCCAGACCTGGCCGTCGCGGAAGCCGAAGCCGGGCTCGCCCGCGCACAGCAGGTGGTAGGAGTCCAGCCCGGTGCGCCCCGTGCGGACCTCCCGCGAGTGCACGCCGGCGACGAGGGGCAGCCGCTGCGGGATCCGCTCGAAGGTGTGCCGCCCGGTGAGGTCGAGCAGCTCCCCGGCGCGCTCGGGCACCGGCAGCGCGAGGCGCACCGCGCCCAGCTCGTAGGGCTCCTCGCCGCGGTTGGTCAGCGTGGCGCGCAGGCGCAGCAGCCCGCCCGGGTGCAGCTCCACCTCGAGCACGAGGTCGAGGTATGCCGTGCCGTCGCCCGCGCGGACGACCACCCGCTCGGTGCCGTCGTCGAGCGTCGTCGTCTCCGCCGGGCCGACGGTGCGGAAGGCCGGGGACCAGTCCCGGCCGGACCGCGAGCCCTCCACGCCCGGCCGCCCGACCCAGGCCCGGGCGTGCTCGGGCAGCACCGTGACCTGGTCGGCGACGTCGAAGGGGCTGTCCCCGTGCCAGGCGCGGGCGACGGTCGCGAGGCCGGCGAGGTCGTCGGGACCAAGCTCGCCCAGGTCGTGGCCCCAGTGACGCACGACGGGCAGCAGCCCGTCGGCGAGCTCGAGGACGACGGAGGTGCCGGCGGCGCGCAGGTGGAGCAGGCGGGGTGCGTCGGTGGTCACCGCCCCATCCCACCCGATCGGGCCGCCCGGGTCCAGCCCGTGCAGGCCGCGACCCGGGCCGCCCTTCGCCGCGCGGACCGCCCCTCCCGGTGCGAGGGTCGAGCCATGGGCTCGGTGTGGACGGACAGCGACGTCGTGCCGGTCGACCTGCCGGCCACCGGCCGGTGGCGGGACGGCAGCAGCCACGACGTGGTCGTGGTGGGTGCCGGTCTGACCGGGCTCGCCACGGCATACCTCCTCGCCCGGCGCGGCGTGTCGGTGTGCGTGCTCGAGGCCCGGCAGGTGGGGGCGGTGACGACGGGCGGCACCACCGGCAAGGTCACGCTCCTGCAGGGCACGAGCCTCTCCCGGATCCGCGAGGCCGCCGGCGAGGAGGCCGCGCTCACCTACGTGCAGTCCAACCGCGCGGGCCAGGAGTGGCTCCTCTCCGAGCTCGGGGCCGACCCGCGGACCGTGCAGACCCGGGACGCCTGGACGTATGCGGTGACCGACCAGGGCCGTCGAGCCGCCGCCCGCGAGTGGCGGGCCTGCCGGGACGCCGGCCTCGCCGTCGAGGCGGCGCGGCCCGCGGACTCCGGGCTGCCGTTCCCGACGTCGGCCGCGCTGCGGCTCCCCGGGCAGGCTCAGGTGCATGCCGGTCGGATGCTCGCCCACCTCCTGCGGGGCGTCCTGTCCGCCGGCGGCGAGGTGGTCGAGGGGGTGCGCGTCCTGGGGGTCGACAGCCGGCTGCCGGGCGCGGTGCACACCCGCCTCGGACCGGTGCTGGCCGGGCAGGTGGTCCTCGCCACCGGGACGCCCGTGCTGGACCGGGGGCTGCACTTCGCCCGGCTGGCGCCGGACCGCTCCTACGGCTCGGCCTACCGGGTGCCCGGGGAGGTCCCGTCGGGCATGTACCTCTCCGCCGACTCCCCCACCCGCTCGCTGCGCACGCTGCCCACGGACGACGGCGAGCTGCTCCTCGTCGGCGGCAACGGCCACCCGGTCGGGCGTCCCGACCCGCGCGGCCGGACGCCCGAGGACCTCGTGGCCGAGCTCGACGCCTGGACCCGCGCGCACTTCCCCGGGGCGCAGCGCACGCACCGGTGGTCGGCGCAGGACTACCGGTCGCCCGACGGCATCCCCGTCGTCGGGCCGCTGTCCGGCTTCCAGGAGCGGGTGCTGGTGGCCACCGGCTTCGACAAGTGGGGCATGACCAACGGGGCGGCCGCGGCCCTCGCCCTCTCGGGGCGGGTCCTGGGCGAGCCGCCGCCGTGGGCGGAGCTCCTCGCCGGGCGCGGCCCCGGCCTGGCCCGCGCCCGGGAGGTGGGGGCGCTCAACGCCCGCGTCGCCGCCCGGCTCGCCCGGGGCCTCCTGGGGGCGGGGCTCAGCGGGTCGGTGGACGACGACGCCGTGCCCGCCGAGGGCCGCGGCGTCGTGCGCCACGACGGGACGCGGCCCGTGGCGGTCAGCACGGTCGGCGGCGTCACGCGCACCGTCTCGGGCATGTGCGCGCACCTGGGCGGGGTCGTCTCCTGGAACGACGCCGAGTGCACCTGGGACTGCCCGCTGCACGGCTCGCGGTTCGCCCCCGACGGCACGGTCCTGGAGGGTCCGGCGACGAGCGCCCTGGCGGGGAGACCCGGGCCGGGGCGGCGCGAGCGCTGACCTGCCGGCTCAGGCCCCGCCCGCACCGGTGAGCGCGCCGAGGAGCAGCTCGAGGGCGCGCTCCGCCGCCAGGTCCACGACCTCCTCCGGCGGGCCGGCGAGCCCCAGCCGGTGGCAGCTCTCCCCCGCCGGCCCCACGACCGCGATGTAGACCGTGCCCGGCGGCTCGCCCTCCTCGGGCTCGGGACCACCCACGCCGGTGGTCGCGACGGCCGCGTCCACCTCGAGCAGCCGGGCCGCGCCGCGCGCCATCTCCCGCGCGCACCTGTCGGTGACCACCGGCCCGGGGGTCACGCCGAGCACGTCCTGCTTGACGCGCGGGGAGTAGGCGACCACCCCGCCGTGGAACCACTCGCTCGCCTCCGGCGCCGCCGCCAGGGCGGTCGCCACCGCGCCCGCGGTGATCGACTCGGCCGTGCCGACCGTCAGTCCCGCGGCTCCCGCCGCCTCGCCCACCTGCCGTGCGAGGTCGGCCGCGCGCGTCACCGGCTCTCCTCGACCGCACGCCACAGGCTGCGCGCGGACGCACGCTCGGGCACCCGGGCGCACGCGTCACGCTGCTCGTCGGGCACGGGCCCTCCTCGGGGTATGACGTTCAGGTCGCCCCCATCCTCGCGTCCCTGCCGCCCCACCGCGACCGGGCCCGTGCAGACCGCGCGCTCGGTCACCCCTCCCACCCGACCGGACGCACGCTCTGCACACCCGGACCCGTGCAGACCGCGCGCTCGGTC
>CAZONQ010000039.1:13639-20134 GCA_964581125.1 uncultured Ornithinimicrobium sp.
CCCCTCCCACCCGACCGGACGCACGCTCTGCACACCCGGGCCCGTGCAGACCGCCCGGACCGGCTCTTCCTTTTCTACCATTTCTATAGTAGAAATAGAAGGAAGGAGGAACCCATGACCACAGCCCCGGACCACCCCGCCCCGACCGTCGGCACGCCGCAGGCGTTCTACCGCCGCCACGACACGATGCCCCGCTTCCCCGCGCCGCACCGTCCCGGCACCGCGGCCCGCCCTCGCGCCGCGCTGGCGCCGGACGTCGGCGGCCCGCTCCCGGAGCTCTACGTCGACCTCACGTCGCCGTGGGCCTACCTCGCCCACCTGCGGCTGGACGGCACGACGGGCTCCGCCCCGGCACCGCGCTGGCGGGTCGTCCAGGCGCGCACGGGTCGGCCGGTGGCAGGGCTGCGCGGCCCCGGCCCCGAGGCGGACCGCGTCCGCGAGGAGCTCGAGGCCGCCCGCGCGGAGGCGCTGGACGGCGAGGAGCTGCCGCACGACATACCCTCCGTCCTCCCCCACCCGCGGGCCGTCGCGGCGGCCTACGCCGAGGGGGTCGACCTGGGGCGCGGGCCGCAGGTGCGCGCCGCGCTGCTCCACGCCTACTGGGTGGAGGGGCGCGACGTCGGCGACCCCGAGGTGCTGCGGCGCGTCCTGCCGCCCGTCCTCGTCGACGACCGTCACGTCTGCGACGGCGACCCGAGACGCGAGTTCGGGTATGTGGTGTCGCCCGCCCGCGAGCCGCTCACCGACGCCGCCTACCACCTGCTGCGACGCTGGCAGCGGCGCTGGGTCGGGCTCGGGCGCCCGGGGCCGGTCGCGCTCGTCCGGCCCGACGGGACGCGCACGGGTGCCGCCGCGCTGCCCGCGCCGTCGCCCGGACCCGTCCGGCCGCCGACGTCCGTCGCCGCCTGAGGAGCGCGGTGAGCACCTCCTGGGACACCTACGACTACCGGGTGGCGGCGACCCGGCCGGCGACCCCGGTCGTGCGCGAGCTGGAGCTCGTGCCCTGCGGGCCGGCGCTCCGGCACCGGGCGGGGCAGTACGTCATGCTCGACGTGCGGCGGCCCGACGCGCCGGAGCGGGCCTACTCCGTGGCCGACGCGCCGCGGCCCGACGGGACGGTGCGGCTGCTCGTGACGCGCTGTCCGGGCGGTCCCACGAGCCGGTGGGTCCACGAGGGCCTGGGTGTCGGCGACGTGGTGTCCCTGACCGGACCGTTCGGGACGCTCGTCCTGGACCCGGAGCGGGACGGACCCGTCCTGCTCCTCGGCGCGGGGTCGGGCATCGCACCGCTGGGCGCCCTCGCCCAGACCCTCGTCGAGGACCACCCGCACCGGCCGGTCGTGGTGTGCTTCTCCGGCCGGACCTCGGCCGACCTGCTGGACCGGGAGCTCCTCGCGGAGCTCGAGCGCAGGCACCCGCAGCTGCGCTACGTGACCACCCTCACGCGCGAGCCGTCCGCGCCGTTGCACGGGCACCTCCCGGGGCTGCTGCCCGCGCTCGTGGGCGACCTCGCCGGCTGGGAGGTCTTCGTCGCCGGTCGCGAGGGTTTCGTGCGCGAGTGCCGCGCGGCGGCCCGCCTGCTCGGCGCCGCGGCGACGGCGGTGCGCACGGAGGAGTTCTTCGCCGACCCCGCACCGTGGACGTCGTCGGCCACGGCCGTCGCCGGCGGGCAGGGAGGCGCCGCATGAGGATCTGCACCGGCCTGGGCGACGACGGCAGCACCGGCACGCTCCTGGGAGGCCGGGTCGGCAAGGACGACCCGGTCGTCGAGCTCGTCGGCGCGGTCGACGAGGCGGTGTCCGCCCTGGGGCTGGCGCGCGCCGCCAACGCCGACGACCCGGCCCTGGCGGGGCACGTGCTGGCCGTCCAGCGGGCCCTCTTCGTCGTGGGCGCGGACGTCGTCAGCGCGCCCGGGGCCCGGGACCGGCTGGTCCCCGGTGTGTCGGTCGTGACGCCCGAGATGGTCGCCGAGGTGGAGGACCTCATCGACCGGCTCACGGCGGAGCGGCCCCTGGGCACCGCCTTCGTGGTGCCGGGCGGCAGCTGGGCGTCGGCGACTCTCGACGTCGCCCGCGCGGCCGTGCGCCGGGCGGAGCGGCGGCTGGTGACGGTGGGCCGCCGGCGCGAGGGCGGGGTCCCCGGGCCCGCGCTGACCTACCTCAACCGGGCCTCCGACCTGCTCTACGTCCTGGCCCGGCGCGCCGCGGCGGGCCCGGAGCCGCTCAGCCACGACCTCGAGGGGTGACGCCCGGCGCGAGGGCCGGGGACCGCGCGGCCCGGGCGTCGGTGGCTGAACTAAGGTCTGGTGGTGTGAGCGGAGCACAGGCGGTCGACCGGGCAGCGAGCCTGCTGTCCGTGGTCATCCACGCTCCCGAGCCGGTCACCGCCACCGAGCTGGTCGAGACCAGCGGGCTGGCGCGCTCCACGGTCTCCCGGCTGCTCATGGCGCTGGAGCGCAACGGCCTGCTCGAGCGCGACCCGGACGGCGCCTTCCGGGGCGGCGCCCTGTTCGCGCACTACGCCACGCGCTTCGACCGGACCGAGGCCATCGTCACGGTGGCCCAGCCCTACCTGGAGCGGATCGCCGAGAGCACGGGCGAGACGGTCAACCTCGGGGTCCCCCGCGGCGACTCCGTCGTCCACGCGGCCCAGATCGACTCGCGCTACGTCGTCGGCGCGACCAGCTGGATGGGCATCGACGTGCCGCCGCACTGCTCGGCGCTGGGCAAGGTCTTCTACGCCTGCGGCGCGCTCGAGCTGCCGGACGGCGAGCTGGAGCGGTGCACCTCCCGCTCGCTCGCCGACCGCCAGGAGCTCGAGGCGGACATCGCCACGGCCCGCGAGCACGGCTACGCCACCGCGTCGGAGGAGTTCGAGGAGGGCCTCGACGCCGTCGCGGCCCCGGTCCTCGGTGCCGACGACCACGTCGCGGCCGCGATCGGCGTGTCCGGCCCGACCTTCCGCCTCGAGGGACGCCACGCCGAGGTCGGTGCGCTCGTCGTCGAGCAGGCCGACCGGCTGGGCCGGGCCCTCCGCAAGCTGGGCTGAGGGCGTCCCGTGCCGCACGGACGTCCCGCAGGCCGCCGACCGGTCCGACCGCGCCACGAAGGAGACACCCATGGTCCGACGACAGATCCCCCAGCCGGCCGAGATCTTCGAGCTGATGAGGTTCAAGCCGTGGGAGCGTGACGCCAAGAAGCGTCGCCTCGCCGCGGCCCTCACGGTCGAGGACCTGCGACGGATCGCCAAGCGCCGCACGCCCGCCGCCGCGTTCGACTACACCGACGGCGCCGCCGACGAGGAGATCTCGATGGCCCGCTCGGTCCAGGCCTTCCAGGACGTCGAGTTCCACCCCGCGATCCTCAACGACGTCTCGCGGGTCGACACCACCACGCAGATCCTCGGCGGCAGCTCCGCCCTGCCCTTCGGCATCGCCCCCACCGGCTTCACCCGGCTCATGCAGACCGAGGGCGAGGTCGCCGGGGCGGGCGCCGCGGGCGCCGCCGGCATCCCGTTCACCCTGTCCACGCTGGGCACCACCTCGATCGAGGACGTCAAGGCCGCCAACCCGCTGGGCCGCAACTGGTTCCAGCTCTACGTCATGCGCCAGCGGGAGATCTCCTACGGCCTCGTCGAGCGGGCGGCCGCCGCGGGCTACGACACCCTCTTCTTCACCGTCGACACCCCCGTCGCCGGGGCGCGGCTGCGGGACTCCCGCAACGGCTTCTCCATACCTCCCCAGCTGTCCCTGTCCACGGTGCTGGACGCGTCCACCCGCCCCTGGTGGTGGTGGGACTTCCTCACCACCCCCAAGCTGGAGTTCGCCTCCCTGTCCTCCACCGGCGGCACGGTCGGCGAGCTGCTCAACGCCGCGATGGACCCCTCGATCTCCTTCGCCGACCTCGCCGAGATCCGGGCCATGTGGCCCGGCAAGCTGGCCGTCAAGGGGGTCCAGACCGTCGAGGACGCCCGCCGGCTGACCGACCACGGCGTCGACGCGATCGTGCTGTCCAACCACGGCGGCCGGCAGCTGGACCGCGCGCCCGTGCCCTTCCACCTGCTCCCGCACGTGGTGCGCGAGGTCGGCCAGGACGTCGAGGTCATGCTGGACACCGGCATCCGCAACGGCGCCGACGTCGTCGCGTCGCTCGCCCTGGGCGCGAGGTTCACGCTCGTCGGACGCGCCTACCTCTACGGCCTCATGGCCGGCGGGCGCGAGGGCGTGGACCGCATGATCCAGATCCTGGCCGAGCAGGTCCGGCGCACGATGCAGCTGCTGCAGGTGGGCACCGTCGAGGAGCTCAACCCCTCGCACGTCACCCAGCTCATGAGGTTCGAGCGGGCCGAGGTGGAGGGGCGCCCGAGCACCCCCTCGACCCCGTAGCCGCCTGGCCTTGCGCCGACCGACGGACGCCCATATCGTGGGCACTACGTCCCACATGACGGTCTTCGTCCCCTCGGTGCACGGCGCAGAAAGGACGTGGTGGCGATGGCTCTCGACGGTGCCAACATCCCCACGGTCGACCAGCGGGACCGCACGGTCCCGATCAACCTGCGGCAGTCGGGCCGCACGCCGGTGGAGATGCTGATCTCCACCAGGGTGCGCAAGTCGCCCTACTGGGAGCTGTCGCACCAGGCAGGCTGCTGGAGAGCCACGGTCTACAACCGGATGTACCACCCGCGCGGCTACGTCCGGCCCGAGGACGGCGGCGCCATGGCGGAGTACGACGCGCTCGTCAACGACGTCACCCTGTGGAACGTCGCGGTCGAGCGGCAGATCCAGGTCGTCGGCCCCGACGCCCAGGCGTTCGTCGACCGGGTCATCACGCGGGACGCGACGCGGATCTCGCCGATGCGCGCCCGCTACGTCATCCTCTGCAACGAGGAGGGCGGGATCATCAACGACCCGGTGCTGCTGCGGCTCGCGCAGGACGAGTTCTGGTTCAGCTGCTCCGACTCCGACCTGGTCCTGTGGCTGCAGGGCGTCAACGTCGGGCTCGGGATGGACGTGCGGATCCGGGAGCTCGACGTGGCGCCCGTGCAGATCCAGGGGCCGCGCTCGGCGGACCTCATGGTCGACCTCGTCGGCGAGGACGTGCTCGACGTCCCCTCCTACGGGCTGATGTCGACGACCGTCGACGGGCTGGACGTGGTGGTCTCCCAGACCGGCTTCTCCGGGGAGAAGGGCTACGAGATCTACCTGCGCGACGCGACCCTGCACGCCGAGCGGCTGTGGGCGGCGATCCTCAGCGCCGGCGAGCGGCACGACCTGCGGGTCATCGCGCCGGCGCACCACCGGCGGATCGCCGCGGGCATCCTGTCCTGGGGGCAGGACATGGACCTGGAGACGCTGCCCTTCCAGGTCAACCTGGGCTACCAGGTGCCGCGGAAGAAGACGGCCGACTACATCGGCAAGGCCCGCCTCGAGGAGGTCAGGACCCAGATCGAGGCGGGCGAGACCCCATACGCCCAGCAGCTGGTGGGCATGCTCGTGGGCGGGCGGCCGATCACCGACTACGCACCCGACTTCTGGCTGGTGAGCGGCGCGGAGGACGACGACCCGGTGGGCTACCTCACCTCGCCGTGGTGGTCGCCCGAGCTGGGGACCAACATCGCGATGGGCTTCGTGCCGGTGGCGCTGTCGGCCCTCGGGACGCGGCTGCGCGTCCACCTGCCGGACGAGTATGCCGACGAGCCGGGCGTGCCGGTGGCCGCCGAGGTCGTGGAGGTGCCCTTCCGTCCGTCGGTCAACCCCAGCACCCGCGAGGCGCTGCGGAGCAAGGGGCTCGACGCCGCGTCCTGACGTCCGCCGTCCCCGGTGGCATGCTGGACCCGGAGCACCGCAGAGGGGATCGGCATGAAACGCGTGGACCTGGGCGTGGGCACGATGGCGCGCGTCCGCTTCCAGACCTCCCCGCTCGTCGAGCTGAGCTGGCTGCTGCGCCTCGGCCTGAGCGGGGAGCGTCACCCGGTCGTGGGGTCCGTGGTCGGGCCGGTGCGCAGGGCCCTGTCCCGTCCCGACATGGCCCTCGTCCGGGACCTGCTGCCCCCGGGCGGGCGCGGACCGTTCCCCTGCGTCACCGCGACGCCCGTGCGCGGGTCGACCACGCTCGCCGACGAGCTGGACCGGGTCGCGGGGAGGCACGCCGACGAGACCGCCGCCGAGCTCGCGACGACCGGCCGGCCGGTGCCGGGCCGGCTGCAGGACCTCGCGGACGACGGGCGGCTGGGCCCGGCGCTGGCCGACCGGCTGCTGGCGCTGTGGCGGATCCTCGTGCCGCCGGAGCTCGCCGCCGAGCTCGAGCGCGCGGGGCGGGAGGAGGTCGCCGTGCGGTGCGGGCAGATCGGCACCGAGGGGCTGGACGTGACGCTGGGGCAGCTGCACCCACGCGTCCACTGGGCCGGGCCCGGCCGCGTCGTGCTGGACAAGCCGCTCGTCGGGCACGGCCGGCTGACCGACGAGCCGCTCGTGCTCGTCCCCGCCGTGCTGAGCGG
>CAZONQ010000040.1:0-15181 GCA_964581125.1 uncultured Ornithinimicrobium sp.
CGCGCGCCCGGTCGGGATCTCCGGGCGTGCAGAACGCGCGCCCGGTCGGGAAGGAGCCGCGTGCAGAACGCGCGCCCGGTCGGGAAGGAGCCGCGTGCAGAACGCGCGCCCGGTCGGGATCTCCGGGCGTGCAGAACGCGCGCCCGGTCGGGCGGGGAGAGGACGCACGAGGGCCCCGGCCGGACAGAGCCTGTCCGGGCGGGGCCCTCGCGCGAGGAGTGCCTCTGGGTCAGCCGACCCGGCCGTAGCCGGACACGCCGCTGAAGACGGGGCGCAGCTGGGTCGGGATGCCCGGCTTGCCCGAGTCGTACATCATGCCGTTGCCGGCGTAGATGCCCACGTGGTAGGCGGGGTAGCCGAAGAACACCAGGTCGCCCGGCTGCGGGTTGCTGACCGGGGTGGCGGCGGCCTGCTGGGCGGCGGCGGTGCGGGGCAGGGAGATGCCGGCCTGGGCGAAGACGTACTGGGTGTAGCCCGAGCAGTCGAAGCCGGCCGGGGTGCTGCCGCCGTAGACGTAGTAGATGCCCGTGTAGGCGGCGGCGATGCCGAGGATGCCGCCGGTCGGGGCGGGGGCGGCCTGCTGGGCCGGCTCGGGGGCGGGCTCCGGCTCGGGGGCCGGCTCCGGCTCGGGGGCGGGCTCCGGCTCCGGCTCGGCGACCGGCTCGACCGGCGCCGTGCGCGCCTCGGTGCGGCTCGCGGCCTCGGTGGTGCGCTCCTCGACGGCGGTCTGCGCCTGCTCGACGGCCGGGGTCTCGACGACCACGTTCACGGCGGTGAAGCCGGAGGTGCCGAAGCTGACGGCGTCGTCGCCGGAGGCCTCGGGGGCCGGGGCGGCGACCGCGGGGAGCTCGGCGGCGGCGACGGTCTGGACGACCTCCACCAGGGCGTCGGCGGCGGCGACGCCGGAGACGGGCTCCTGGGGGCTGGTCGGGGCGGCACCGGCCGTGGCGGCGGTGCCGGCGATCAGGCCGGTCGAGGTGGCCGCGACGGCGGCCGAACGGGTGAGGGCGGTGGTGCTCAGGCGGGACGGCTGACGGTGCCGACCGTGGGTGCGCTGCGTCACGTCGTGATTCCTCCGGAGCGCCTGCGGGGTGAGCTGTCGGGCTAGGGATGGAGCGTCCCTCGGTCCGGTGGGCGCCGGACCGTTAGCCCCGAGGAGCCTCGCGGCCCCGGTTCGGGTCCCCCGCTCCTGTCGCGCGGTGTTCGTGCTGACTCCCGGACACGCTGACAGGACTCGGCGTGCGTGTCGTGGGGCTCCTCCAGGGGAGAGGAACGTCAGGAAGGCTACACACACGGCTCGCGTTTTGTCACGCTCCGGTAACGAACCTGTGGACATCGAGAGACCCCGACCCCTCCGGGACCCGTGCCGACCAGCGAGGACACGGGCTCGTCGGGCCCCCCGCAGGCCCTCCGTGTGACTGAACTCACACGTCGTGGACGCAACCTCGGGCCCGTCCGGCGCGTCCGGGGGCCGGCCCGACGGACGTCTCAGCTGCAGAAGATGTGCGAGGCGACGTCGGTCGGCAGCGAGACCGCCTGCCCGTCGACGGCCTCGACGATCGTGCGCCCGTCCTCGGCCCAGACGAGAACGTCCGCCCCGGGCCGCACGCCGGACTCCAGGAGCAGCCCCAGCACCTCGGGGTCGACCTGGGCCGCCTCCCCCAGCCGGACGACCCGCGTGGACGCCTTCTCGCCCGCGGCCTCCTCGGCGATCTCGTGGCTCGGCCGGCCCGCGGGCGGCTCGGAGGCCGGGTGGCCGAACTCCTCGAGGCCGGGCACCGGGTTGCCGTAGGGCGAGGTGGTCGCGTCGGCGACGAGCGAGAGGATGCGCTGCTCGACCTCCTCGCTCATGACGTGCTCCCAGCGGCACGCCTCCTCGTGGACGTAGGCCGGGTCCAGGCCGATGACGTCGGTGAGGAGCCGCTCGGCGAGACGGTGCTTGCGCATGACGCGGACCGCCGCGGCCCGTCCCTCCGCGGTGAGCTCGAGGTGGCGGTCCTCGTCCAGGTGCACCAGGCCGTCACGCTCCATCCGCGCCACGGTCTGGGAGACGGTGGGGCCGGACTGCTCGAGCCGCTCGGCGATCCGGGCACGCATCGGGACGACCCCGTCCTCCTCGAGCTCGAGGATGGTCCGCAGGTACATCTCGGTGGTGTCGATCAGCTCGCTCACGCCAGCCATCCTACGAGTCCCCTCCGACACCGGCCCGCCCACGGCTGGGGACGCTCACGGCGCCAGCCGGGACCGTCTCCAGGCGGCCGGCTCGTCGAGCCCGCCGGGCCCCACCCGCTCCCACACGATCCGGTCGTGCAGGCGGCTCGGCCGCCCCGCCCACAGCTCCACGCGGACCGGGACGATCCGGTAGCCGCCCCACCCCTCGGGCACCGGGACGTCGTCGGGGCGCCCGGTGTCCGGATAGCGCTCCGCGGCCTCCCGGTAGGCCGCCTCGAGGGTCGCGCGGTCCGGCACCGGCCGGGACTGGGCCGAGGCGTGCGCCCCCACCCGGGCGCCCCACGGGCGCCCGCGGAAGTAGGCGGCCACCTCCTCGACCGGCAGCTGCTCGGCATACCCCCGGAAACGGACCGCACGGAACATCGACGGCCAGGTGAGCGAGGCGGCCGCCCCCGGGTTGGCCGCCAGCTGGCGCCCCTTGGTCGACAGCGTGCTGGTGAAGAAGCCCGGGCCGCGCGCGTCGAAGGAGCGCAGCAGCACCGTCCGCACGTCGGGCAGGCCGTCCTCGTCGACGGTCGCCACCGACATCGCCATCGGCTCGGGGACGTCGCCCTGCTCGAGCTGGCGGCGCACGGCGGCGTCCAGCCAGTCCTGCACGATGGTCAGCGGCGCGGCGGGGCAGCTCTCCTCGCCCAGCCCCTCCCCCTCGTAGTCCGCGCGCAGGCTGCGGTAGCGGTCGGGCTCCATCAGCGCTTCTGCCGCCGCGGCAGGTGCACGGTGCGGCGCAGCTCCTCGGGACGCACCCGCTTGGCCGGGTCGGCGTTGAGCAGGAGCGACTCGTAGGGGATGTTGGTGTGCGGGTGCGTGCCCACGGGCTCGTTGCGGGAGAACACGACCCAGTAGGCCTCCCCGGCGTGGAAGACCTGCTGCAGGCTGCCCTCCACGACCGAGTCGGCGTGCCGCAGCGCCAGCCGGCGGGCGGACACGCGCTGCCGCTGGGACGCGACGTAGCGCTGCGCGGGCTCGCGCTGACGGAGCAGCTGCTCGGCGACCTGCGGGCCGTACTTCTGCGCGAGGGTGTAGACGACGGGTCCGTACTTGAGCGCCAGCCTGGCGATCTTGGTGGGGGCTGCCACGGGTTCTCCTGCCTCGTTCTCCGGTGCACCACGCTAGGCGATGCACCGGGTCAGCGTCCGACTGCGTAGCCCTGCATGCCCCGCGGGTTGGCCCCCGCGGACACGACACCGGTCCGCGGGTCGCGCGCGACGGCGCACATCCGTCCCAGCGACCACGGCCCCTGCAGCACGACCTCGTGCCCGCGGTCGCGCAGCCCGTCCAGCAGGTCGTCGCCCAGGCGCGGCTCGACGACGACGACGCCGGGCTCGGTGGCCCGTGGGTGGAAGCTGGCGGGGAAGCTCGTCGTGTGCAGCTGCGGCGCGTCGATCGCCTCCTGGAGCGGCAGGCCGGAGACGAGGTGGCGGAGCAGGAAGACGCTCTGCCACTGGTCCTGCTGGTCGCCCCCGGGGCTCCCGCACGCGAGGACGGGTATGCCGTCGCGCAGGACGAGCGTGGGCGTCAGGGTGGTCCGTGGTCGCCGGCCGGGGACGAGCGAGCTGGGCAGGCCCTGCTCGAGCCAGGTCATCTGCAGGCGGCTGCCGAGGGCGAAGCCCACCTCGGGGATGAACGGCGAGGACTGCAGCCACCCGCCGCTCGGCGTGGCCGAGACGAGCATGCCCCAGCGGTCGACGACGTCGACGTGGCAGGTGTCGCCGCGCACCTCGCCCTCGGGGGTGACGGCCGGGGCCGGCTCGCGGCGCACCGTGGGCTCGCCGGCGGTGACGTCCTCGAGCTCGGCGCCCTCCACGGCCAGCGCGTGCAGGGCGAGGCGCGGCTCCCGTCCGCCCGGCGACCCGGGGCGCAGCTCCCGGCTCGCCCCCCGGCCCACGAGCGCGGCCCGCTCCGCGGCGTAGGACGGGTCGAGGAGGTCGTCGAGCGGGACGTCCGTGCTGTCGCCGTACCAGGCCTCCCGGTCGGCCATCGCGAGCTTCCACGCCTCGACGAGCGTGTGCAGGCCGTCGACGGTGCCGAGGTCGTCGTGGCCGACGGCGTCGACGGTCTGCAGGACCTGCAGCAGCGCCGGGCCCTGGCCCCACGGGCCGGTCTTGGCGACGGTGTGCCCGCGCCAGTCGAGGGTGACCGCGTCCTCCCACGCGGCCTCGAACCCGGCGAGGTCCTCGGCGGTGAGGACCCCGGGCAGGACCGCACCGCCGGGGTGGCGCGCGGGGCGGGCCGCGGCCGCGCAGACGGCCTCGGCGACGAACCCGTGCGACCACGCGCGCCGGACCGCGTCGATCCCCTGCTCGCGCGTGCCCCCGCGAGCCTCCTCCTCGGCGACGAGCCGCTCGAGGGTGCCCGCCCAGGCGGTGTTGGCCACGAGCGTGCCCGGCTCGGGGACCCGACCCCCGGGCAGCCACTGCGCGGCCGAGGTGGTCCACTCGGTCTCGAAGAGCGTCCGGACGGTCTCGATCGTGCGGCACACGCGGGCCAGCACCGGGTGGCCGTGCGACGCGTAGTGCAGGGCCGGGCCGGCGACCTGCCGGGCCGTCATCGTGCCGAGGTCGCGCAGCAGCACCATCCAGGCGTCGAAGGCGCCCGGGACCGCGGTCGCCAGCGGCCCGGAGCCGGGGACCCGGTCGAGGCCGACGGACGCGAAGTGCTCCGGCGTGGCGGCCGCCGGCGCCGGGCCCTGGCCGCACAGCACGCGCGGCACGGGGTCCTGCGCGGACGCCACGATGAGCGGCAGGTCGCCGCCGGGACCGTTGAGGTGCGGCTCCACGACCTGCAGCACGAGCCCGGCGGCCACCGCCGCGTCCGCGGCGTTGCCGTCCAGCTCGAGCATCCGCATCGCCGCCTGGGAGGCCAGCCAGTGGGTGCTGGACACCATCCCGAAGGTGCCGGTGAGCGTCGGTCGGGTGGTGAAGGCGTCGGCCATCGCGTCAGACGACCGTGGCCAGGACCGGCGCGAGCAGGAGCGCCGCCAGCGCGATCAGGACGATGACGCGTCGCGTGCGTGGGGTCATCAGTTCACCTTCTCCGGCAGCGGCTCGGTCAGACCCCGCTCCAGGTAGACGGGGCGCAGCCAGCTCGCGCGCAGGCGCAGCCGCAGGTTGTCGTGCTTCATCAGGTAGATGATCGCAGCGGCGGCGGTGAGGCCGCACGCGATGGTGCCGATGAGGATCGTCCAGCGGGCGCCGAAGACCTCCCCGATCCAGCCGATGATCGGCGAGCCCAGCGGCGTCCCGCCGAAGAAGACCGCCATGTAGAGCGCCATGACGCGGCCCCGGACCGCCTGGTCCACGGACAGCTGCACCATCGCGTTGGCGGTGACCATCACGGTGAGGGCGGTGAGCCCGGTCGGCACGAGCAGCAGGGTGTAGAGCGTGAAGGTGGGCGCCAGCGCCAGGAAGAGCGTGACGAAGGAGAAGCCGGCCAGCGAGCCCAGCAGCAGGCGCCACCGGGGGCGCTCGCGCCGGGCGGCCATCAGCGCGCCCCCGAGGGAGCCGATCGCCATGATGGAGCCGGTGATGCCGTACTCCTCCACGCCCTTGCCGTAGATCTCGGTGGACATCAGCGCGTTGGTGAGCTGGAAGTTCATCCCGAAGGTGCCGTGCATGAAGGCCACGACCATGATGAGGATGATGTCGGGCCGCCGGCGCACGTAGGCGACCCCCTCGCGGACCTTGGCCCTGCCCTTGCCGGTCCGGTCCGGCATGGGCGCCAGCTCGGTGACGTCCATCATCATGAGGGCCACGATCACGGCCACGAAGGTGAAGGCGTTGACGATGAGCGTGGGCGCGGTGCCCACGGCGGCGATGAGCAGGCCCGCCGAGCCGGGGCCCATGAGGCGCCCGAAGTGGAAGGACGCGCTGTTGAGGCCCACCGCGTTGGTGAGCCGCTCCGGGGGCACCATCTCCGAGACGAAGGCCTGGCGGGCCGGGGCGTCGATCGCCGAGGCGCACCCGGAGAGGAAGGCCAGCAGGTACATGTGCCACAGCTGCATCGAGCCGGTCATCACCCAGAAGCCCATGACGAGCGCGAACAGCGCCATGAGGGACTGGCTGACCATCATGACCTTGCGCTTGGGGAAGGCGTCGCTGAGCGCGCCCGCCACCGGCGTCAGCAGGACGATGGGGAGGAACTGCAGGCCGGTGACGACGCCGAGCGCCGAGGCGGAGTTGTCGGTGAGCTCGGTGAGCACCACCCAGTCCTGGGCGACGCGGCCCATCCAGGTGCCGGTGTTGGAGATGAGCGCGCCGGTGGCGTAGATGCGGTAGTTGCGCACCGAGAGCGCGCTGAAGACGCCGCTCACCGCGCCACCAGCTCGTCGATGAGGTCGGCGGCGCGCCGCAGCAGCTCGCGGTCCTCCAGGCTCAGGCCCTCCAGGCGCTCGGTCATCCAGGCGTCCCGGTGGGCCCGCTCGACGCGCACGCGCTCCTGGCCCTCCGCCGAGAGGGTGAGCCGCACGAGCCGGCCGTCGTGCTCGTCCGGCGAGCGCACGACATACCCCGCGTCGACCAGCTGGGCGACCGTCCGGCTCATGCTGGGCGCGCTCACCTGCTCGATGCCGGCGAGCTCGCCGACGGTGCGCGGCTGCTCGGAGAGGCGCACGAGGACGCTGAAGTGGTGGGGCGCCACGGTGTTGCCCGCGTCGTAGCGGACCCGGCGGGCCACCCTCATGCAGACGATGCGCAACCGGTGGGCGAGGGCGGGGACGGACGCGGGATCGGGCACAGGTCGTTAGTCTAGCTCATTACCTCGGTTAACGATCTCGGGGGTCGGGGCACGCGTCCGGCCCGCCCCCGCGGACGGGGACGGGCCGGTCGGGTATGGGGTGCGGGCGGCGGTCAGGCGCCCAGCCAGCCGCGGATGGGGTCGATCGCGAAGTAGACGACGAAGAGCACCGCGACGATCCACATCAGCGGGTGCACCCTCGCGGCACGCCCGCGCACGACCTTGAGCAGGACGTAGCTGACGAAGCCGGCGCCGATGCCCGCCGTGATCGAGTAGGTGAAGGGCATGACGACGATCGTGAGGAAGGCCGGGATCGCGATCTCCAGCTCGTCCCAGTCGATCCCGGTGACCTGCTGCATCATGAGGAAGCCGACGATGACCAGCGCCGGGGTCGCGGCCTCGTGCGGGACCACCTCGACGAGCGGTGTGAAGAAGGTCGCGAGCAGGAAGAGCACGCCGGTGACGACCGAGGCCAGGCCGGTGCGGGCGCCCTCGCCGACGCCGGCGGTCGACTCGATGTAGGAGGTGTTGCTGCTGACGCCCGCGGCACCGCCGGCGGCCGCGGCGACCGAGTCGACGACGAGGATCCGGCGCGTGTTGGGCGGGTTGCCGTCCTCGTCGAGGAGGCCTGCCTCGGAGCCGACGGCCACCATCGTGCCCATCGTGTCGAAGAAGTCGGCCAGCATGAGGGTGAAGACGAGCAGGACCACCGCGGTGGTGCCGATCGCGCTGAAGGAGCCCAGCAGGTCGAAGTGGCCGAGGAGACCGAGGTCGGGGACGCGCACGACGGACTCGGGCAGAGCCGGGGCGTTGAGCGCCCAGCCGGTCGGGTTGGAGCCGTCCGCCGCCTGGGGACCGACCTTCGCGAGGGCCTCGACGACGATCGCGAGCACGGTGGCGGTGACGATGCCGTAGAGGATCGCCCCCTGCACGCGGAGCGTGAGCAGCGCCGCGATGAGGAAGAGCCCGACGACGAAGACCAGCGTCGGCCAGCCGGCGAGGAAGCCGCCGATGCCGAGCTCGACCGGGACCGGCCCGCCGGCCGGCTTGCGGACGACGCCGGCGTCGACGAGGCCGACGATCGTGATGAACAGGCCGATGCCGACGCTGATCGCGGTCTTGAGCTGGGCCGGGATGGCGCGGAAGACGGCCTCCCGGAAGCCGGTGAGCACGAGCACGAGGATGATGAGGCCCTCGAGCACGACCAGGCCCATCGCGTCGGCCCAGGTCATCCCCTCGAGGCTGGCGACGCCGTAGGCCACGAAGGCGTTGAGGCCGAGCCCGGTGGCCAGGGCGAGCGGGTAGTTGGCGACCGCGCCCATGAGGATGGTCATGACGCCCGCGACCAGCGCGGTGCACGCGGCGATGACGCCGAGGTCGCCCCCGGCCAGCAGCTCGCCGGTGCCGTCCGGGACGGTGCCGATGATGAGGGGGTTGAGGACGACGATGTAGGCCATCGTGAAGAACGTGGCCAGCCCACCGCGGATCTCGCGGCTGACGGTCGAGCCTCGCTCGGTGATCTTGAAGTAGCGGTCGAGCGAGGACTCGCCGCGCGTGGGTGCGGTGACGGACATGCGCGCTAGCGTAGTGGCGTGACCAGCCCCGCACCCCCGCCCCGTCCGGCGAGTCCGGACGACGTCACGGTGCCCGACCCCGGCGTGCGCACCACCCTGCTCGTCCTCTGGGGGGTCTGCGCGTGGGTCGTCGTGCTCGCGGTGCTGCTGCTCGTGCCCTCGCTGCGCGCCGGCGACCGGTCCTGGTGGGTGTGGGTCCCGGTCGCGGGGATCGTCGGCGGGCTGCTGGGCTACGGCTACGTGCGCCGGGGGCGCGGCAACGCCGAGCTCGCGGACTGAGGCCGGCGGACGCGGTCGCGGGCCCGGTCAGCGCTCGACGAACTCGATCTCGGCCTCGTCGTCGAGGACCGGAGGGTCGACCCGCTCCGGCTGGCGGTGCTCCACGTCGACCTCGCTGTGCGCCCCGCAGCCGAAGCCCAGGGCGACGACCGAGCCGTCGGCGGGCGACCACGGGTTGGCGCAGACGCCGAAGACCGAGCGCAGCGCGCCGGCCATCGGGACGAAGTAGCCGCACGTGGAGCACGGCGCGGGCGCCTTGCGGGCGGTCTCGCTGGTCGGCCCGTGCTCGCCCTCGAGCCAGCGGGTGGCGGCGGCGTCCCGGCCCTCGGCCGAGAGCACCCGCGGGCGGCCGAGGCCGAGCTCCCAGAGGGCGACCCGGTCGACCTCCTCCTCGCCGGTCGCCTCGAAGCCGGGCTCGAGGAGCGGGTCCGCCTCGACGTAGGGGGTGCGGTCGCCGGCGCCGATGTCGCCGGGGGCCAGCCGCTCGGCGTAGGGGACCCAGTCGGGCGAGAGCAGCGCGCCCTCGCCGGGGAGCAGGTGGACCTCGCTCACGGTGGCGGTGCGGGCGCGGGGCACGCGGGAGAGCGTGACGGCCCAGCGCCACCCGGGGTAGGCGCCGGCCGTGCACGCGAAGCTGTGGGTCGCGACCCGATCGCCCTCCATGACGACGCCGAGGTGGTCGCCGACGGTGCCCGGCTCGGCGATCTCCTCGGCCGCCGCGCGGGCGGCCTCGAGCGCCGAGGCGAGGACGTTGTCCAGCTTGGGGGCGGCCACCGCGCTCAGCTCCCGGCCTCGAACTGGTCGGCGACCGCGCGCAGCGCCTTGGCCACCGCGGCACCCTGGCGACGGTCGGGGTAGTGCCCCTTGCGCAGCGAGGTGGAGGCGTTGTCGAGCAGCGCGATGAGGTCCTCGACCACGACGACCATGTCCTCGGCGGGGCGCCGGTCGCGCAGCGTCAGCCCGCGCGAGACGGACGGCGCCGGCTCGAGGAGCCGCACGTGCAGGGCCTGGTCGCCGCGGCGTCCGGCGACGATGTCGAACTCCACCCGGGTGCCGCGGCGCAGCGCGGACACGCCCTCGGGCAGCGCCGAGCGCGGGACGTAGACGTCCTGTCCTTCGTCGCTGGACAGGAAGCCGAAGCCCTTGTCCTCGTCGTAGAACCTGACCTTGCCGGTCGGCACGGGGCACCTCACGAAGTGGTCGGGGGAGGGAAGCGTGACCCACAGAGGATATCGCCCGCGCGCGGGGTCACCTAACGCGTTCCGGCAGGGGGTATGCCGTGCACCGCCTCCGCAGGCGGGCGGAGTCGTCAGGAGGGCGGGAAGCCCCTGCCGCGCGCCTCGAGCGCCTCGGCCAGCCGCGCGACCGCGACCGGGCCCACGCCGTGCAGGGCCAGCAGACCCTCCTGCGTCCACTCCGCGACCTGCTCCAGGGTGGTGACGCCCTCGGCCCGCAGCGCGCCGGTCGCGGGGGCGCCGATCGTGCGCGGCAGCGGGGTGCCCTCCTGGCGCGGCGGGCGCTGCCGGGGCGGCCCTCCGTGGTCCAGGACCGCCTCTCCGCGCGGGGAGAGCCGGTAGCCGATGGCGAGCGACTCGGTGAGCCCCCTCTCCTTGAGCTTGCGCACGTCGGCCTTCCAGGAGAGCGTCTCGCGACCGAGCTCGGCGGCCAGCTCGGGCGCGCGGACCCCCGGCGAGCGGTCGATGATCTCCAGGGTGGCGCGGGTCCACGGACCGTGCGGGGACGCGGAGTCCAGGCGGTCGAGCCAGGCGAGCAGCTCCTCGGCCTCGGCGGGGCTCGGGACCTGCTCCCTCAGGGCGTCGCGCGGGTCCGGGCCGGCCCAGCGCAGCCCCACGCGCCAGACCGGGCCGTCCGTGCGGTGGCGCAGCCCCTCCTTGAGCGCGGCCAGGGAGGCCGCTCCCGCCCGGCGGGCGTCCTCCGCGCGCAGCGCCCCGAGCGCCACCCGCTCGACGGAGGTCACCTCGACGAGGCCGACGGCGGTGCGCATGCGCGTCCCGACGCGCACGCGCGGGCGGTCCCAGCGCCGGAACGCCAGGTCCACCCGCCCGTCCCTGATCGCCGCCAGCTCGGCGGGCCGGATCATCATGGGCCCAGTCCACCACGGACGACCCGCCCCCGGCAGCCAGCCGACCGCCTGGCGCCCCCGGCGTTCGTGCGGGCTTGTGCAGGATGGTCGCCCTGGCGACCGACACGCCGCAGGACACCCCGTCCTTGTGCCCGACACGCCGGGGTCGCCACCACAGGGCAGCGCCTGTGGACGTGCCAGCCGTGCGCCCGGCACGCCGGCGGCCGTGCCGGGCCCTCACGCGGCGAGCGCCACCTCGGAGGCCGGCTCGCGGTCGCCCGCGGCGACGAGAGCGGCATACCTGCCGTCGAGGGCGAGCAGCTCCTCGTGGGTGCCGCGCTCGACGACCCGGCCCTGCTCGAGGACGACGATGAGGTCGGCCCGGCGCACGGTGGACAGGCGGTGCGCGATCGTGACGACGGTGCGGTCCCGCCCCACCCGGTCCAGGGCCTCCTGGATGGCGGCCTCGGTGCGGGTGTCGAGGGCGCTCGTGGCCTCGTCGAGGACGAGCACCCGGGGGTCGCGCAGCAGCGTGCGGGCCAGCGCGATGCGCTGCTGCTCGCCGCCGGAGAAGCGGTGGCCGCGCGCGCCGACCACCGTGTCGTAGCCGTCGGGCAGCGAGGCGATGAGCTCGTGCACCTGGGCGTCGCGCGCGGCCTGCTCGACCTGCTCGTCGGTGGCGTCGGGGTTGGCGAAGCGCAGGTTCTCGCGGATCGTCGCGTGCAGCAGGTAGGTCTCCTGGGAGACCACGCCGACGACGGCGGCCCGCTCGGGCGAGGGCAGGTCGCGCAGGTCGATCCCGTCCAGCGTGACGCGTCCGCGGGTCGGGTCGTCGAGCCGGGTGAGGAGCGAGGCGAGCGTGCTCTTGCCCGATCCGGTGTGGCCGACCAGCGCGACGGTGGCGCCGGCCGGCACCGTGAGGTCGACGTCGGACAGCGCGTCGCGGTCCGCGCCGGGGTGGCGGTAGGTCACGCCCTCGAGCCGCAGCTCGCCGCGGGCCGTGGCCGGGTCGAGGTGGCGCGCCCGGGCCGGGTCCGGCTCGGCGACCTCGACGGGCAGGTCGAGATACTCGAAGATCCGGCTGAAGAGCGCCATCGACGCCGTCACCTGGACGCCGACCGACAGCAGCCCCATGACGGGCCGGAAGATGCCCGCCTGCAGGGCGGTGAACGCCACCAGGGTGCCGATCGAGATCCCGGCGCCGGTGACCGGGAGCCCGGCGACGAGGTAGAGCGCGGCCGGGACCACCGCGAAGACGATGCCCATCGTCGCCTGCCGCCAGCGGCCGGCGATCTGCGCGGCGACCTCGAGGTCGAGCAGCCCCGCGCTCGACCCGTGGAAGCGGTCGGCGAGCAGCTGGCCCGCGCCGAGCGTCTTGCTCAGCCGCGCGCCGCTGACCGACAGCGACTCCTCGACCTGGGCGTGCAGCCCGGCCAGGGCCTTCTGCCGCTTGTCGGTGGCGTCGCGGCGCAGCCGGGCGACCGACCGGGTGACGACCACGGCCGGCGGGATGACCACGAGGGAGAGCAGCGCGAGGGTCGGGCTCATCGCCAGCATCGCGACGAGCGTGCCGACCACGGTCGCGACGTTGCCGGCGAGCGAGGTCGCGGTCGAGGTGACCACGCCCTGCAGCCCGGAGACGTCGTGGGTCAGGCGCGACTGCACCTCGCCGGAGCGGGTGCGGGTGAAGAAGGACAGCGGCTGGCGCTGCAGGTGGGTGAAGAGGGCGGTGCGCAGCTCGTGCATGATCCGCTGCCCCATGGCGGTGCTGAGCCAGGTCTGCAGGACGCCGAGCACGGCGCTGACGACGGCGGCGCCGACCATGGCGCCGACGAGCACCAGCAGGAGCCGCACGTCCTGCTGCGGGATCGCCACGTCGACGACCTCCCGGACCAGGAACGGGCTGACCAGCCCCAGCGCGGAGCTGGTGACGATGAGCACGAGGACCGCGGCGATCGACCAGCGGTGCGGGGCGAAGAGGGCGAGGACGCGGCGGCCGCTCACCGGGTGCGCGGCGAGCTGGGCCTGGTCCTTGGGGTCGGGGCGGGCGCCGGCGCCGTGGCCGCGGCCCTGCCTCTGACCGGGTGTCGAGAAGTCGTCCATGCGCTTCTCCTCTCGTCGTGGGGCCGGTCGTCGTCGCCGGCCGTCGGGGTCTGTGCACCCAGTCCAACTACTGAGGCTACCTCCTTATTCCCCGACCTCGGTATGCTGTGCACGTGCCCCCCGACCGGTCCGCCGACCCCACCGAGGTCGACCTGCTGCTGCGCCTCGCGCGGCGCTGGCGACGTGCCGGCACGGAGGCGCTCGCCGAGCACGACCTGCGCCCCCACCAGGAGCGGGGGCTGCTCGCCCTGGCCCGGCTCTCGCACCCGGACGGGGGCGTCCGCGTGTCCCACCTCGCCGACCACCTCGGCATCGCGCCCCGCTCCGCCACGGAGGTGGCCGACGCCCTCGAGGAGGCCGGCCTGCTGACCCGCGCGCCCGACCCGACCGACCGCCGGGCGGTCCTGCTGACGCTCACCGACGCCGGACGGCATACCGTCGCCGACGTGCGGGACCGGCGCCGCGCCGCCGCCGACGAGGCGGTCGCCGCCCTGGCCCCGCACGACCGGGCGGAGCTGCGCCGCCTGCTCCAGACCCTCCTCGACGCCTGACCGCGCGGGCCGCAGGTATCCACCGCGGCGCCCGCGGCTCTGACCGGCACCACCGCCGAGCCGAGGAGCCCGCCATGACCACCCCCGACCACCCCGCCGTCGCCGCGCTCGCGTCGGCCCTGGAGCAGACCGCCGGGATGCTGCGCGTCCCCGTCGAGGGCGTCCGCGTCCTCAGCCTCGAGGCCGTCGACTGGCCCGACCCGTGCCTCGGCCTGCCGCAGGACGGCGAGGCGTGCGCCGACGTCGTCACGCCCGGCTACCTGATCCGGCTGCACGACGGCTTCACCTGGCGCGCCGACCAGCGGGGCACCGTCCGCCGCCAGCGGCGCGAGCCCCGCCCGGACACCGAGGTGCGGCTGCGCTACAGCGTCGAGGGCGGGATCGCCGGCGGCCGCACCTCCTTCGAGACCGACAGCTGGCGGCTCTCCGAGGAGGACGAGGCCGAGCTGCTCCGGCTGGTCGAGGCGGCGGACTTCTTCAGCGTCACCAACCCCGGGCCGGCGGGCGTGGTCTACGACGGGGTCACCACCCGGCTGTGGATCGCGCGGGGCCGCCGCGAGCACGAGGTCGTCCGCGGCGACGGCATCGTGGCCGACGACGGCGAGGCGCTGCAGGCGCTCTTCGCGTGGGCCGCCGACCGGACGCCGCCGCTGCTCCCGCGTGGCGGCGCGACGGACGTCGACGGCGAGGTGGCCGGCGCCCGCTGACGCCGCCGCCCCTCAGCGGTCGCTCAGCCGTCCCGCCGCTCCAGGTCGGCGACCTCCCGTGCCGCGGCGGCGACCGCCGCCCGGTCCTGCGGCGTGAGCCCGTCGGCCCCCTGCTCGAGCGCCCGGACCTGCTCCGCGAAGCCCGCGGCGGCGGCCCGGTCGCCCTCGCGCACGCACAGCTCGACCAGGTAGGCCAGCGCGGGGGCACGCTCCGCGACCGGCGCGTCGACCGACCGCCGCAGGGCTCCGGCCAGGATCCTGCGGGCCTGCGCCACGTCGCCGTGGGAGTCGGCCAGGACGACGGCGTTGTCCGTCGCGCGCGCCACGGGACCTCCGGCGGCGGCGTCCCACGCCGTCGACCCGCCAGGACCCGGCTCCGGGTCCTGGGCCGCTCTCCTCGTCACCCGCACCCAGTTGCCGGCGGGGTCGACGAGGCTGAATCCGCTGAGCCCCTGGTTGTTGGCCCGTCGCCGGGGCCGGGTGACGCGGGGCGCGCCGGCGACCGGCAGGCGCCCGTGCAGCGCCCTCAGCCCCGCGGCGAAGGCCTCGTGGACCGGCGCGGTGTCGCTGACCGCGACGACGCACGTCGAGTGGCTCTGCCCGGGGTCCCAGCCGGGCATCCCGTAGTAGTGCAGCTCGATCCCGCCGCGGCGCAGCGCGACGTAGGGGTTGGGTCGTTCCTGGCGGTAGGTCACCTCGAGCCCCAGGGCCACCCAGAAGTCGGCCATCGCCCCGACGTCGCCGCACGGCAGCAGGGGCACCATCGTCGCGGTGGCCGCCACCGCGTCCAGCCCGTGGGTGCTGCCGCGCCGCCGCGGGCGCTCGTCGCTCACCGTCCCATCGTGCCAGCGCCCGGGGCCCGGGACCAGGGCCACGGGCCACGGGCCACGGGCCACGGGTCGGCGCCGCGGGCCGGCGCCG
>CAZONQ010000040.1:15191-20077 GCA_964581125.1 uncultured Ornithinimicrobium sp.
GTGGTCCCCGGGCCCCGGGCCCCGGGGGGGGCCCCGGGGGCCGGCGCCGACGGCACCGGCCCGCGGCGCGTCAGGCGCGGACCTGGTCGCCGAGCGGCTCGCCGCTGACGGGCTCCTCGCCGAAGGCGTAGGCCGACTCCGCGTGCTCGGACAGGTCCACGCCGCGGGCCTCGTCCTCCGGGCTGACGCGGAAGCCGACGGTCCGGGAGATCGCCACGGCGATCAGCCAGGTCAGCACACCGGTGAAGACCAGCGTGAACACCGTCGCCGCGACCTGCGCCACGAGCTGCCCGGCGCCGCCGCCGTAGAGCAGGCCGCCGCCCTCCCCGTCGACCGGCATCGCCAGGAAGCCCAGCGCGAGCGTCCCGACGAGGCCGGAGACCAGGTGCACGCCCACCACGTCGAGGGCGTCGTCGTAGCCGAACCGGAACTTCCACCCGACGGCGAGCGCCGACGCGACGCCGGCGAGGAGGCCGACGACGAGCGCACCGAGCGGCGACACCGAGGCGCAGGCCGGCGTGATCGCGACGAGACCGGCGACGACGCCCGACGCGGCGCCCACGGAGGTGGGCCGTCCGTCGCGGACCCGCTCGACCGCGAGCCAGGCCAGCATCGCCGCCGCGGGCGCGGCCAGGGTGTTGACCCAGATGAGACCGGCCTCCTCGACCGACCCCGCGGCACCGCCGTTGAAGCCGAACCAGCCGAACCACAGCATCGCCGTGCCGATCATCATCAGCGGCACGTTGTGCGGGCGGTGCGGGCCGCCGGGAGCGCGGAAGTCGGTCCGCGAGCCGATGACGTAGACGAGCACGAGGGCGGCCAGGCCCGCGTTGATGTGGACGACCGTGCCGCCGGCGAAGTCGATCGCCTCGCCGAACGTCCGGCCGACCCACCCGTCGGCCGACAGCAGCCCGCCGCCCCAGACCATGAACGCGAGCGGGCAGTAGACGAGGGTCACCCAGACCGCGACGAAGCACGTCCAGGGGCCGAACCGGGTGCGGTCCGCGACCGCGCCGGAGATGAGGGCGACGGTGATGACCGCGAAGGTGGCGCCGAAGCCGATCCCCACGAGGTCGGCGGTGCCGACGTGCGCGGCGAGGCCGACGTCCGCGGTCGGGTCGCCGACGAGCCCGCCGAGGATCCCGGGCGCCGACGTCATGCCGTAGCCCCACAGGACCCACACGACGCCGACCACGCCGACCGCGACGAAGCTCATCATGATCATGTTGAGGGCGGCCTTCGCGCGGGCCATGCCGCCGTAGAAGAACGCCAGACCGGGGGTCATGAGCAGCACGAGCGCCGCCGACACCATGACCCAGACGTCACCTGGGGTGAGTTCCATCCCTGCCTCCTCGGTAGTGGTGTGGAGACAGTGAAGAGCGCCGATGTTTCGGGGACGGCGCGCCCGTGTTACGGGTCCGTCACGGGTGTTTCGGGAAGGTAAACGTCAGGCCGGCAGGAGCGCGTGGGCCCGGGTCAGGCGCTCGCGCCACCAGCTCTCGCGCTCCGCGCCGCTGCGGTATGCCGTGAGGCTGGCCGGGTCGACCGCCTCCCGGGCCGCGTCGGCCCGGTCGGGCGTGAGCACGCCGGCGCGGGGCGCCAGCGGGTCGGGCACGACGTCGGCGGCGAGCAGCGCGGCGGTGCCGAGGCCGCAGTCGTGGTCGAGCCGCGGCAGGGCGGCGGCGAGCCGGACCCCGGCGGCGAGCCCGACCGAGGTGTCGAGGGCGGAGGAGACGACGGCCGGCAGGCCGCAGGCCTCGACGACCTCCAGCGCGCGGGCGACTCCGCCGAGCGGGGCGACCTTGACGACGACGAGGTCGGCGGCGTGCTCGCGGGCCACCCGCAGCGGGTCCTCGGCACGGCGGACCGACTCGTCGGCGGCGACGGGCACGTCGACGCCGGCGCGGGCGAGGCGCACCCGCAGCGCGGCGAGCTCCTCGACGGCGGCGCAGGGCTGCTCGGCGTACTCCAGGCCCAGCGGCGCCAGCGCGGTCAGCGCCGCGAGCGCCTCGTCGACCGACCAGGCGCCGTTGGCGTCGACGCGGACCCGCGCGTCCGGCCCGAGGACGCGGCGCACCTCGGTGACCCGGGCGACGTCGTCGGCGAGGGTCTGACCGCGCTCGGCGACCTTGACCTTGGCGGTGCGGTGCACGTCATACCTCGCGAGCACGCCCGCGACGTCCGCGGCGGCGACGGCCGGGACCGTCGCGTTGACCCCGACCTCCCCGCGGACCGGCGCCGGGAGGTCGCCCCACCCGAGCTCGACGGCGGCGGCCAGCCAGCGGGCGGCGTCTCGGTCGTCGTACTCCGCGAACGGCGCCCACTCGGCCCACCCCCGCGGGCCGCGCAGCAGCACCGCCTCCCGCCGGGTGACCCCGCGGAAGCGGACCGTCATCGGCAGGGTGACGACGTGGGCGGCGTCGAGCAGGGCGGGCAGGTCGGGGGTCACGCGGCCCAGCGTAGGACGCCGGGCCGCGGACACCTCCTGTCCGCGTCGTGTCCCGTCCCCCTCGCGCGCGGCGCCGCGGCACGGCAGGCTCGGGGCCATGGCACTGAAGTGGTACACGATCGTCGTCGACTCCCACGACCCGCAGGCGCAGGCGCGCTGGTGGGGAGAGGTCCTGGACTGGCCGCTGGTCTACGACACGCCCGACGAGGCGGTGATCGTGCCGAGGCACGCCGCCGAGGAGCCCGAGCACGTCGCCGACCTCGACGCCTGGATGCGCCGTGGCCAGGGCCTCGTCTTCGTGCCCGTCCCCGAGGGCAAGACCGTGAAGAACCGTCTCCACATCGACCTCGCTCCGCACACCAGCCAGGACCGCGACGCGGAGATCGCGCGGCTGCTCGACCTCGGCGCCACGCGGGTCGACGTCGGCCAGGACGAGGACACGGACGAGGTCACCTGGACCGTGCTCGCCGACCCCGAGGGCAACGAGTTCTGCGTGCTGAGCAGCCGCGACGGCTGACCGTCCTCACTCCCCCTCGCCGGTCACCTCCCGGACGTGCTCGGCGAAGCCGGGCAAGGTGAACTCCAGGTGCCCGTGGCCGGACCGCGCGATGATGCCCTTGTTGATGAGGCTCGCCCGGGTCTGGCTGATCGAGCTGGTCGGGACCCCGAGGGCCTCCGCCACGGTCGCGCGCGGCACCGACGGGACGCCCGCCGCCGCCATCGCCGTGAGGAAGGCCTGCTCGCCCGGCGTCGCCGCGTCCCACCGGCCCTGGAAGAGGGTCCGCAGCCGCGCCTGCGCGACCGCCCACCCCTCCTCGGCGTGCGGTGCGGTCACCTCGTCCCCCGCGCCGGGGCGGGCGACGTCCCAGGCCGCCGCCCCGACGAGCTGGAGCAGGTAGGGGTAGCCGGCCGCGTAGCCCTCGGCCAGGCCCAGCGCCGACGCCGACCAGCCGACCCCCACGTCGGCGGCCGGCTGGACGAGCGCCCGTGCCGAGGCGCCGGCGTCGAGGGCGGGCAGCTCGGCATGGTCCCATCGCTCGGCGAAGGTCGCGGCCGCGGTGAGGTGCCCCGGGGTCGAGGGCAGCCCTGCGCCGAGGACGACGAGCGGGTTGACGTCGCGCTCGTTGGCGAGCGCCTGGAGGGCGTTGAGCAGGACCCCGGTCTCGCCGACGTCGGGGGCGTGCAGCTCGTCGAGGCACAGGAGCAGCCCGGCCCCGCCGCGCTCCCGCACGGTCCGCGCGGCCGAGCGCAGCAGCTCCTGGGTCGCCAGCACGCGGCCGGGTGTCGTCCCGTCCTTCGCGGGGCGCGCCCACTGGCCGCTCGCCTTCAGGCCCAGGCCCCCCACCTCCAGGCGCAGCGACTCCCACCGCGGCAGGGCGGTGCGCGGCACGAGCCCGACCTGCTCCAGGCCGCGCTCCACGGCGGAGACGAGGTCGGCGAGGACCGGCTGGCCCTTGACGCACGGCACCCAGGCGACGGCATACCCCTTGGGCAGGGCGAGGTCCTCGGCCGCGCGCAGCAGCGAGGTCTTGCCCAGCCCGCGCGGCGCGACGAAGACGAGCGGGGCCCCCGCGGGGCCGCCCTCGACCACCCGGTCGAGCACCACCTCGACGCGGGCCAGCTCGTTGTCGCGCCCCGCGAGGAAGCGCGGGATGTCGCCGGGCGTGTAGGGGTTGGGCTGCACCGTCCCCCTCCTCTCGGATACTTCTGGATAGGTATCCAAACCTATCCGGGCTCTCTACTAGTGTGGGCGAGGTGACCGACACACCGCAGGCCCAGGACCCGTTCGACCCGACACAGTGGGAGCTCGTGCCCGGCTTCGAGGGGCTGGTCGACATCACCTACCACCGGCACGTCGAGCTGGGGTGCGTGCGCGTCGCCTTCGACCGGCCCGAGGTGCGCAACGCCTTCCGCCCGGGCACCGTCGACGAGCTCTACCGCGCCCTCGACCACGCCCGCACGACCCCCGACGTCGGGGTGGTGCTGCTCACCGGCAACGGCCCCTCCCCCAGGGACGGCGGCTGGGCCTTCTGCTCCGGGGGCGACCAGCGCATCCGCGGCCGCAGCGGCTACCAGTACGCCGCCGAGGGCACCGACGACGACACCGCCTCCGGCGTCGACGAGGCCCGGGTGAGGGCCGAGGGCGGGCGCCTGCACATCCTCGAGGTCCAGCGGCTCATCCGCACGATGCCCAAGGTCGTGATCGCCGTGGTCAGCGGCTGGGCGGCCGGCGGCGGCCACAGCCTCCACGTCGTGTGCGACCTGACGATCGCCTCGCGCCAGCACGCGCGCTTCAAGCAGACCGACGCCGACGTGGGCAGCTTCGACGCCGGCTACGGCTCGGCCTACCTCGCCCAGCAGGTCGGGCAGAAGTTTGCCCGGGAGATCTTCTTCCTCGGCCGGCCCTACGACGCCGAGACGATGCAGCGGATGGGCG
>CAZONQ010000041.1:0-19933 GCA_964581125.1 uncultured Ornithinimicrobium sp.
CCCGGCGTACCGGCCGGCTCATCCGCCATCCCTCCCCGGGGACCGGACCGCCCGGTGGTGCCTCCCGGTGGGGCCCCAGGACCAGTGGTCCGCCACTGAGGTGCATGAGCCACGCCGGTCCTACGGTCGAGGAGCACCCGGGGACCCGCTCCGGGACAGGACAGATCGGGGATGACCATGACCATCACGACGCCCACGATGACCACGTCGGAGCGCACCCGGCTCGTCGACCACCACGCGGCGGTCGAGTTCGCCCAGGACTGGGACGCCGCGTGGGAGACCCTCGACCCCGAGGGCTCCTACGATTACTTCCCCCTCGGCCTCCGCGTGAGCGGCCGGGAGAACCTGCAGGAGCACTGGCGCCGCCTCTTCGCCCACCCCGCGCTCAAGGGGGTCGCCGGGACCACGCTGACCAGGTTCGTCCGCGACGAGGACGTCGTCCTGGTGACGCAGGCACCGGTGGCCATGCCCGACGGCCAGGTGCGCTTCTCGGTGTCCACCGCCCTCTTCACCTTTCGGGGCGGCCGGATCCTGCGGGAGAGCGTCTTCGCCGACGACCTCCTCCAGCCGCTCGTCGAGGAGGTCCTCGACGAGGACTTCCGCCGCAGACCCGGGGTGAGCAGGATCGAGCAGTTCTGAGAGCCCGCTGCTCAGTCGAGGAGCGTCTGCAGGGTCCGGGCCACGCCGTCCTCGTCGTTGCTCGGGACGACGTGGGTGGCTGCGGCGAGGACGTGCGGGTGGGCGTTGGCCACCGCGAACGAGCGTCCGGCCCAGGTGAGCATCGGCAGGTCGTTGGGCATGTCGCCGAACGCCCAGACGTCCGCCGCCGACGCCGGTGGGTCCTGCTCGTGGCACCACTGCTCGAGGGCGACCGCCTTGGTGACGCCGCGCGGGCCGATCTCGGCCATCCGGACGGCCCCGGAGTGCGAGACCTCGGCCCGGTCGCCCACCACGCCTGCGACCCTCTCGGTCAGCTCCTCGGTGCTCAGCTCGGCGTGCCGCACCAGCACCTTGCCGACGGGCCGGGCGGCGAGCCCGCGCCACGGACCGACCTCCCACTCGCCGGGGTAGTCGTCCAGCTCCCAGCCGGTCTCGCAGGCGGGGCCGGCGACGCCCTCGGTCGCCAGCAGGATCCCGGGTATGGCGTGGCGCAGGTCGGCGAGCAGCCCGCCCAGGACGTCGGTGCCGAGCAGGCGCTGGCCCACCACGCGGCGCCCGGACACGTCGTAGGTGAAGGCGCCGTTGCCGCAGAGCGCGACCGCGTGCACCCCGAGGTCCTCGAGCGCGCGCATCCAGCGCGGGGGTCGCGCCGTGACCAGCACGACCGTGATGCCCTCGGCCTCCACCGCCCGGAGCACCTCGCGGGTCCGCGGCGAGACGTCGCCGTCGCTCCGGAGCAGGGTGCCGTCGAGGTCGGTCGCGACGACGCGGGGGCGGTCCACGGCGTCTCAGGCCCCGCCCGGGACGACCCTCAGCTCGAACCGGCTCTCGACGACGTCCGCGGAGACGACCTCGACCTCGACCTCGGTGCCCAGCTCGGCGCTGCCGTCCGCCACGCCGGACACCGGTGGGTCGGTCAGCTGGACGACGACTCCGCCGTCGCGGGTGCCGTCCACGACGACGGCGTGCAGCCGCTCGCCGACGCGGTCCACGAGCACCGCCGCCTCGACCGCGGTGACGCACGCCCGCTCGACGGCGCGCGCCCGGTCGTCCGCCTCCTCCATGAGGTCGGGCAGCGCGGGCAGCGCCTCCCTGGCCCAGGCCGGGACCTCGGCGCCCGACGTGAGGGCCTCGCAGACCGCGAGGCCGAAGCGGTCGACGAGCCGGCGCAGCGGTGCGGTGACGTGCGCGTAGGGCGCGGCGATGGCGGCCTGCGTCCGCTCCTCCTCGGGCGGGAGCTCGCCGTCGAAGACGGTGTAGCCCGCGCCCCGGAAGAGCGCCGTCGCGGCGTCCACGACGGCCAGGTGGCTCGGCGCGCTCTTGTCGAGGCTGCGCAGGAACTCGCCGTAGGACATGCCCTTGGGCCACTCGGCCCCCAGCGCCCTCGCCTCCCGGCGGAACCGCGCGACCGAGCCCTCGTCGGCCGCCGGCATCGTGCGCAGCACGCCGACGCCCCCGTCGAGCATGATCTGGGCGGCGACCATGCCGGTGAGCAGGGAGATCTGGGCGTTCCAGTCCTCCGCCGGCAGCATGGGCCGCAGCCGCAGCCGGTAGCGCCCGTCGTCGCCGACCTCGACCTCCTGCTCAGGCATCGGCAGGCTCGCCCCGCCGCGCTCGGCCTCGCGCCTGATGCGCAGCTCGCCGACCTCCTTGAGCAGCAGGAGCGTCTCCTCGGCGCTGCCCGCGTCGACCTGCTCCTGGACCTCGTCGTAGGTGTAGCGCCGCCGGGACCGCACCATCGCCCGGTAGAGCTCGGCCGTGTCCCGCTCCCCCGACGGGGTGAGCCGCATGTCCCACACGTAGGCCGGGCGCAGCTCGTCGGGCAGCAGGCTCGCGGCCCCCTCGCTCATCTCCGGCGGGTGCAGCGGCACGCGCTCGTCGGGGCAGTAGACCGTCATGCCGCGCAGCCGGACCTCGGCGTCCAGGGCCCCGCCCGGCGCGACGAAGGCGGGCACGTCGGCGATGGCGTAGCGGACGCGGTAGCCGTCCCCGTCGCGCTCCACGTGCATCGCCTGGTCGAGGTCCATCGACCCCGGAGGGTCGATCGTCACGAGCTCCAGGTCCGTCTCGTCGCGCTCCGGGAGCTGGGGCTGCGCGATCGCCCGGCGGACCTCCTCCAGGGCCTCGGCGGGGAACTCCCGCCGCACGTCCTGCTCCTGCCTGGCCCGCTCGAACGCCTGCTCCAGGAGGCGTGCGCGCTCGGTCTCGGTCGTCGCCCTCGTCAGCCTTCTCGATCGCTGCAGCATGGTGGTCACCCTACGTGCCCGGCCGTCCCCTACCCTTCCTGACGTGCTGGTCCTCCTTCCTCCGTCCGAGTCCAAGGCGACCCGTCCCCGCGGCGCCGCCCTCCGCCCCGAGGGGCTCTCGCTGCCCCAGCTCGCGCCCCAGCGGGGTCGCGTCGCCGAGGCCCTCGCCGCCGTCAGCGGCCGACCCGACGCGGCCCGCGTCCTCGGCGTGAGCCCCGCGCTCCAGGAGGAGATCGACCGGAACACCCGGCTGCCCACCGCCCCGACCCTCCCGGCGCGCGACCTCTACACCGGGGTCCTCTACGACGCGCTCGACCTCGCCTCGCTCGACCCGGCGGCCTCCCGGCGCGCCGCCCGGCGCCTGGTCGTCGTCTCCGCCCTCTACGGCGCGGTGCGGACGACCGACCGGCTGGCGCCCTACCGGCTGTCGATGGCGGTCAACCTGCCGGGCGTCGGTCCGCTCGCCACGGCCTGGCGGCCGCACCTGGAGGAGGTGCTCCCCTCCGTCGCCGGCCGTGGCCTGGTCGTCGACTGCCGCTCGAGCACGTATGCGGCCGCGTGGACGCCGAGGGGGCCGCTCGCCGAGCGGTGGGTCGCCGTGCGCGTGCCCGGCGCGACGCACATGGCCAAGCACACGCGCGGGCTCGTGGCCCGGGCGCTGTGCGAGGACCCCGCCGACCCCCGACGCCCCGAGGCCCTGCCCGGGCTGCTGTCGGCCCGCGGCCTCGAGAGCGCGCTGCACGCCCCGGAGCGGCCCGGCCGGCCCTGGACGCTGGACGTCCCGCCGGCCTGAGCGCCCGTCGCGGGCCCGGCCGGTCCGCGTCCGGCCGGTCGCGCGTGGAGCCACCGGCGTCGGCGGCTCAGTCCACGGAGGAGTCGACGATCGTGACGTCCGCCGCGGACTCGTGCTCGGTGTCGTCGAACGCCGGGTCGTAGAGGTGATGGGTGTCGTTGACGAACGCCACCTGGGCGCCGCCGTCCGGCCACACCTCGACGGCGGTGAGCGACGCCGGTGCGGTGGCGACGGACCAGGCACGACCGTGGTCGATCCCGAGCAGCCGTCCGAGCACCGACATGAGGGCCACCCGGTGCGTGGCCACCACGACCGTGCCGCCCCGGGCGATGGCGCGGGCGAGCGCCCGACCGACGCGGGCGTCGAGCTCCTGCCGGGTCTCGCCGCCCGGAGGCGCGAAGGTGGCGTCGTTGCGCAGCCTCAGCAGGTCCTCGCCGTGGTCGCGGACGAGGTCGGGCATGGCCATCCCGTCCCACTCGCCGAAGCCCTGCTCGTCCCAGTCACGGTCCTCCTCGCGGACCACGCCGAGGTGGTCGGCGATGGCCTGCCCCGTCTGGCGCGCCCGCTGCAGGGAGGAGGACACCACGGTGAGCCTCCCCTGCTCCGAGCGGCCCACGAGGCGTCGCACGGCGACGGCCGCGGCCCGCGCCTGCGCCATCCCGGTGGCGTTGAGCGAGGGGTCGGCCCCGCCCCGGCCGTCGAGCAGGTGCCGCACCGTGAAGTCGGTGACGCCGTGGCGGACGAGGATGAGCCGCGTCTCGCCCTCGAGCGTGGGCACGGTCTCGTCGGAGACGTAGACGTCGCTCAGGGGCACGCGCCCGACGCCGAACGTCGGGCGGGCAGGATCGTGCCCGTCGGGCGCCTCCCCGTCGGGCGCCTCCCCGTCGGCCTCGTCCCGACGCTCCTCCTCCGCAGCCCCGCCCTCGTCCTCGACGTCGAGCAGCGCCCACGGGTCCTGGTCGTCCTCACCCTGCGCGGCGCCGTCGGCGGACCCGTCCGGGGCCCCGCCGTCCGCTCCACCGGCCTCCTCGCCCCCGGCCGGCAGGTGGTCGCGCGCGATGCTGCGACCGTCCATGGCCTCGTTGGACAGCGCGTCGGCGGCCTTGTTGCGCTCGCGCGGCACCCACGTCAGCTCGACCGTCCCGCCGGCGCGCTGCACCTGGTCGATGAGGCGGCGTGCGTCGAGGGCCAGGCGCCGCATGTCCTCGTGCTTGATCTTCCAGCGACCGGACATCTGCTCGACGACCAGCTTGGAGTCCATCCGGACCTCGACCGCGGCGTCGGTCGCCAGCCCCAGGTCGAGCAGCGCCTGCAGGCCGGCGACGAGGCCGGAGTACTCGGCGACGTTGTTGGACGCCCTGCCCAGCGGCTCGGCACGCTCGGCCAGCACCGTGCCCGTCCGGCCGTCGCGCACGAGCGCGCCGTAGCCCGCCACGCCCGGATTGCCTCTCGAGCCGCCGTCGGCCTCCACGACGAGGGCGCGGGGCAGGGTCACAGACCGGACTCCGCCGTGCGCACGAGGATCCGCCCGCACTCCTCGCAGCGCAGCACCTCGTCCTCGGGGGCCGACCGGATGCGGGAGAGGTCGACGGCGTTGAGCTCGAGCCGGCAGCCGTCGCAGCGGCGCTGGACGAGCGCCGCGGCCCCGGACCCGCTGCGCGCGCGCACCCGCTCGTAGAGCGCCACGAGCTCGCCGGACAGGTCGGCCACCACCGCCTCGCGGCCGCCGGCCACCTCCTCGCGCTCGGAGGTCGCCAGGGCGGTCTTCTCGTCGCGGGCGGTCCGCAGCTCGGCCAGGCGCGCGCTGTGGTCGGCGAGACGGCGCGCGGCGCCCTCCGCCTCGGCCTGCGCCTGCTCGACGCGCTCCATGACCTCCAGCTCCTCGTCCTCGAGCACCGACTGGCGGCGGGCGAGCGACTCCAGCTCGTGCTGCATGCCCTGCAGGTCCTTGGCCGACCCCGCCCCCGACTCGAGGCGCGCGCGGTTGCGGTCGGCGCGGTCGCGCACCTGCTGCACCGCCGCCTCGGCCCGCGCCACCTCGCGCTGGAGGTCCGACACCGCGGTCTCCGTCCGCACCACCTCCGCCTCGAGGTCCGCCGACTCCTGCTCCATCCGGGCGATGTCGGTCAGCTCCGGCAGCGAGCGGACGCGGTGGTCCAGCTGGTCGAGGCGGGTGTCGATGTCGAGCAGGTCGAGGAGCCGAGCCTGCATCTGGGGGGCTGCCTTCACCGGCTACCTCCTGCGTCGTGGGGCGGACGCGCGCCGACGACGAAGTCCCACGGGTCGGTGCGCACGGTCGAGATCTCGACGGCCACGCTACCCGGCAGCCGGTCGACGAGGGCCTGCCGCAGCTGCGGGAGCCAGAGCCACTCGCTCGCATAGTGGCCGGCGTCGATCAGGTATGGGGTGCCGTCCCGCGCCTCCTCCCTCGCCTCGAGCGCCGGGTGGTGGCGCAGGTCGGCGGTGACGTAGACGTCGGCGCCGCTGCGGCGGACGGCGTCGAACGCCGAGTCCCCGGCCCCGCCGAGGACCGCGACGCGGCGCACCGTCGCGTCGGCCGGCCCGCTGACGCGCAGCCCGGAGGCGGTCGGCGGCAGCGCCGCGTGCAGGGTGGCGGCCAGCCCGGCCAGCGTGACCGGGGTGGTGAGCTCGCCCACCCGGCCGAGCTCCTGGTCCTCGGTCAGGACCAGCGCCTCGGTGTCGTCGAGGCCGCAGGCGGCGGCCAGGGCGTGGCCGACGCCGGGAGCCGCGACGTCGGCGTTGGTGTGGGCGCAGTAGAGGGCGACGTCGTTGACGACGAGGTCGGTGACGGCGGCACCCTTGGCCGTCGTGGTCGCCACGGAGTGGATGCCGCGCAGCAGGAGCGGGTGGTGGGTCACGAGCAGGTCCGCCCCCTGCTCGACCGCCTCGCGGATGACCGCCAGGGTGGGGTCCACCGCGAGCAGCACCCGGGCCACCGGCTGGTCCGGGTCACCGGCGACGAGACCGACGCGGTCCCAGGACTGCGCGGTGTCCGGCGGGTAGAGCTCCTCCAGCAGCGCGACGACGTCCGCCAGCGCGGGCGGACCGCCCGCGCTCCCCCGGCCTGTCCCGGTGTGCTCCGCTCTGTCCTTGTCCACGTGGGCCCGGCCGGGCTCGAACCGACGACCTACGCGGTGTAAACGCGGCGCTCTACCAGCTGAGCTACAGGCCCTGGGCGGACCATTGTGCCAGCCCGCGGGCGGTGCTCGGTCACACGGCGCGGACGGCCTCGTGCAGCAGCCCGACCGGCCGCTCCTCCTCCGGGCCGTGGACGAGGGTCCACCGCACGGTCATCGTGCGGTCGACGAGGAACGTGCCACGGACGGCCCGACCGGTGCGCTCGTCGAGGACGCCGTAGGCGCGGGAGGCCGCACCGTGCGGCCAGAAGTCGGACAGCAGCGGGAAGCGGTAGCCCTCCTGGGCCCCCCAGGCGCGCAGCGACCGCACCGGGTCGCAGGACACGCCGTGGACCTGCACGCGGTCGTTGGCGAACTCGTCGATGTCGAGCTGCACCTCGAGCAGCTCCCCCGTGCAGATCGGGGAGAAGGCGGAGGGGAAGAAGACGAGCAGCGCCGCCCGGTCGCGCACGGACGCGGACAGGCTCACCGGCTCGCCCTGCTGGTCGGGCAGGGTCAGCTCCGGGGCCCGGTCGCCCACCGCCGGGACGGGGGCCGCCGGGCGCGCCGGCGCGTCGGGACCGCTCACCGGCGGCCCACCAGCCGCTGGCCGAGCCACTCGCCCAGCGCGACGCCGCCGGACGCCGTCAGGGAGCAGACGGTGCACGCCTCCTGCACGTCGTGCGCCTCCACCCGGTCCGCCCTGCCCGCCCCGGGGGTGAGCAGCGCGACGAAGCCCCCGTCGTCGAGCGCCGTGACCGCGTCGACGAGCTCGTCGGCGAGGTCACCGTCGCCCTCCCGCCACCAGAGCAGGACGGCGTCGACGATGCCGTCGTAGTCCTCGTCCTCCAGCGGCCCCTCGACGACCGACTCGACGGCCGCCCGGACGTCCTCGTCCACGTCGTCGTCGTAGCCGAACTCGACCACGATCTGTCCCGGCGCGAAGCCCAGCCGCTGCACCGGCGCCACCGGCCGGTCCCCGGCCACGTCCACGTTCTCAGTCCTCTCGATGCCCATGGTGGCACCAGCCAAGCGGAGGGGAGGGCCGTTGTAAAGGCCGGGGACGGCCGCACCGCCGCGTCGTGACAGACTGAGAGCACCTCACCGTACGTTCGGAAAGGACATGCAGATGCCTCTGGAGCGCCCCGTCGGTCCGATCCTCAACGGTCTGCCCAGCCAGGTGCCGGACACCGACCCCGAGGAGACCCAGGAGTGGTTGGACTCGCTGGACGCGGCGATCGACGCCGGCGGCCGGCAGCGGGCCCGCTACCTCATGCTCCGCATGCTGGAGCGGGCCAGGGACTCCCAGGTCGGCATCCCCTCGCTCACCACCACCGACTACATCAACACGATCCCGCCCGAGCGTGAGCCGTGGTTCCCCGGCGACGAGGAGATGGAGCGCCGCTACCGCGCGTGGATCCGGTGGAACGCCGCGGTCATGGTGCACCGCGCCCAGCACCCCGACATCTCGGTCGGCGGCCACATCTCGACCTACGCCTCGATCTCCACCCTCTGGGAGGTCGGCTTCAACCACTTCTGGCGCGGCCGTGACCACGAGGGCGGAGGCGACCAGGTCTTCTTCCAGGGGCACGCCTCCCCCGGCATCTACGCCCGCGCCTTCATGGAGGGCCGCCTCACCGAGGCCGACCTGGACAGCTTCCGCCAGGAGAAGAGCAAGAAGCACGGCGACGCCGAGCCGCTGCCCTCCTACCCGCACCCGCGCAGCATGCCGCACTTCTGGCAGTTCCCGACGGTGTCGATGGGCCTGGGCCCGATGAACGCCATCTACCAGGCCGCGTTCAACAGGTACCTGCACAACCGCGGGATCAAGGACACCAGCCAGCAGCACGTGTGGGCCTTCCTCGGCGACGGCGAGATGGACGAGCCGGAGTCGCGCGGGCTGCTCCACGTCGCCGCCAACGACGAGCTGGACAACCTCACCTTCGTCGTCAACTGCAACCTGCAGCGTCTGGACGGGCCGGTCCGCGGCAACGGCAAGATCGTCCAGGAGCTCGAGAGCAACTTCCGCGGCGCCGGCTGGAACGTCATCAAGGTGCTGTGGGGCCGCGGCTGGGACGAGCTCATCGCCCGGGACACCTCGGGCGCGCTGGTCAACCTCTTCAACTCCACGCCGGACGGCGACTACCAGACCTACCGGGCCAACGACGGCGCGTTCATCCGCGACCACTTCTTCGGGCGCGACCCGCGCACCAAGGAGATGGTCAAGGACTGGAGCGACCACGACATCTGGTGGAAGCTCAAGCGCGGCGGCCACGACTACCGCAAGGTCTACGCCGCCTACAAGGCCGCCACGGAGCACACCGGGCAGCCGACGGTCATCCTGGCCCACACCATCAAGGGCTACAGCCTGGGCACGCACTTCGCGGGTCGCAACGCGACGCACCAGATGAAGAAGATGACCCTCGACGACCTCAAGGCCTTCCGCGACAGCCTGCGCATCCCGATCACCGACGAGCAGCTCGAGGCGGACCCCTACAAGCCGCCCTACTACCACCCGGGGCCGGACGACGAGGCGATCCGCTACATGCAGGAGCGCCGTCGCCAGCTCGGCGGCTACCTGCCCAAGCGCGAGCCGGAGAAGGCGGTCGCGCTGACCCTGCCGGACGAGAAGGTCTACGACGTCGCCAAGCGCGGCTCCGGCAAGCAGCAGGTCGCGACCACCATGGCGCTGGTCCGCATCTTCAAGGAGTGGATGCGCGACAAGGAGTTCGGCAAGCACCTGGTGCCGATCATCCCGGACGAGGCCCGGACCTTCGGCATGGACAGCTTCTTCCCGACGGCCAAGATCTACAACGTCCACGGCCAGAACTACACCTCGGTGGACGCGGACCTGATGCTGGCCTACAAGGAGTCCGAGAGCGGCCAGATCTGGCACGTGGGCATCAACGAGAGCGGCTCGGTCGCGGCCTTCACCGCGGCGGGCAGCTCCTACGACACCCACTCGGTGCCGATGGTCCCGTTCTACATCTTCTACTCGATGTTCGGCTTCCAGCGCAGCGGCGACGGCATCTGGGCGGCGGCCGACCAGCTCTCCCGCGGCTTCATGATCGGCGCCACCGCCGGCCGGACCACGCTGACCGGCGAGGGCCTGCAGCACGCCGACGGCCACTCCCCGCTGCTGGCTTCGACCAACCCGGCGTGCGTGGCCTACGACCCGGCCTACGCCTACGAGATCGCGCACATCCTCCCCGACGCCCTCGAGCGGATGTACGGCGAGGACCCCGAGGACGTCTTCTACTACATCAACGTCTACAACGAGCCGATGCAGCAGCCGGCCGAGCCCGAGGACGTCGACGTGGAGGGCATCGTCAAGGGCCTGCACCGGATCAAGCAGGCCGACCCCTCGCACGAGGGGCTGCGCGTGCAGCTGCTCGCCTCCGGCGTCGGCGTGCCGTGGGCCCTGGAGGCCGAGGAGCTCCTGCGCGAGGACTGGGGCGTGGCGGCCGACGTGTGGTCGGTCACCTCCTGGCTCGAGCTGCGCCGCGAGGCGATGCAGTGCGACGAGGACGCCTTCCTCCACCCGGAGAAGGAGCGTCGCGTGCCCTACGTCACGCGCCGCCTGTCCGAGGGCGAGGGCCCGATCGTGGCCACCAGCGACTACATGCGGGCGGTCCAGGACCAGATCGCCCCGTGGGTCCCGGAGGACTACCACGCCCTGGGCGCCGACGGCTTCGGCTTCGCGGACACGCGGGCCGCGGCGCGCCGGTTCTTCCACATCGACGGCCCGTCGATGGCGGTCAAGGCCCTGCAGATGCTGGCCGACCGCGGCGAGCTCGACCCCGAGGTCCCGCGCCGGGCCGCCGAGAAGTACCGCCTGCTCGACGTCAACGCCGGCACCTCCGGCAACGTCGGCGGGGACGCCTGACCGGCACGACGCCCGGCCCGGACCGTCCGGCACCGGCCCGCCACTAGGCTGGGCCGGTGCCGTCCTCCGACACCGCCCCCGAGCCCCCGACGGGTGCCGACGCCCTCCCGCGCCGCGCGGGCGAGCTGGCCACCCGCGCCACGCGGCGCATGTCGCAGGAGCACGACTGGTTCCGCACGCTGAGCCCGGACGACCGCTCCTGGGTGGGTCTGGTCGCCCAGGCGGGCATCAACGCGCTGCTGCGCTGGTATGCCGCGGGGGCGCCCGAGGACGACGTGTCCGGGGCGCTCTTCGCCTCCGCGCCCCGCAGCCTGGCCCAGACCATCACCCTGCGGCAGGCGCTCGACCTGACCCGCACCGCGATCGCCACGGTCGAGGACGCCGTCCCCGAGCTCGTCGGCGCGGAGGAGCAGGGCGACCTGCGCGAGGCGGTGCTGCGCTACTCGCGCGACGTGGCCTTCGCGGCCGCCGCGGTCTACGCCCGCGCGGCCGAGCAGCGGGGCGGCTGGGACGCCCGGCTGGAGTCTCTGGTCGTGCACGCGGTCGTGCGCGGGGAGGCCGACGAGTCCCTCGCCTCGCGGTCCGCCGAGCTCGGCTGGGAGGACGTCACGGGCGTGTGCGTGGTGGTGGGGTCGCTGCCCGAGGGCGGGTCCGGCCCGGCCCTGACCGCGCTGCGCGACGGCGCCCGGCGGCTCGGGCGCGAGGCGCTCGTCGCCGCCCTCGGCTCCCGCCTCGTGTGCGTCCTCGGCGGCTCCGGCGACCCCCTCGAGGACGCGGGGCAGCTCACCACCTACTTCGGGCCCGGCCCGGTCGTCGTGGGTCCGCGCGTGCCTCACCTGTTCGCGGCGGGGCGCAGCGCCCGCGCGGCGCTGTCCGGCTGCGACGCGTGCCGCGCCTGGGTGCGCGCGCCGCGCCCCGTCCACGCCGACGAGCTCCTGCCCGAGCGGGCGCTGCTCGGCGAGGTGCCCGCGCGGCGGATGCTGGTCGACCGGGTCTACCGGCCGCTGCGCGACCACCCCTCCTCGCTGCTGGAGACGGTGCAGGCCTACCTCGACCACGGCACGACGCTCGAGGCGACGGCGCGGGAGCTCTTCCTGCACGCCAACACGGTCCGCTACCGGCTCCGCAAGGTGGGCGAGGTGGTGGGCCTGGACCCGCAGACCCCGCGGGACGCGTGGGTGCTCCAGGTGGCCGTGGCGCTGGGCCGGATGACCGAGCAGCCGCGCCGCCGGCGGCCCGACCGACCCGCGCCGGCCACCCCGGACGACTTGTAGGAACCCTACAAACAACGCCGGTCCTTCTCGTCGGGATCACTGTCGTCGTCCGGCGGAGCCCGCGGGCAGAGTGGAGTGGTGCTCGTGATCGTCGCGCCCGGACAGGGCTCCCAGTCCCCCGGTTTCCTCTCCCCCTGGCTCGAGCTCCCCGGCTTCCGCGAGCTCCTCGACGGCCTCTCCGCCGTGGCCGAGCTGGACCTCGTCGCGCACGGGACGACCTCGGACGAGGAGACCATCAAGGACACCGCCGTGGCCCAGCCGCTCCTCGTGGGCGCCGGGCTCGCCACGCTGCGGTCGCTCCTGCCCGACTCCGACGGGCTCGCCCGCGCGGTCGGCGCCACCGCCGGCCACTCGGTCGGGGAGATCACCGCCGCCGCGGCCGCCGGCGTGCTCCCCGCCGACCAGGCGATGCTCTTCGTCCGCGAGCGCGGGCGCGGCATGGCCGAGGCGGCCGCAGCGACCCCGACCGGCATGAGCGCCGTCCTCGGCGGGGACGGCGACGAAGTGGTCGCCACGCTCGAGCGGCACGGGCTCACCCCCGCCAACATGAACGGCGCGGGCCAGGTCGTCGCCGCCGGCACCCTGGACCAGCTCGCCGCCCTCCAAGCCGAGCCGCCCGCCCGCGCGCGGGTCATCCCGCTCAAAGTGGCGGGCGCCTTCCACACCCACCACATGCAGCCCGCCGTCGACCGGCTCGCCGCGCTCGCCGAGGACCTCACCCCCGGCGACCCGCTCCTGCCCCTGCTCTCCAACGCCGACGGCAGGGTGGTCACCGACGGCCGGGAGGTCCTGGCTCGGCTCGTGGCCCAGGTGTCCAGCCCGGTGCGCTGGGACCTCACGATGGAGACGTTCGTCGAGATGGGCGTGACCGGGCTGATCGAGCTGACGCCCGCGGGCACCCTCGTCGGCCTGGCCAGGCGCGGGATGCGCGGCGTGGAGACGCTCGCGCTGAAGACTCCGGACGACCTCGAGGCCGCCCGCCGGATGATCGGCGAGCACGGCTCCGCCGACGCGACCACGGCCGACGGGCCGCGCCCCGACCACCAGGAGGACCAGCAGTGACCGACAAGACCCTGACCGCGCCGCAGGAGCTGCGTCACGCCCGCATCCACGGACTCGGCGGTTACCGCCCCGAGCGGGTCGTGACCAACGAGGAGGTCGTCGAGTTCATCGACTCCTCCGACGAGTGGATCCGGCAGCGCTCGGGGATCGTCACCCGCCGGTTCGCGCGCGAGGACGAGACCGTCATCGACATGGCCGAGGCCGCCGCCCGCGAGGCGATCGCCCAGGCCGGGATCGCTCCCGACCAGATCGGCGCCGTCCTCATGGCGACGGTCACGCACCCCTACCAGACCCCGGCCGCGGCGCCCGAGCTCGCCTTCCGCCTGGGCATCCCCGACCCGGCGGCCTTCGACATCTCTGCCGCGTGCGCCGGCTACTGCTACGGCATCGCCCTGGCCAACGACATGGTGCGCGCCGGCACCGTCGACCACGTGCTCGTCATCGGCGTGGAGAAGCTCTCGGACTTCACCGACAAGTACGACCGCGGCAGCGCCTTCATCTTCGGCGACGGCGCCGGCGCCGCCGTCGTCGGCGTCTCGGACTTCCCGGGCATCGGCCCGACCCTGTGGGGCAGCCTGGGCGACAAGCGCGACCTCATCACCCAGCGCGAGCCGTGGACCGGCCTGCGCCGCGGCATGGAGCAGTCGGGGCGCGAGGAGCCGATCGACTGGCCGGCCTTCGTCATGCAGGGCCAGTCGGTCTTCCGCTGGGCCGTCTACGACATGGTCCCGGTCGCCGTGCGGGCCGTCGAGGCCGCCGGCATCACCCCGGACGACCTCGACGCCTTCGTGCCGCACCAGGCCAACATGCGCATCACCGACGCCATGATCAAGGCGCTCAAGCTGCCCGAGCACGTGCCGGTGGCCCGAGACATCGCCGAGACCGGCAACACGTCCGCGGCGTCGATCCCGCTGGCGATGTCCCGGATGCTCGAGGAGGGCGAGGCGCCGCACGGGGGCCTGGCCCTGCAGATCGGCTTCGGCGCGGGCCTCGTCTACGGCGCGCAGGTCGTCGTCATGCCCTGACCCCCACCGTTTCCCGAGGCCCGGCGGGCATCCCGGGTCAGCCCAACCGCACACCGAAGGAGTAACGCACATGGCTCTGAGCGAGCAGGAGATCCTCGCGGGTCTCGCCGAGATCGTCAACGAGGAGACGGGCCTGGAGCCCGAGGAGGTCCAGATGGACAAGTCCTTCACCGAGGACCTCGACATCGACTCCCTGTCCATGATGACGATCGTGGTCAACGCCGAGGACAAGTTCGGCGTCCGCATCCCCGACGACGAGGTCAAGAACCTCACCCACGTCAAGGACGCGGTCACCTACATCGCCACCAACCAGGGCTGACCCGCGGCGTCGGGCGGGCGGGCCCGCGGGACCCGCAGGACCCGCCCGCCCGGCGCAGAGGCCCTCCGCGCGGCGCCCACGCCCGCGACCGGCAGCACCACGTCATACCCGCACCGCCCCCGACCCACCACCCCGACCGGCGGCCCACCGCCGCCACCGACCTTCCTGGAGGCCGAGCAGATGTCCGTCAGCCCGACCCACAAGCCCCGCCGCGTCGTCGTGACCGGGCTCGGGGCCACCACTCCCGTCGGGGGCACCGCCCCGCAGACCTGGGAGGCGCTCCTGGCCGGCCGCTCCGGCATCCGCCCGCTCGCCCACGACTGGGTGGCCGAGCACGAGCTGCCCGTGACCTTCGCCGGCTCCCTGCACACCTCCCCCGCCGACGTCCTCGCGAAGGTCGAGGTGCGCCGCAACGACCCGTCGGGGCAGTACGCCCTCGTGGCCGCGCGCGAGGCCTGGGCCGACGCCGGCTCCCCCGAGGTCGAGCCCGAGCGCCTCGGCGTGGCCATCGGCTCCGGCATCGGCGGCGTGTGGACCCTGCTCAGCCAGTGGGAGGTCCTCAAGGAGAAGGGCCCCCGCCGGGTCTTCCCGCTCACGGTGCCCATGCTCATGCCCAACGGGCCGGCCGCCGCCGTGTCCCTCGACCTGAAGGCCCGGGCCGGTGCGCACTGCCCGGTGAGCGCGTGCGCGTCCGGCGCCGAGGGGATGGGCCTGGCGCTGGACATGATCCGCGAGGGTCGGGCCGACGTCGTGGTCTGCGGCGGCACCGAGGCGGCCATCCACCCGCTGCCCATCGCCGCCTTCGCCTCGATGACGGCGCTGTCCACCCGCAACGACGAGCCGGAGCGCGCCTCGCGCCCCTACGACGTCGACCGGGACGGCTTCGTGCTCGCCGAGGGCGCCGGCCTCATGGTGCTCGAGGCCGAGGAGCACGCCACGGCCCGCGGCGCGAGGATCTACGCCGAGATCGTCGGGGTGGGCACCTCGAGCGACGCCTACCACATCACCGCGGGCGAGCCCGAGGGCGAGGGCGCGGCACGGGCCATGCAGGAGGCCATCGCCGACGGCGGGATGGCGATGGACGACATCGTCCACATCAACGCCCACGCCACCTCCACGCCGGTGGGCGACCTCGCCGAGACCAAGGCCATCCACCGGGCGTTCGGCGCGCGCACGTCCGAGATCGCCGTGACCGCGACCAAGTCGATGACCGGGCACCTGCTCGGCGCCGCCGGCGCCCTCGAGGCCGTCCTGACCGTGCAGGCGCTGCACCACCGGCAGGTGCCGCCGACGATCAACCTCGAGAGCATGGACCCGCAGATCGACCTCGACGTCGTCACCGGCGGCCCGCGGTCGCTCGGCGACGGCGACCTCGCGGCGCTCAACAACTCCTTCGGGTTCGGCGGCGTCAACGTGGCGCTGGCCTTCCGCACCTGGAGCTGACCCAGGTCCCACGACCCCGACGCGGACCGGGCGGCGGGACCTCCCCGCCGCCCGGGTAGGCTCGCTGCGCTATGCACATCCTGCGCGTCGCCAACTTCGTGAGCCCGACGTCGGGTGGCATCAAGACCGCCCTGCGCGCCTGGGGCGAGCACTACCGGGCGATGGGTCACCGCGCCTCGCTCATCATCCCCGGACCCGGCCCGGAGATCAGCGAGGAGCCGCAGGGCACCGTCTTCCGCGTCCCGGCCATGCCCATCCCCGGCACCGGCTACTCCCTCATCTGGGACCGGCGTCGGCTGTCCCGTCTCATGGACGCCGTCGAGCCGGACGCCCTGGAGGTGTCGGACCGCTCCACGACGCGGTGGATGGGCCGCTGGGCACGGCGGCGCGGCATCGGCTCGGTGATGATCAGCCACGAGCACATGACGGGGATCATGGTCCGGCGCACCCCCGTCCCCGACACGCCCGCGGTCTGGACGGCCGACCTCATCAACCGGCGCAGCGCCCACGACTACGACGCCATCGTCTGCCCGAGCCGCTTCGCCGCCGAGGAGTTCCACCGCAACGGCATCGACGCCCACGTGGTGCCGCTCGGGGTCGACCTGGAGACCTTCTCCCCCGTGGCGGACCCCGCGGCCTACGTGCCGCCGGCGCCCGGCGAGCGCGTGCACCTGGTGCACTGCGGGCGTCTCTCCCCCGAGAAGCGCCCGGCCCTGTCCGTGGAGACCGTGCGCGAGCTCGTCCGCCGCGGGATGGACGTGGAGATGACGGTCTTCGGGCACGGGCCGCTGCGCGACACGCTGCTCGAGCGCTCCCGCAACCTGCCGGTCGTCTTCCACTCCTACATCAGCGACCGCGCCGAGCTGGCGGCCCGGATGGGCACCGCGGACGTGGCGCTCGCACCGGGCCCGCTGGAGACCTTCGGCCTCGCGGCGCTCGAGGTCATGGCGTGCGGCGTCCCCGCGGTCTGCACCGACGAGGGGGCGCTCCAGGAGGTCGTGGGCGAGGGCGGGCACGTCGCGCCCTCCAGCCCGGCCGCCTTCGCCGACGGGGTGGAGGAGCTGCTCGGCCGCCCGCGGTCCCACGTGCGGGCACGGCAGCAGGCCGAGAAGTTCAACTGGCGGGCCTCGGCCGAGCGGATGGTCGCCATCCACGAGCAGGTCGCCGCGTCGCTGGCCCCTCCGCGGCGGTCCTGAGCACCCAGCCCCTCGTCCCAGCCCGGTGACGGCCGTGGCGCTCGTGACGGCCCTCGCGGCCGCCGACCGGTCAGCCGACCTTGTGCAGCCAGGTGACGGGCGCGCCCTCCCCCGCGTGCCGGAAGTGCTCGAGCTCGGCGTCCCAGGCCGCCCCGAGCGCCCGGTCGAGCTCGGCCACCATCGTGGCCGCGCTGCCCCCGGAGGCCTCGACGATCGCCCGCAGCCGGTCCTCGTTGACGACGACGTCGCCGTTGGCCGACAGCCGCGCCTGGTGGATGCCCAGGCCCGGCGTGTGCGTCCAGCGCATGCCGTCGTTGCCGCGGCTGGCTTCCTCGACGACCTCGTAGCGCAGGCCGTCCCAGCCGCGCATGGCGCTGGCGATGTGGGCGCCCGTCCCGGACTCGCCCGTCCAGGAGAACTCGGTGCGCATCGTGCCCGGCTCGGCCGGCTGGGCGACCCAGTCCAGGGCGACACGGGTGTCGAGGACCCCCTCGAGGGCCCAGGAGATGTGCGGGCACAGCGCGGTGGGGGTGGAGTGCACGAACACCACCCCGCGGGTCATGACTCGGGGCATGACGACGGACATCCTGGCCTCCTGTGTGGTGAGGGACGTCTTCCCCAACGACCTCGACCACGTCCAGTGCCACGTCCGCTGTGCGGTTGTCAGGTCACATCATGCTCCTTCGTCACTCCAGTATCAAGTGGCGCGGCCGGCCCGTCCCCCGACACGCCGGGACCGTGCCTCACCAGTCTCATCTGTCACATCTGTCACGACACGCCGGAGAAACTTGGTGCTTTCGTGATCTTTTCGTAACCTTTCCGAGGCGCGTTGTCCCGAACCCTGCGCCACGAAGCACGTCCCCCTGTACGACGGCAGGTCACCCGTGCGCCTGCCGGCCCCGACACAGGGACCGTGGTCCGCCACGGCCCCGGAGGTCCCATGAAGCCCACCCTCCCCTCCCGCGGCAGGCACCGCCAGTCCGGCTCGTCCCCCCGCTCCGGCGCCGCAGCCCTCATGATCGGCGGTCTCGTCGCCGGCACCGTGGCCACGGCCGGCGCGGCGACGCTGAGCAAGGAGCCGGTCGACGGCACCTCGGCCCTGGCGGCCGACCTGTCCAGCACCCTCACCCGCGACGCCAGCACCGACGACGACGCGGCCCGCGCCGCCCAGCTGATGAGCCTGCGCAGCAGCTCGCTGGACGAGCTGCGCGCCCAGCCCGCCGCCGACCGCAGCCAGGCCCGCTCCGCCCCCCAGGACGACGACGCCGTCCTCACCCTCCTCGGCGAGTCCACGTTCACCGGCACGACCCTCGAGGTCGAGGAGCCGGTCGAGACCGTGCAGGTCGAGGAGGTCGAGGAGGTCGTCGAGGAGCAGCCGGCGGAGACCGCCCAGCAGGCCGAGCCGGTCGAGGAGGTCGCCGAGCCGGAGCCCGCCCAGACGCAGGAGCCCGCCCAGCAGGCGCAGGTCACCCAGGAGTCGACCACGCAGACCCAGTCGACCCAGTCCGCCCCGGCGCCGGTCGGCGGCTCCGTGCTCGGCATCGCCGCGTCCTACGTCGGCTACCCCTACGTCCTCTACGGCACCCCGCCGTCGTCGTTCGACTGCTCGGCCTACACCTGGTGGGTCTTCCAGCAGGCCGGGATCAGCATCCCCCGCTCCGTCGCCGGTCAGAAGGGCGCGGTGACCCCCGTGTCCAACCCCCAGCCGGGCGACCTGATCTTCTACAACGACTACCACCACGTCGGCATCTACGCCGGCAACGGGATGACCTACGAGGCGCTCAACCCCAGCTCGGGCGTGCGCTACGGCCCCATGATCTCCACCAACGTCTGGTACGGCCGGATCGGCTGACCAGGCGCCCTCCGCCACGTCAGGCCCCCGCGACCGAGCCCGGTCGCGGGGGCCTGACGCGAGGACGGGCAGGGCCCCATGCCGCGTGCTAACGTCAGGCATGCGCGTCGCCGACCTCCTGAAGAAGAAGGGCACCTCCGTCGTGACCCTGCCGTCAGCCGCGACCGTCGCGCAGCTCATCGAGACCCTCGACGACCACAAGATCGGTGCCGTCGTCGTCACCGAGGACGACCGGGTCGTCGGGATCGTCTCGGAGCGCGACGTCGTCCACCACCTGCGCGGCGGCCACGACCAGGCCTCCCCCCTGTCCGAGCTGATGACCACCGACGTCCAGTCGGTCACCGCCGCGGACGACCTCGTCCAGCTGGCCCAGACCATGACCGAGCGCCGGCTGCGCCACCTCCCGGTCATCGAGGACGGAGCCCTCAGCGGCATCGTCTCGATCGGCGACGTCGTCAAGGCCCGGCTGGACGCGCTGGAGGCCGAGCGCGACATGCTCGAGGACTACCTGCGGTCCTGACCAGCGCCTGCCACCGACTAGGATCGTGCGCCGCGGGCCAGTAGCTCAGCCGGTCAGAGCAGCGGACTCATAATCCGTCGGTCGCGGGTTCAAGCCCCGCCTGGCCCACTCCCGCCCAGGACACGCCAAGGTCACAATGCGGTGACAACCCGCGCGATGTCCTGACGCGACCGGTGCCGCCCGGTTACTGTGCCCCTCATGACGGACACCCCCTCCCAGGACAGTCATGCGCCGGGCAAGCCGCTGGTGGTGCTGGACCACGTCAACAAGCACTTCGGCGACCTGCACGTCCTGCAGGACATCAACCTGACCGTGCACGAGCGCGAGGTCGTCGTGGTCATCGGCCCGTCGGGCTCCGGCAAGTCGACGCTGTGCCGCACGATCAACCGGCTCGAGAGCTTCGAGTCCGGCAGCATCACCATCGACGGCCAGGAGCTGCCCGAGGAGGGCAAGGCCCTGGCCCAGCTGCGCGCCGACGTCGGCATGGTCTTCCAGTCGTTCAACCTCTTCAGCCACAAGA
>CAZONQ010000042.1:0-19618 GCA_964581125.1 uncultured Ornithinimicrobium sp.
CCCAGATCCGCGCCGAGATCGACAACAGCGACTCCGACTACGACCGCGAGAAGCTGCAGGAGCGGCTCGCCAAGCTGGCCGGCGGCGTCGCCGTCATCAAGGCCGGCGCCGCGACCGAGGTCGAGCTCAAGGAGCGCAAGCACCGCATCGAGGACGCCGTCCGCAACGCCAAGGCCGCGGTCGAGGAGGGCATCGTCGCCGGCGGCGGCGTGGCCCTCATCCAGGCGGCCCAGGCGTTCGAGGGTCTGGACCTGACCGGCGACGAGGCCACCGGCGCCAACATCGTCAAGGTCGCCATCGAGGCCCCGCTCAAGCAGATCGCGATCAACGCGGGTCTCGAGGGCGGCGTCGTGGCGGAGAAGGTCAAGCACCTCACCCCGGGCGAGGGCCTCAACGCGGCCACGGGCGAGTACGGCGACATGCTCGGCTTCGGCGTCGCCGACCCGGTGAAGGTGACCCGTTCTGCCCTGCAGAACGCCGCCTCCATCGCGGCCCTCTTCCTCACCACCGAGGCCGTCATCGCCGACAAGCCGGAGAAGGCCCCGGCCATGCCGGGCGCCGACGGCGGCATGGGTGGCATGGACTTCTGACCCACCCGGGTCGGAGCAGCGCGCGCCCGCGTGTCTCGCGGGCGACCAACGCACCGACGGGCGGTCCCTCCTCACCGGAGGGGCCGCCCGTCGGCGTGTCACGGGACAGGTCCCATCATGCCCCGCCGCGTCAGCCGGCGGTGAACCGCATCCGGTTGGCCTCCTCGACCTGCTCGTAGTCCTGGCCGGTCACGCGCAGCGTCGTGGAGACCTGCTGCAGCGAGCTGCGGACCCGCTCCTGGGTGGCCTGCCAGTCCTGGATCACGGTCTGGAAGCGCGCGGAGGCCGACCCCTGCCAGCAGTCCTGCAGCGCGGTCAGCTGGGCCATCATGGCCCGGACCTCGGACTCGATCGTCCCGGCGATCCGTTCGATGTCGCCCGACGCGGCGGCGATGCGTGCGGTGTCGACGGCGAAGTGGGTGCTCATGCTCGTCCCTCCCTGGTCGGTCGGCGGCCACTCGGCCACCGCGTGCCACCGACGTTAGGCGAGAGCCGGCCCGCGGCGCAGGAGTTGTCCACAGGGGTGCGCGCACCGCATACGCTGCGGGGCATGACCGTCCTCGTCGACCCGCCGATGTGGCCGGCGCACGGGCGCCTGTGGTCGCACGTCGTCAGCGACACCTCGCTCGAGGAGCTGCACGCCTTCGCCCGCCGGGTCGGGATCCCCGAGCGGTCCTTCGAGGGCGACCACTACGACGTCCCCGAGGAGCGCCATGCCGAGCTCGTCGCCGCGGGAGCGGTGCCGGTCGGGGCGACCGAGCTGGCGCGGGTGCTGCGGGACAGCGGCCTGCGCTTCCGCAAGCGCAAGGGCGAGCGCCCGCTGGCGAGAGTGGAGGACGGCCTCGCCGCGGCGACGGCGGCTCCGCACGTGCTCGACGTCGTCGCCTCGCCGCACGAGCGGACGAGCGCGGGGGCCGCGGTGGTCCTCGTGCGGACCGGGGCGGACGGCCGCCGTCGGGACGAGGCGCTCATGGCGCTGGTGCGCAACGCGAGCAGGCCAGGCTGGGCACCGCCGGGCGGCAAGCGCGACCCGGGGGAGAGCGTGCGCGAGGGGGCGGTCCGGGAGGTCGCCGAGGAGACGGGTCTCGTGCTGGCCGCCGAGGCGCTGCGACCGGTGGGCTACGAGCGCGTCACCGTGCACGAGGGGGCCGACCCGGGCCCGTTCCGGCCCGGCGTCAACCTGCTCCAGGTCTACGCCGCGGCGGCGCCCGCCCCGGTCCCGCTGCGCCCGGACCTCGACGACGTGCTCGAGGCCGCCTGGTTCACCCGCGCCGAGGCCCACCGGCTCGCCGGGCCCGAGCCGTGGTGGCCGCTGGTCGACTGGTGGTGGGAGCGGCACTGACCGGGCCGGGCTCAGCCCGTCGCCAGGTCCTCCAGCTCGGCGGCGAGGTTGGCCCTCGCCCGGGCCGTCCAGCGCGCGTGCGCGTGGCCGGTGCGGTAGACCCGCTCCCGCTCCGCGAAGCCGCGCAGGACCGCGGCCCGGCCCGCGCGGAAGGCGTCGTCGGGCACGTGGGCATACTCCTCGCGCACCTGCCGCCGGTAGGCGGAGTAGCGCTCCTGCGGCGCCGAGAGGATCCACAGGTCGGCGTCGTGGACGGCGTCCAGCACCTCCGGCTCGGCGCGACGCGCGGCCTCCGGGTCGTGGTCCTCGGTCATGAGCACCCCGGCCTCGACGGCGTCGACCGCCCAGTCCTCCGCGCCGAGGCGGTGCAGGTGGTCGCGCGCCATCATCGCGCTGCGCTGCTCGTTGCTGCCCGGGCGCGCGGCGGGGTCGTAGTGGACGTCGTGGTACCAGCCCACGGCGCGGGCGAGCAGCGCCTGGCGTGCGTCGAGGTGCCCGGCGCCGGCCAGCTCGTCGAGGACGTCGAGCACCTCGGTGAGGTGCTCGACGGTGTGGTAGCGGCGGTGCTCCTGGGACCAGCAGCCGAGGAGCATCGAGCCCTCCGCGAGCCAGAGGTCGTGCCCGGCGCGCGGCGCGAGCAGCTCGGCGTCGGCCAGCCACCGGTCCAGCAGCGGCTCGCCGAGCCGGCTCAGCCCAGGCGTGCGCGCCGCCACAGGTCGATGCCCGAGTCGCGGGCGTGCTCGTCGATCGCCGTCAGCTCGTCGTCGCTGAAGTCGGTGCGGGCGAGGGCGCCGACGTTCTGCTCCAGCTGCTCGGGGCTGCTCGCCCCGATGAGCACCGAGCTCATCCGCGGGTCCCGCAGGGCCCACGCCAGCGCCATCTGGGCCAGTGACTGCCCACGGCCGCGCGCGATCTCGTCCAGCGCACGCAGGTGCCCGAGGGTGTCGTCGGTGAGCAGGTCGGTCGACAGGCTCTTGCCCTGGGTCGCCCGCGAGCCCTCGGGTATGCCGTGCAGGTACTTGTCGGTCAGCATCCCCTGCGCGAGGGGCGAGAAGGCGATGCAGCCGGCGCCGACCTCCTCCAGGGTGTCGAGCAGCCCGTCCTCCTCGACCCACCGGTTGAGCATCGAGTAGGAGGGCTGGTGGATGAGCAGGGGCGTGCCGAGGTCGGCCAGCAGCTGCGCGGCCTGGCGGGTGTCCTCGGCGGAGTAGGAGGAGATGCCGACGTAGAGGGCCTTGCCCGAGCGCACGATCGCGTCCAGCGCGCCCATCGTCTCCTCCAGCGGCGTGTCCGGGTCGGGCCGGTGGTGGTAGAAGATGTCGACGTAGTCCAGGCCCATCCGGGCCAGCGACTGGTCGAGGCTGGCGACGAGGTACTTGCGCGAGCCGCCGACCTGGCCGTAGGGGCCGGGCCACATGTCCCACCCGGCCTTGCTGGAGATGACCAGCTCGTCGCGCAGCCCGGCGAAGGTCCGGCGCAGGTGCCGGCCCATGTTCTCCTCGGCCGACCCGAAGGGCGGACCGTAGTTGTTGGCCAGGTCGAGGTGGGTGATGCCCAGGTCGAAGGCCCGTCGCAGCACCGCCTGCTGCCGCTCGAAGCTGACGTCGTCACCGAAGTTGTGCCACAGACCGAGGCTCACGGCGGGCAGGCGCAGGCCGGAGCGGCCCACGCGGCGGTAGTCCATCGAGTCGTAGCGCTGCGGGTCTGGCGTGTACGTCATGGCGACCAGTCTCTCAGGGCTCTGGCGCCGACCGCCCACCGGCGCCTACGCTTGACCATGGCCGTGGACGCCTGGGGCGTCCGTCCCCTCCTGCTGGCCGTCGAGACCGACCCGCGTCGGCTGGGCCGCACGGAGACGGAGCTCGCGCGCAGCTTCGGCTCGTCCTACCGCGTGCGGGCCGAGGCGTCGGTCCCCGACGCGCTCCGCCAGCTCGAGGGTGCCGCGGAGCGGGGCGAGCGGGTCGCTCTCGTCCTCGTCGACGACCGGCTGCCCGAGCAGGGGCGTGCCGCCGTGCTGGCCGCGGCCAGGACCGGGCACCCCGAGGCGCGACGCGCGCTCCTCGTCGACTGGGGCGCCTGGGCGGACGCCGCGGTGGCGCGAACGATCCTCACCGGCACCGCGCTGGGGGACCTGCACACCTACGTCCTGCGCCCGTGGACCGAGGGCGACGAGCTCTTCCACCGGACCGTGGCCGAGATGGTCCAGGACTGGTCCCGCGCCGACCCGCGCACCGAGCGCGAGGTCGTCGTGGTCGCCGACCCGCGCTCGGGACGGGCCTTCGAGATCAGCGACCTGCTGCACCGCAACCGGGTGCCCTACGCCTTCCGGGACCGGGGCTCCCCGGCGGGGCGCCGGGCCCTGCGGGCGGCCGCGGCACCGGACGGGGGCGAGGTCGTCGTCTGGATGGCCGCGCTCGGCGGCCCGACCCTGGTCGACCCCACGGACGCGCAGGTCCTGGCCGCCTGGGGCATCCCCACCACCCTGGAGGGGGCGCCGCGGGAGGTCGACCTCGTCGTCGTCGGTGCGGGCCCGGCGGGGCTGGCGGCGGCGGTCTACGGGGCCTCCGAGGGGCTGTCCACCCTCGTCGTGGAGCGCGAGGCGATCGGCGGCCAGGCCGGCACCAGCTCGCTCATCCGCAACTACCTCGGCTTCTCCCGCGGGCTCAGCGGGTCCGAGCTGGCGCAGCGCGGCTTCCAGCAGGCGTGGGTCTTCGGCGCCCGGTTCGTCCTCACCCGCAGCGTCGACCTCGTCGAGCGCGTCGACGGCGGCTTCCGGGTGAGCGTGTCCGGGCAGGGCACCGTCTCCGCCCGGGCCGTCGTGCTCGCGTGCGGGGTCGCCTACCGCCGGCTCGGCGTGCCGACCGTCGAGGAGCTCACCGGCCGCGGCGTCTACTACGGCGCCAGCGTCTCGGCCGCGCACGCGCTCGCCGGCCTGAGCGCCGCCGTCGTCGGCGGCGGCAACTCGGCCGGGCAGGCCGTGCTCCAGCTGGCCCGCTACTGCCGCGAGGTCCACCTCGTCGTCCGCGGGACGGGCCTGGCGGACACCATGTCCGCCTACCTCGTCGAGGCCGTCGCCGCCGAGCCGGTCGTCACCGTGCACCTGTCCAGCGAGGTGACCGGCGCCGCCGGCGGCGGACGGCTGGAGCAGCTGGTGCTCGCCGACCGGGGGACGGGCGCCACCACCACGGTCGCCGCGGACGGGCTCTTCGTCATGATCGGCGCCGAGCCGCGCACCGACTGGCTCCCGGCGGAGGTGCGCCGGGACGACCGCGGCTTCGTCCTCACCGGCACCCTCGCCGCCCACGACCTGTCCGGCCTCGGCCTGCACCCGCACGAGACCTCCGTCCCCGGGCTCTTCGCCGTCGGGGACGTGCGGGCGGGCTCGGTCAAGCGCGTCGCCTCCGCCGTCGGCGAGGGCTCCGTGGTGGTCTCCGAGGTGCACCAGCACCTGGCCGGGCCGCGCGGCTAGCAGGACGAGGTATGCGGTCGCGCCCACCCTCCTCGCCGCCGGGCCCGGCCCCGGCCGCCTGCGCGGGGCCGGCGCTGGCGGTGCTGCTGCCGACGGCCGGGCTGGTCCTCCTGCTGGCGCGTCCGCGGCTGGACCTGCGGTGGGAGCACCACCCCGCGCACTTCTGGCTGGTGCTGGGCTCCGCGGCGGTCTCGGCCGTGCTGGCCTGGGCCACGGGGGAGGCCGCCGGACGCCGCGGCGACGCGCGCCTGAGCCACGTCTCGCTGGCCTTCCTGTCCTCGGCGGGGTTCCTCGCGCTGCACGCCCTGGCCACCCCCGGGGTCCTTCTCGACCGGCCCAACCTGGGCTTCGTGGTGGCGACCCCGGTCGGGGTCGCGCTCGGCTCCCTCTTCGCCGTGCGCTCGACCCGCGAGGTCGCCGGGGCGGCCGCGGCCGCCGAGGTCGCCCTGGCCCGGCGGCTGCGGTGGGGCCTCCTCGTCCTCATGGCCCTCTGGGCGGCGTCCTCGCTCGCGGGCCTGCCGCCGCTGGACGGGCCACCGACCGCGCTCGAGCAGCTGCCCCTCGCGGTCGCGGTCCCCGGGGTGGTGCTCTACCTCGTGGCGGCGTGGACCTACGCCCGCCGGTGGCGGGCGCGGCGCGAGGGTGTCCTGCTCGCGGTGGTCACGGCATACCTGCTCCTCGCCCAGGCGCTCGTGGCGACCGCCGTGGCGCGCAGCTGGCAGCTGTCCTGGTGGGAGTGGCACGTGCTGCTGCTGGCGGCGTTCGTGCTCGTCGCCGCGGGGGCGCGCCGGTCGTGGCGCGAGGAGCGCTTCGCGGGGCTCTACCTCGACGACACGACGACCGGGGCGAGGGAGGTGAGCGTGCTCTTCGCCGACCTGCAGGGCTTCACCGGCTGGTCGGAGCGGCACCGGCCGGACGAGGTGACGGCGATGCTCAACGCCCACCTCGCCGTCGCCGTGCCCGCGGTCCTGCGGCACGGTGGACAGGTGGACCGGATCGTGGGCGACGCGCTCATGGTCACCTTCAACGTGCGCGGCGACCAGCCCGACCACGCCGTCCGCGCGGTCCGAGCCGCGCTGGCCCTGCAGGAGGCGACGGCCCGCGTCGCCGACGAGCACCCCGGCTGGCCACGCTTCCGCGCCGGGGTCAACACCGGCCCCGCGGCGGCGAGCCTGCTCGGCACCGCCGGCGGCCGCACGCACACGGTGGTCGGGGACACGGTCAACACGGCCGCGCGGATCGAGGGGAGGGCGCCGGCCGGCGGCGTGGCCGTCGGCCCGCGCACCCTCGCCGCGCTCCCGGGCGCGCGGACGGAGCCGCTCGGTCCCTTGTCGCTCAGGGGCAGGGCCGAGCCCGTGGAGACCTACCTCGTGCTGGAGGTGGGCGCCTGACGCTCAGCGCCTGACCATCGACTCCGCGAGGTCGGCGAGCGCGTCCGCGAGGTCCTCCCGCGCGTGGTGGGCGCTGCTCAGCAGGCCCTTGACCCCGCCGCTGGCCGAGGACGAGGCGGAGCCGACCGCGCCGCTCACCGCGTCGCTCACGCCCTGCCGCACCGAGCTGGCCGCGCCGGTGACGCCGTCGGCCACCGACCTCGCCGCGTGCCTGGTGCCGGAGAGGAACGACTGCATGGCCAGGGTGAGGCCGGCGCCGACCAGCCACACGTCCTTGGCGGTGGCCACGCCCTCGCTCGTCGGGCGGATGCCGTCCTCCTGGGTCATGCCGGGGGTCTTGAGATACATGCCGACCAGGCCCGCGCCGAAGGACGCCAGCGCCCCGCCCGCGACCGCGGACGGCACCGTCGGCAGCAGGAGCAGCGCACCCAGCCCGACCTCGCCGTAGCCGAGCAGCTTCGTGAAGTCGCCGGACCTCATGTCCTTGAAGACGGGGTAGACGCTGGAGGCCCAGCCGTGCAGCTGCTCCTGCGTCTCCTCGTCGGCCTTGAGCTTGGTCAGGCCCGAGTTGAGGATGTAGGCGCCGGTGGCGACGCGGATCGGGACGTGCGTGGGGTGCATGTGCTCGCTCCTGTTCGGTGGGGGGCGGTCCGCCTGCTCCCACGGTATGCGGTGCGTCCCCGCGCGGCCACCCGGCCCACCGCCCCCCGGGCGTACGCTCGGGCAGGTGGAGCACTGCATACCCCTGGACCGCCTGTCGCGCGAGGACCTGGCCGTGGCGGGGGGCAAGGGTGCCAACCTCGGAGAGCTGGTCGGGGCGGGATATGCCGTGCCGCCGGGCTTCGTGGTGACGACCGGTGCCTACCGGGCGGCCGCGGCGAGCGGCTGGCGGGAGGTGCCGGAGGACGTGGAGGCGGCCGTGCGCGAGGCCTACGCGGACCTCGGCGCGCCCGCGGTCGCCGTCCGCTCGAGCGCGACCGCGGAGGACCTGCCCGGGGCGGCGTTCGCCGGGCAGCAGGACACCTACCTGGACGTCGAGGGCGCCGACGCCGTCGTCGACGCGGTCCGGGACTGCTGGGCCTCGTTGCGCTCGGAGCGCGCGGTGGCCTACCGCAGGCGGATCGGCGTCGGCGAGGACGAGGTGGCGATGGCCGTCGTCGTCCAGCAGATGGCGCGGCCGGACTGGGCGGGCGTGCTCTTCACCGCCGACCCGGTGACCGGCGCGCGGGACCGCGTCGTGGTGGACTCCTTCCCGGGGCTGGGCGAGGCCGTCGTCGGCGGGCACGTCACGCCGGACCACGCCGTCGTCGACGCGGACGGACAGGTCGTGGAGCGCAGGGAGGGCGAGCGCCCGGGGCAGGCGCTGCCCGAGGAGGTGCTGGCCGAGCTCGCCCGCGTCGGGCGCAGCGTCGCCGCGCACTTCGGGAGCCCGCAGGACGTGGAGTGGGTGGTGAGGGACGGGCGGGTCGTGCTGACCCAGGCTCGGCCGATGACCGCGCTGCCCCCGCCCCCGGTCGACCTCAACCCGTTCCAGCGGCTGTTCGGCCCCGTGCTGCTCGAGCTGCTCCCGCGGCGGCCCCTGCCGCTGGAGCTCACCGCGTGGACCGACGTCGTCGTGCAGCGGCACCTGGGCCGGATGTTCGCCGGGATCGCGGCGGTGCGCGTGGACGTGCGCACGATGCTGCCCAGGGTCGACGGCGTGGTGCAGTCCTTCGTGCCCCCCGTGCCGCGGCCGAGCCTGCGCACCCCGCTGCGCCTGCTGCGCTCGGCGGTGCGGTCGGTGCGCCTGCGGGCCGGTGACTGGCCGCGCGACCCGCTGACAGACCAGCTGCGCTCGCGCGCGGACGCCCTCGCCGCGCTGGACCTGTCGTCCGCCTCCTGGGAGCAGCTGCAGGGCGTGCAGCCGGAGACCGCCGAGATCCTGGCCGGGCTCGGCGACCTGCGGGCCCGCTACCTGCCGGCGGCCGCCCGCTCGCTCGCCCTCCTCGCGCTGGCGCTGCTGGTGCGGGGCCGGCCGGTCGGCATGGGCGAGCTGCTCGTCGGCGCCGACACCGAGACGATGCGCGCCAACGCCGCGCTCGACGAGCTCGCCACGGTGGTGCGCGAGGACCCGGCGCTGCGCGAGCTCTTCGGGGCGCTGACCGGGGAGGACCTCGTCGCCGCCGTGAAGACCAGGCCGGAGGCGGCGCTGCTGCGGGAGCGGCTGGAGGGCTTCCTCGACCGCTACGGCCACCGGGAGGGCAGCACCATCCTGCTGCTGCGGGACCCGCCCTGGGTGGACGCCCCGGCGAGCGTCCTGGGGCTCGTCCGGGCGCTGGCGGCGGACCCTGCCGGCGCGGGCGACGACGCCGGGCCGGGCACCGACCTGCCGGTGCGTCGTGCGGAGCCCCCGGCGCACCCCGTCCCCGCCGGGCTGGGTCCGCTCGTCGAGGCGGCGGTCGAGGGGGTCGCGATGCGCGAGGACACCCACTTCGAGATCAGCCGCACGATGCCCGTGCTGCGCCGGACCGTGCTCGAGCAGGGGCGGCGGCTCGCGGAGCACGGCTGGCTGGAGCGGGCCGAGGACGTCTGGTGGCTGCTGCGCGACGAGCTGGCGGGGCTGCCCGACCCGGCCGCCGCCGAGCCGGAGCCGCGGTGGCGCGAGGTCGTCGACCGGCGCCGGGACGCGGGTGCCGCGCTCGCCGGTTCGCCGCTCATCGCGCCGGCCAGCCTCTACCCGGCCCCGCCCGACGCCTCCGGCGCCCTGCTCGCCGGGGTGCCCGGCGGCGGGGGACGCGCGACCGGCGCCGTGCGCGTCGTGGCCGGCCCGGAGGAGTTCGGGACGCTGCGTCCCGGCGAGGTGCTGGTCTGCGCGGCGACGAGCCCGCCGTGGACACCCCTCTTCTCCCGGGCCGCCGCGGTCGTGGTCGACCACGGCGGGCCGGCGTCGCACGCGGCGATCGTGGCGCGGGAGTACGGCCTGCCCGTCGTCCTGGCCACCAGCACCGGCACGACGACGCTGACCACCGGCCAGGTGGTGACGGTCGACGGCGACCACGGGCTGGTCCTCGAGGCGGACGGGTCCGGCGCCCGGCGATAACCGCTCGCGTCGCGCGGTCCGCCGGGCTAGCGTCCGCGTCGTGCCCGACGCCGCCTTCGACGACCCCCGCCTCGCCCGCATCTACGACGTCCTCGACCCCGACCGCAGCGACCTCGAGGTCTACGCGGCCCTCGCCGCCGAGCTGGGGGCGCGCTCGGTGCTCGACGTCGGCTGCGGGACGGGGACCTTCGCCCTCGTGCTCGCCGGGCGGGGCGTCGACGTCGTGGGCGTGGACCCTGCCGGGGCGAGCCTCGACGTCGCCCGGTCCAAGCCCGGCGCCGCCCGGGTCCGGTGGGTCCACGGCGACGCGACGACCCTGCCCCCGCTGCAGGTCGACCTCGCCACGATGACCGCCAACGTCGCCCAGGTCTTCCTCACCGACGAGGACTGGGACGCCACGCTGCGGGCGGTCCACGCAGCGCTGCGCCCCGGCGGCCACCTCGTCCTCGAGACGCGCGTCCCGCAGCGGCGCGCCTGGGAGGACTGGCACGGCGCACGCTCCACGACGGACGTCCCCGGTCTCGGCCCCGTGACCGAGTGGTATGCCGTCACCGACGTCCGCGAGGACCCGCTCCTGGTCACCTTCGAGGCGCACAACGTCTTCCCCGACGGCGAGGACGTCGTGTCCACCTCGACCCTGCGCTTCCGTGGTCGCGAGGAGCTCGACGCGTCGCTGCGCCGCGCCGGCTTCGAGGTGGTCGAGGTCCGGGACGCCCCGGACCGCCCGGGCCGCGAGTGGGTCTACCTCGCCCGGGCCGCCTGAGCGGGCGCGGTCCCCGCGGCGGGCTCAGCCGGCGAGAGCCTCCGGCAGCGGCTCGGCGTGGACCACCGTCAGTCCGCTCACCGCGCGGGTGAGGACGACGTAGAGTCGCCGCAGCCCGCTGCGCACGTCCGGCTCGGCCGCCGCGATCGCGGCCGGCTCCACCACGACGACCTGGTCGAACTCCAGCCCCTTGGCGACCGTCGCCGGCACGACGTGCAGGGGCAGGATCCGCTCCTCGGCGTGCGAGCCGTCGAGCACCTCGTGCTCGAGCCCGGCGGCGTCCAGCGCCTCCCCGACCCTCGTCACCCATGCGTCGGGCACGACCACCCCGACCGAGCCCTCGTGCGCGGAGGCCTCCCGGGCGGCCTCGACCGCGCCGTCGACGACGTCGTCCACCTCCACCAGGTCGAGCCGTCCGGGGTGGGAGCGCACCGACCTGGGCGCCCCGAGGCCGGGCGCCATGCGGGGGAGGAGGCGGGCGGCATACTCGATGACGGTGGCCGGCACGCGGAAGCCGCGGTCGAGCACCTCCAGGTGCACCCCGGAGGAGCCGAGGTCCTTGCCGAGGTGCTCGAGCGACTCCTCCCAGGACGTGGTCGCCCACGGCGTGGTCCCCTGCGCGATGTCGCCCAGGACGGTGAGGGAGCCGGTCGACGCGCGCCGGCCGACCGCGCGCAGCTGCATGGGCGAGAGGTCCTGCGCCTCGTCGAGCACCACGTGGCCGAGGCTCGGCGTGCGCTCGATCAGGTCGGCGGCCTCGTCGAGCAGCGCCAGGTCGGCGACGCTCCATCGGGAGGCGCCCGGGGTCCGAGGCGCCCGGTCCCAGACGACCGCGCGCTGGTCCTCCTCCAGCCCCTCGCCGGCGGACAGGACGCGGTGGACCACGGCCTGCGGGGTCGTCTCCGGCCAGACGGTCCTCACGTAGGTCCGCACCGCGGCCGAGCGCGCGACCGCGTCCTGGACGCGGTCGTCGGGGGAGTCGCCGGCCCGCTCCATCGCCACCAGCACCGCGTGCGCCAGGCGCTGCGGCAGCATCGCGCGGGCCGCGGCGTAGCGGACGCCCCGCGTGCGCAGCTCGTCGAGGATGTCCTGCACCTCGTAGGCCGGGACCCGCCACCGGCGCGAGCCGCGCGGCACGACGAGCGGCTCGGTCGCCGGACGGACCTGCGCCCACAGTGCTCCGCGGAGCACCTCGGCCATCCGTGCCTCGCCCTTGAGCCGGGCCACGTCGGGGGAGTCGACGGCCCGGACCGTCCCGTGCGCGAGCAGCTCCTCGACCGTGGTGTGCCGCACGCTGATCTCGCCGAGGGACGGCAGCACGGCGCCCACGTGCTCGAGGAAGGCCCGGTTGGGCCCGACGACCAGCACGCCGGTGCGGGCCAGCCGCTCGCGGAAGGCGTAGAGCAGCCACGCCGCCCGGTGCAGCCCCACCGCGGTCTTGCCCGTGCCGGGCGCGCCCTGGACGCACACGGTCGTCGCGACGTCGGCGCGGACGATCTCGTCCTGCTCCGGCTGGATCGTCGCGACGATGTCGCGCATCGGCCCGATCCGCGGGCGCTCGATCTCCCGCGCGAGGATGTCGCTCTGCCCGTCCGCCGGGGTGCCGTCGGTGAGCAGCTCGTCCTCGAAGGCGGTGATCTGCCCGTCCTCGACCCCGAAGCGGCGGCGCCGGACCACGCCCATCGGCTCGGCCGGGCTCGCGCGGTAGAACGGTGTCGAGACCCCCGCCCGCCAGTCCACGACGACCGGGTCGCCCGCCGCGTCGCTGACGTGGCGGCGGCCGACGTAGAGCTGCTCGTCCGCGTCGGTGTCGATGCGGCCGAAGAAGAGCGTCGTGCGCGGGTCGTCCTGCAGCGCCCTGGCGCGCAGCCAGAGGGTCCGGGCCAGCGACTCGCCCGCGATCGCGTCCCCGCCGTCCGCCTGCAGCGACAGCGTGTGCTCGCGCATGCGCGCCAGCTCGGCGCGGGCCCGGGCCAGGTGGGCGCGCTCGGCGGCGAGCTCGGTCGCCGGGTCGGCGGGGGTATGGGGTGCGCTCGCGGGCACGGGAGGACCTCTCGTCCGTGGGTGGCTGGGCGGGCTCGGGCGCACGGGCAGGCGGGTGCGGCGCCGCGCCGGGGCAGGAGGGGGAGGAGCGAGACTACACCCGCGCGGCGCCGTCGTGCGAGAGCGCCCCGGGCGGCAGCTCGCCGTCGATGTAGCGCTGGATCGTCGGCCCGACGGCCGCGACCACCACCTCGGGCGGCGCGCTGGCGAGCGGCTCGACCGCGAGGAGGTAGCGGGTCACCGCCAGCCCGGCCATCTGGGAGGCCACGAGGGCGGTCCGGAGCGGGGCCTCCTCGGGCGGCAGGTCCAGGTGGGAGACGAGCCGCGCGGCGACCCGGCCGAAGATGAGGTCGCGGAAGAGCCGCGCGACGGTCGGGTTGGCCACCGCGGAGCGGAGCAGGGCCGCCCCCGCCGTGCCGACCGGCGAGTCCCAGGCGGTGATGAAGGCCCGGACCAGCCTCGTGCCGGTCTCGGCGGGGTCGCCGGTCACCGCCTTCTCGAGCAGCGTGGCGGGGTCGACCGGCAGCTCGAGCACCGCCAGGAAGAGGTCGTTCTTGGTGCCGAAGTAGTGGTGGACCAGCGCGGGGTCCACGCCCGCCGCGGTCGCCACCTGGCGGATGGTGGCGCCGTCGAAGCCGCGCTCGGCGAAGGCGTCCCGCGCCGCCTCGACGATAGCGGTGCGGGTGTCCTGCTTGCCCGGCCGACGACCGACCCTCCGTCCCATGGTGCCTCAGGCTAGGGGGTGCGCCGCCGGAGCGTCGCGGCACCCAGGGCCAGGGCGAGGGCGACGACGCCGAGGACCACCGTCAGGTCCGTCCACACGGTGCTGGTGATCTCGGTGCGGGCGCCCACCTCCATGAGCGCGTCCACCGACCAGGTCAGGGGGAGCAGGTTGCTGAGGACCTCGAGCCAGTCCGCCATCTGCTCGCGCGGCACGAAGAGGCCGCACAGCAGGATCTGCGGGGTCGCCACGAGCGGCATGAACTGGACGGCCTGGAACTCGGTGCGCGCGAACGCGCTGCACAGCAGTCCGAGCGCCACCCCGAGCACGGCGTTGCAGACGGCGATGAGGATCACCGACCAGGCCGGTCCCGCGGTGTCCATGCCGAGGACGAGGTAGGCGAAGGCCGTGGTCACCGACGCCTGGACGGTCGCGGCGACGCCGAACGCGAGCCCGTAGCCGAAGAGCAGGTCGAGCTTGCCCAGGGGGGTGGTGAGGAGCCGCTCGAGCGTCCCGCTGGTCCGCTCCCGGAGCATGGCGACCGACGTGAGCAGGAACATGAGGATGAAGGGGAAGACGCCGAGCATGACGAGCGCGACCCGGTCGAAGACCAGCGGCTGCTGCTCGAACATGAAGTAGACGACGGTCAGGAGCAGGCTCGGGGCGAGCAGGACCAGCCCGATGGTGCGCCGGTCGTGCCGCAGCTGGCGCAGCAGCCGCTCGGTCGTGCGCAGGGTGCCGCGGAGCGTCATCACGCCACCTCCGTCGTGCGCCGGCGGATGAGCCGGAGGAAGGCCTCGTCGAGGTCGTCGGTGCCGGCCGCGGCCTTGACCGCGTCCGGCGTGCCGTGCGCGAGGACCGTGCCGTCCCGGACGAGGAGCAGGCGGTCGCACCGGTTGGCCTCGTCCATGACGTGGCTGGAGACGAGGATGGTGCGCCCGCCGGAGGCCAGCTCGCGGAACCGGGCCCACAGCTCCTCGCGGAGCACGGGGTCCTGACCGACCGTCGGCTCGTCGAGGACGAGCACGTCGGGGTCGCCCACCATGGCGCAGGCGAGGGAGGTGCGGCTCAGCTGGCCGCCGGAGACGTCGCCGGCCAGCTGGCCCCTCACCTCCTGCAGGCCTGCCGTCTCCAGCGCCCGGTCGACGGCCTCCAGCCCGGCACCCAGCAGCCGGGCGAAGTAGCGCACGTTCTCGGTGACGCTCAGGTCCGGGTAGACGCTGGGGGCCTGGGTCAGGTAGCCCACCCTGTGCCGCAGCTCCGGCGCGCCGGCCGGGCTGCCGAGCACGGTGACGCTCCCGGACCGGACGACCTGCACCCCGACGACGGAGCGCAGCAGGGTGGTCTTGCCGCTGCCGCTGGGGCCGAGGATGCCGGTGATCTCCCCTCCGGGCAGGTGCGCGGAGACCCCGTGGAGGACCTCCCGGTGCCCGCGGTCGACCACGAGGTCCTGGATGTCGACGGTCATGGTCTGCTCCTGACACTGGAATTCATCAACCGATGAACTCAACGGTAGATGAATTCCTGTGCCGTGCGCAAGAGGTGTGCGTGACCGCGTTCGTCAGCGGGAGCCCTCCCGCGAGGTCTGCGGCGGCTGAGCCACGTAGTAGACGTTGAGCGGGTCGCCGTCGACCTGCCGGACGTCGACGTCGGTGAAGCCGGCCTCGGCGAGCTTGTCGAGGGCGGCCCGCCGGCCCCACGCCGTGCCCAGCCCCTCGCCCCCGTAGGCCAGCGACACGGTCAGGCAGTGGAAGACCGAGAAGGCGTAGACGAGCGGCGCCAGCGGCCGGCCGACGTCGTCGGCAGGGTCGGCGGAGCTGTCGACGTCGCCCATGAGGAAGAGTCCTCCCTCGCCGAGCGTCGCGGCGACCGCCGCCAGCACCTGGGTCGGCCTGGCCTGGTCGTGGATGGTGTCGAAGGCGGTGACCAGGTCGTAGCGACCCGTGAGCTCGGCGGCGTCCGTCACCTCGAAGGTGGCGTTGCGCAGCCCCCAGCGCCGCGCCTCCTCGCGGGCCAGGTCGATCCCTCCGCGGAGATGTCGATGCCGGTGAACCGGCTGGCGGGGAAGGCACGCGCCATCACGTTGACGGCGTGGCCCGCTCCGGTGCCGACGTCGAGGACGTCGATCCCGGCGCGCAGGCGGGGCACCAGGCCGTCGGCCAGGGGCAGGATCGTGTCCACCAGGGCGGCGTCGTAGACGCGCGCGGTCTCCTCCCGCTGGATCTGCTGGAAGGTCCGGTACTCCTCGTAGGGCACGCCGCCGCCCTCGCGGAAGACGCGGACGATCTCCGGCTCGACGGTGCCGCAGAGGCCGAGGTACTGCATGAAGAACGCCAGGTTGTCCGGCCCTGCGGCGGTGGTGAGGCTCGCGGCGTGCCCGGGAGGCAGCAGGTAGGTGGAGGTGGCGGGGTCGCGGACCACGACCCCCGCCACGACCATGCCGTCCAGCCACTCCCGCACGTAGCGCTCCTCGAGGGCCGCCGCGCGCGCGACCTCGGTGCTGGTCGCGGGCCCGCCGAGCGAGCCGAGCGCGTCGAGGAGCCCGGTGCGGTGGCCGACGCTGAGCAGCAGGCCGGTGGCGGAGCGGTCGAGGACGTCGACGAGGTAGGTCGCGAACTCCTCGGCGGTCCTCCCGACGGGTGCTGCGCTGCTCTGGACCGTGGTCATGGTGGTTCCCTCCTCCGGGGCAGGGGCCCGGGCGGCTTCCTGCCCGACCAGCGTCGGCCGGGCGGGGTGCCCGGCGGATCCGTGCCCGCACGCAGGTCGGGACGCCGCGCACGCAACCGTCCGCACGCAGGTCGGTCGGTCGCCCTCAGAGCACGCCCTCGGCACGCCCGTGGGCGATCGCCACGGTGCGGGCGGCCGACCCGGTGGCGCCGACCTTGAGGTAGATGTTGGACAGGTGACGCTCGACGGTCCGGACCGAGAGCACGAGCCGGTCGGCGATCTCGGCGTTGGTCAGGCCGGCCGCGGCGAGCCGCAGCACCTCCAGCTCCCGCGGGGTCAGGTCGCCGGGGGCCGCCGGTGCCGCGCGCAGGGAGGAGAGCACCCGCCGGGCCCGGCTCACGAGCGGCGCTGCGCCGAGTCGCACGGACCCGCCCAGGGCCAGCTCCGCCTCGCGGCGCGCCGTCGCGGTGCGCCCGGTCGCGCACAGCGCCTCGGCGAGCGCGACCCTCGCCCCCGTGGCGTCGTGGGCCATCCCAGCCCGGTCCAGCTCGTCCACGGCGTCCTGCAACGGACCGACCGCCTCCGCAGGGTCGGTGGCCGTCCGGACCAGACCGTCCGCGAGCAGAGCGGCGCCGCGGACCCCGGGCGTCGGGACGAGGGAAGCCGTCACGGCGAGCTCGTCGGCGGCCAGCCCGGCCTGGTCCGGCTCCCCGAGGGCCAGCCGTGCACGCACGAGGGTCTCGAGCGCATCGACGCGCTCCACCACGTCCGTCGGGGGCACCATCCGCAGGTAGCGGGCCGCCAGGTCGGCAGCGGCCAGGGCGTCGCCGCGCGCGAGCTCCAGCGCGGCCCGTGACTCGACCACGAGGTGCCGCACCGCCCGCCGGTAGGGCTCCCGCTCGGCGGTCGCGAGCACGGCGTCCGCCTCGTCGAGCCGCCCGCGCAACCGCAGCAGCCTCGACCTGAGCACCAGGCCGACGGACGCCGTGACGGGCCGGTGCTCGCTGTCCCGGAGGACGCGCGCGAGCTCGGTCTCGGCGGCGTCCCACTCGCCCCGCGCGAGCAGGGCGTGCGCGTACCGCGTGCGGGCGAAGCCGGCGAAGGCGTCGCTGCCCTCCTGCTCGGCCAGCGTCAGGACGCGGGCGGCCCACTCGTGCACCCGCTCCACGTCGCGCACCCGTTCGCAGGCGGTGAGGAGCAGGCAGTAGGCGTCCAGGCCCCGTGCGGTGGGCAGCTCCCCGGCCGAGGCGGCGGTGGCCCCGGCCTCCAGGAGCCGCATCCCCGCGTCGAGGTCGCCGAGGGAGACCCGGACCAGACCCAGGTAGGCGTTGCCCATGACCACCGAGGTCGCGTCGCCGAGCCGGGCGGCGAGCCGCACCGACAGCTCGGCGTGCGCCCGCGCGGCGGCGGGGTCCTTGTCGTAGGCGAGGGCGACGTAGGCCTCCAGCCCGGCGACGTGCACGAGCGCCGGGTCCTCCGGCGTGGGCGCGAGGTGCTGCGCGGCCCGGGAGAGCCAGCCCCTGGCCACGGACACCGCGCCCAGCTGGTCGACCGCGACGTCGGCGAGCGCGAGGGCGTCCATGGCCGCCGCCGAGACGTCGGCAGCGTCCAGGTGCAGGCGGTAGGCGCGCTCCAGGGCCGCGGTCGCGGCGCGGGCGTCGTCGAGCACCCGGCACGCGGTGGCCAGGTCGACGAGGACCTCGGGGTCCTCCCTCTCGCCGAGCGCACGCTCCAGCTCGTCCCGTGCCTCGGCGAAGCGCCGGGCGGCGAGCAGCTCGTGCCCACGGGCACGCTCCATCCCTCCACGGTACGCCCGCGGCAGGGGCCGCGCTCAGGGTCGACGGGCGCGCAGGACCGGGTGCAGGGGACCGCGGCCCACGTGCCGCTCCACGGCCAGCTGGTAGAAGCCGACGAGCGCCTCGGTGGCGGCCCGCCACGAGTGCTGCTCGGCGTCGGCGCGCGCCGCGGCGCCCATCCGTGCCCGCAGCCCGGGGTCGGTGACCAGCCGCTGGAGCCGGTCGGTCAGCGCGTCGGTGTCCCCGGGCCGGACGAGGAAGCCCGTGCGTCCCTCGTCGATCACGAACGGGATCCCGCCCGCCTCGGCGCCGACGACCGGCACCCCGCTCGCCATCGACTCCAGCGCGACCAGGCCCAGGGTCTCCGTGGTCGAGGGGAAGGCGAAGACGTCGGCGCTGGCGTAGGCGGCCGCGAGGTCGTCGCCCGCGAGGTAGCCGGTGAAGACGGTGGGCGTCCCGGCGAAGAGCCGCTCGAGCTCCTCCCGCCCCGGTCCCGACCCCACGAGGGCGAGGCGCACGCCATACCCCTGGAGTCGGCGGAGCGGCTCGAGGAGCTGGTCGAGGTCCTTCTCGCGGGAGAGCCGGCCGACGTAGAGCAGCAGCGGGGCCTCGGGGTGCCCGTCGGTCAGCCGGTCGCGCATGGCCGCGGTGGCCGCGTCGGGCCGGTAGGTGACGGTGTCGACCGCCTTGGGCCACAGGTCGACCTCGCGGATGCCGACCTCGCGGGCCCGCTCGACCATCTGGCCGGAGGTGCACAGGTTGACCTCGGCCCGGTTGTGCATCCACGTGATCCAGCCCTCGGACGGTGCGCGGAGGAAGGAGAGCCCGAGCCGCGTGGCGTAGGAGGGCACGTCGGTGTGGAAGGAGGCCAGCAGGGGCAGGTTGCGGCGCCGCGCCGAGACGACGCCGTAGGCGGCCAGCCACACCGGGTTGACCGCGTGCACGACGTCCGGGCGGAAGTCGATCATCTCCTGGGCGATCCGTGGTGTGGGCAGCCCGATCCGCAGCTCGGGGTACCAGGGCCGGAAGGACACCGACCGGACCCGGACGACCCGGTGCGGGGCGTAGCTCGCCGGGGGGTTGCCGGGGGCGAAGACGAGCGCGGTGTGCCCGAGATCGGCCAGGTGGTCCAGGCTGCGGGTGATCCGGGTGACGACGCCGTCGACCTTGGGCAGGAAGACCTCGGTGAAGAGGGCGATGCGCACGGGCCGGGCGCCGTCCTCGTCAGGCCGAGCGCTCGGCGGGCGTGCGCGACGGCGGCACGCCGGGCTGCTGCTCCCTGGTCCAGAGCGAGGTCGCGGGGATCTTGTCCAGGTCGGCGCGGTCGGCGTAGCGGCGCGCCACGTCCTCCACCTCCATGAGCAGGCCCTCGGAGAGGAAGGTCGGCTCCAGCCCGAGGTCGAGGAAGGTGTCGTTGCGCACGAAGAGCTCGTTCTCCGGGGCCTCGTGCCGCGGGTTGGGCACGAGCTCCACCGTCGCGCCGCTGATGCGGGCGACGAGCTCGGCCAGGTCGCGGACCCGGTGGGTCTCGGTCATCTGGTTGAAGATCTTGACCCGGTCGCCGCGGGCGGGAGGGTTCTCCAGCGCGATCTGCACGCAGCGGACCATGTCACGGATGTGGATGAACGCCCGCGTCTGCCCGCCGGTGCCGTGCACGGTGAGCGGGTAGCCGACGGCGGCCTGCATGAGGAAGCGGTTGAGGACGGTGCCGTAGTCGCCGTCGTAGTCGAAGCGGTTGATCAGCCGCTCGTCGCGCA
>CAZONQ010000043.1:0-19571 GCA_964581125.1 uncultured Ornithinimicrobium sp.
TGCTCGTCGAGATGGACGGCTTCGACGTCAAGACCAACGTCATCCTCATCGCGGCGACCAACCGCCCCGACATCCTCGACCCCGCGCTGCTGCGCCCGGGGCGCTTCGACCGGCAGATCGCCGTCGAGGCCCCGGACATGCTCGGCCGCCTGCACATCCTCCAGGTGCACGCCAAGGGCAAGCCCGTCGCCGAGGACGTCGACCTCATGGCCGTCGCCCGCCGCACGCCCGGCTTCTCCGGCGCCGACCTGGCCAACGTCCTCAACGAGGCGGCCCTGCTCGCCGCCCGCAAGGACGCCCGCGTCATCACCGACCACGACCTCGACGAGGCGATCGACCGCGTCATGGCCGGCCCGCAGAAGCGGACCCGCGTGATGAGCGCCAAGGAGAAGAAGATCACCGCCTACCACGAGGGCGGCCACGCCCTCGTCGCCGCGGCGATGAACCACACCGACCCGGTGAGCAAGGTGACGATCCTGCCACGGGGCCGGGCGCTGGGCTACACGATGGTGCTGCCCGCCGACGACAAGTACTCCACGACCCGCAACGAGCTGCTCGACCAGCTGGCCTACGCGCTCGGCGGGCGGGTCGCCGAGGAGCTGGTCTTCCACGACCCGACCACCGGCGCCGCCAACGACATCGAGAAGGCCACCGGCCTGGCCCGCAAGATGGTCACCCAGTTCGGGATGAGCGAGCGGATCGGTGCGGTCAAGCTCGGCTCCGGCGGCGGCGAGGTCTTCCTCGGCCGCGACATGGGCCACGAGCGCGACTACTCCGAGAACCTCGCCGGCGTCGTCGACCAGGAGGTCCGCCGGCTCATCGAGGCCGCGCACGACGAGGCGTGGCACGCGCTCAACGACAACCGCGAGGTGCTCGACACCCTCGTCCTGGAGCTGCTCGAGAAGGAGACGCTCAACGCGGCCGCGATCGCCGAGGTCTTCAAGGACGTCAAGAAGCGCCCGATGCGCCCGGTGTGGCTCTCCTCGGACGCCCGGACCATCCACGAGGACGGCCCGGTGCTCACCGAGGCCGAGAAGCAGGCGATGACCAACGGCCACAGGCCGGCCGAGGAGGACGGCGAGGAGCACCCGCCGGAGAAGGTGATCGAGGTCCCGGAGGGCGGGTATGTCGACCCCGGGAACCACTGACGCCCTCGCGGACGCCGTCGACCTCGCCACCGAGGACGAGGGCGACGCCTCCGGCGCGCCCGTGGCCGCGCCCGTCGACCACGCCCGGATCGAGGCGGCGGTCCGCGAGCTGCTGCTCGCGGTGGGGGAGGACCCCGACCGCGAGGGCCTGCTCGACACGCCGGCGCGGGTCGCCCGCTCCTACGCCGAGATCTTCTCCGGGCTCCACCAGGACCCGCGCGAGGTGCTCGGCACGACCTTCGACGTCGAGCACGACGAGATGATCCTCGTGCGCGACATCGAGATGTTCAGCGTCTGCGAGCACCACCTCGTGCCCTTCCACGGGGTCGCCCACGTCGGCTACATCCCGGGCGCCGACGGCCGCGTCGTGGGCCTGTCCAAGCTGGCCCGCCTGGTCGACGTCTACGCCCGCCGGCCGCAGGTGCAGGAGCGGCTGACCACGCAGGTCGCCGAGGCGCTCGAGGCCCACCTCGACCCGCGCGGCGTCATCGTCGTCGTCGAGGCCGAGCACCTGTGCATGTCGATGCGCGGCATCCGCCGCCCGGGCGCCCGCACGATCACCTCGGCGGTGCGCGGGCAGCTGCGCGACCCGGCCACCCGGGCCGAGGCGATGAGCCTGGTGTCGGGCAGGACCCCCTGACCGTGCGACCCACCGTCGCCGACCTGGTCCTGCCGGGGACGACCCGGATCATCGGCGTGGTCAACGTCACGCCCGACTCGTTCAGCGACGGCGGGCGCTGGCTCGACCCGGACGCCGCGGTCGCCCACGGCTTCGACCTCGTCGAGGCGGGGGCCGACCTGCTCGACGTGGGCGGCGAGTCCACCCGCCCGGGCAGCCGTCGCCCCTCCGAGGAGGAGGAGCTCGGTCGCGTGCTGCCGGTCGTGCGCGAGCTCGCGGCCGCCGGCCACGCGGTCTCGATCGACACCATGCGCGCCTCCGTGGCCGAGGCCTGCCTCGGGGCCGGAGCGGTCGTCGTCAACGACGTCTCCGGCGGCCTGGCCGACCTGCAGATGCCGGCGCTCGCCGCCCGCACCGGCGCCCCCTTCGTCGTCATGCACTGGCGCGGCCTGCTCACCGACCCGGACGCGCGCCCCCATTACGACGACGTCGTGGGCGAGGTGTGCCGCGAGCTCGCCGCGCGCGTCGACGACCTCCTCGCGCAGGGGCTGGTCCCCGAGCAGCTGATGCTCGACCCCGGCTTCGGCTTCTCCAAGGACGCCGCGCACAACTGGGAGCTGCTCGGCGGCCTGGACCGGGTCGTCGCGCTCGGCCTGCCGGTCGTCGTCGGCACCTCCCGCAAGCGCTTCCTCGGGCGGCTGCCGCGCCGCCCCGGTGCCGTCGTCGACCCCGACGCCGACCCGACCGAGCCGACCGCCCGGGACGTGGCCACCGCGGCGACCAGCCTGCTCGCGGCGCAGGCCGGCGCCTTCGCGGTGCGGGTCCACGAGGTGGGCCCGACGCGCGACGCCCTGGCCGTGCACCAGATGGTGGAGGCCGCCCGTGCGCGCTGACCAGGTCCGCCTCACCGGCGTGCGGGCCCGCGGGCACCACGGGGTCCTCGACCACGAGCGCCGCGACGGGCAGGACTTCGTCGTCGACGTCGTCATGACGGTCGACCTGCGCCCGGCCGGCACCACCGACGAGCTCGCCCGCACCGTCAACTACGCCGAGGTCGCCGCCGACGTCGTCGCGGTCGTCACCGGCGAGCCGCGCGACCTCATCGAGACCGTGGCCGAGGAGATCGCCGCCCGCACCCTGGAGCGGCCGCTCGTCGAGGCCGTCGAGGTGACCGTGCACAAGCCGCAGGCCCCCGTCGGCGTGCCCTTCGGCGACGTCGAGGTCGTCGTGCGCCGCGAGCGCGACGTGCCGGTCGTCGTCGCGCTCGGCGCCAACCTCGCCGCCGCCGACGGCAGCGGCCCGGCGCAGACGCTGGGGGCCGCCGTCCGGCGGCTGCGCCGCGTGCGCGGCCTGCGCGACGTGCGCGTCTCGGCGCCGGTCGGCTCCGCCCCCGTCGGCGGCCCCGCGCAGCCCGACTACGTCAACGCCGTCGCGGTCGCCCGCACCCGGCTGGCCCCCGCGACGCTGCTCGCCGCCCTGCACGGGATCGAGGCGCGCTTCGGCCGCACCCGCGAGGTCAGGTGGGGCGCACGCACGCTCGACCTCGACCTCGTCCAGTACGGCGACCCCGCCGCCGGCACCGACGTCCGCAGCGACGACCCCGAGCTGCTGCTGCCCCACCCCCGCGCCCACGAGCGGGCCTTCGTGCTCCGGCCCTGGGCCGACGTCGACCCGGGGGCCAGCCTGCGCGTGGGCGACGACGTGGTCGCGGTGCGCGACCTCATACCCCTCGTCGCGGAGCAGGACGTGCACCCGCTGGAGGAGGACGCCCGGTGAACCCCCAGCAGGGCGTGCGGATCGGCTCCGGCGTGGTCGTCGCGCTGCTCGCCGGGATGGCGAGCTGGGTGCTGCTGGCCGCGGTCCGGGCGGTCGGCGGCTCGCACCCGGTCATCTCGTGGATGGGCCTGGTGCCGCTCGTCGCGCTCACCGTGCTGGTGCTCGTCATGTCGTGGCAGATCCGGCGCTACGTGCACGGCAAGGGGCAGTGGCGGCCGACGCCGCAGCGGGCCCGCGGCACCCTCGTGGGCGCGCAGGCCGCGGCGCTCGGGGGTGCGGCGCTGCTGGGGTGGTACCTCGCGAACGCGCTGGTGCACGCCCCGGTCGCGGACGTGCCGAGCCAGCGGGTCCAGCTGGTGTGGGGGCTGGTGCACGCGGTGGCGGCGCTGGTGCTGTCGGTGAGCGGCTACGTCGGGCAGGCGTGGTGCCGGATCCCGCCGACCGAGCACGACGACGAGGGCGGCGAGGGCGCGACCGACGGGGACCTGGCCTACGGCTGAGCGGGCCGGCGCTGCCTATCCTGTCCGGATGGACGAGCAGGAGCGCAGGCTGCCGGTGGACCCGACCCCCGGCGGCGTCCCGACCTCGCTGTGGCCCGGGCTGGACGACCCGGAGCACTCGCGGTGGTATGCCGAGCGCTTCCGCACGATGGCCCGGGCGGGGCAGGACCTCGAGGGCGAGTCGCGGCTGGTCGACGTGCTCGCGCCGCGGCGCGCCCGGCTGCTCGACGTCGGCTGCGGGCCGGGGCGGCACGGCGGCCACCTGGCGCGGCTGGGTCACACGGTGGTCGGCGTGGACGTCGACCCCGAGCTCGTCGCCGTCGCGACCGAGGACCATCCGGGGGCGACCTGGCTGGTCGGCGACGTCGTCACCCTCGACCTGCCCGCCGCGGGCGTCGCCGAGCCGTTCGACGGCGCGCTGATGGCCGGCAACGTCATGGACTTCGTGCCGCCGGAGCACCGGGCCGCCGCGCTGGGGCGGGTGGCGGCGCACGTGGTCGTCGACGGGTTCGTGCTGCTGGGCTGCCGGGTGGGGCGGGGCTTCACCCCGGAGGAGCTCGACGCGCTCGCGCCGGGCGCCGGCCTCGCGGTCGAGCAGCGCTTCGCGACGTGGGACCTGCGGCCGTGGACGCCCGGGTCGGACTTCGCCGTGAGCGTGCTGCGCCGCGTGCGCGAGATCGGCACGCCCGGGGGCTAGCGGTCGATGTCGCCGACCACGAAGAACATCGAGCCCAGGATCGCCACCATGTCGGCGACGAGGGTCCCGGGCAGCATCTCGCGCAGCACCTGCACGTTGTTGAACGACGCCGAGCGCAGCTTGAGCCGGTGCGGGGCCTTCCCGCCGCGGCTGACGAGGTAGTAGCCGTTGAGGCCGAGCGGGTTCTCCGTCTGCAGGTAGTGCGCTCCCTCGGGCACCTTGAGGACCTTGGGCAGCCTGGTGTCGAACGGCCCGGGGCCGAGCTCGCGCAGCCGCTCGGTGCACGCGCGGGCCAGGTCGAGGCAGACGTGCACCTGCTCGGCGAGCACCTCGAGCCGGGCGTGGCAGTCCCCGGCCTCACGGGTGACGACGCGGCCGGGGCCGCCCTCGCCGAAGAGCTCGCCGTAGGCCAGGTAGGGCTCGTCGCGGCGCAGGTCGAGGTCGAGGCCCGAGGCGCGCGCGATCGGCCCGCTGACGCCGTAGGTCAGCACCTGCTCCAGCTCCAGCACGCCCACGCCTCGCGTGCGGGCGTCGACGATCTCGTTGCCGAGCAGCAGCGCCTCGAGCTCGGGCATCCGGGAGCGGACCTTCTCCACCGCCGCGTCGACCCGGTCCAGCCACCCGTCGGGCAGGTCGTGCAGCAGGCCGCCGACCCGGGTGCACATGTAGTGCATCCGGCCGCCGGAGAACTCCTCCATCACCGCCTGCAGCTCCTCGCGCTCGCGGAAGGAGTAGAAGATCGGCGTGATCGCCCCGAGCTCGAGCGGGTAGGAGCCGAGGAACATCAGGTGGTTGAGCGCACGCCCCAGTTCGGAGAGCAGCGTCCGGGTCCAGGTGGCGCGCTCGGGCACCTCCATGCCGAGCAGGTGCTCGGCGGCCAGCGCCACGCCCACCTCGTTGTTGAAGGCCGACAGCCAGTCGTGCCGGTTGGCCAGCACGATGATCTGCCGGTAGTCGCGCGCCTCGAAGAGCTTCTCCGCGCCCCGGTGCATGTAGCCGATGACCGGCTCGGCCGCGACGACCCGCTCGCCGTCGACCGTGATCCGCAGCCGCAGCACGCCGTGCGTGGCGGGGTGCTGCGGGCCGATGTTGAGCACCATCTCGGTCGTGCTCAGGCCGCCGACGCCGGTGCCGGCGCCGAGGGTCACGTCGAGGTCGCGGGTGCTCACCCCTCCCACCCTACTGACGGACGGCCAGGACCCAGCGGAAGTCACCGAGGCCGCCGCGCGCGCCGAGCGCCCCGAGGGCGGCGCGCCGCGCCAGCGCCTGGAGGTATGCCGTGGGCTCGCGTCGGGCGAGCTCGTGCGGCACCGGGTCGGTGGCCCCGGGGAGCAGGTCGGCCAGGGCCTCGGCCTGGGTCGTGACCCGGACCCCTTCCCGGCTCCCGGTCCGCGCCAGGCTGCCGGCGAGACCGTCGGCGAGGCTGTCGACCGCCACGTGCGCGGTGAGGTCGCAGGACCCGTCCGGCACCGGCGCGACCTCGCGCCCGTCACGGAAGCCGGTGAGCGTTCCGCGCGCCGGCCGCGTCCCGCGCTCGTGGCCGTAGTCGACGACCAGCAGCACGCCCCGGTCGAGCCGCCCGAGCAGGTCGGCCGCGGCGAGGTCCCGCGCCAGCCCGACCTCGGCGCGGGCGACCTCCGGCGGCACCCAGCGGTCGAGCCAGGCCAGTGCCTCCGCGTCGGCAGGGTCCTGCTCGCGCAGCACCCGGCCAAGGATCTCGGTGCCGTCGGGGCGGACGGCGACCTCACGCCATACCCCCTGGTCGCGCTCGACGACGGGGCAGGGGACGACGTCGAGCCACTCGTGCGCGACGACGAGCGCGTCGTCCAGGTGCGCGAGCGCGGCGGGGAGCGTGGCTCCGCCGGGAGCGACGAGCCAGGTGTCGACGCCGTCGGGACGGCGCTCGACGACGTCCACGCCCGTGAGGTGCAGCTCCGGGGCGGTGTCCCGGACCGCGGTCAGCAGCTCGCCGCCCCCCGCGCCGACGTCCACGACCCGCGTGCAGCCGTGCCGGCGGGCCAGCGCGACCACCGCGGACGCCAGCACCTCCCCGCCCCCCGGGATCCCCTGCGCCGACGTGGCGAAGTGCTCGGCGGGCGTGTGCCGGCGGTAGAACCCGTCCGGCCCGTAGAGCGCGTCGGCCCAGGCCTCCTGCCACGGTCGTGTCGCGCCCACGCAGGCATCCTGCCACCCGTCGCCGACGCCGGACGGTGATGTCGTTTTCCTGCTAGACCGACGGCCTCGCAGGGGTGACGATGGAGGGGTGCACCTCGACCACGACCGCTGCTCAGCCGCCGTCCGCAGCAAGGACCCCCGCTTCGACGGCTGGTTCGTCACCGGCGTGCTGAGCACCGGCATCTACTGCCGGCCCAGCTGCCCGGCGATCACGCCCAAGGTCGTCAACATGCGCTTCTTCCCCTCGTCGGCGGCCGCCCAGGGCGCGGGCTTCCGCGCCTGCAAGCGCTGCCGCCCGGACGCGACGCCCGGCTCACCGGAGTGGCACGTCCGCGGCGACGTCGCCGCCCGCGCCGTGCGGATGGTCGCCGACGGGGTCGTCGATCGCGAGGGCGTCGGCGGGCTCGCGGGTCGGCTCGGCTACTCGGTGCGCCAGCTCGAGCGGCTGGTGACCACCGAGCTCGGGGCCGGGCCGCTCGCCCTCGCCCGGGCCCAGCGGGCCCAGACGGCGCGGGTGCTCGTCGAGGGCACCACGATGACGATGGCCGACGTCGCGCACGCCTCCGGCTTCGCGAGCATCCGGTCGTTCAACGACACCGTGCGCGCGGTCTACGCCGCCACGCCGAGCGAGCTGCGCCGGGCGGCGCGGGAGCGCGACGGCGCCGGGTCCTCCGGGGCGCAGGCGGGCGGGGCGGCCCGGCTCGCCCTGCGACTGCCCTTCCGCGCGCCGCTGCACGCGTCCAGCCTCTTCGGCCACCTCGTCGCCACGGTCGTCCCGGGCGTCGAGGTATGGCGTGCCGACGGCCTCGAGGTCGCGCTCGCCCTCCCGCGGGGACCGGCCGTCGTCCGCCTCGGGGTGCCCGCGCCGGGGACGCGGCACGTGCCCGCGGTCCTGCGGCTCAGCGACGTGCGCGACCTGGCCGCCGCCATCCAGCGCTGCCGCCGCCTGCTCGACCTCGACGCCGACCCCCACGCCGTCGACGAGCACCTGGCCGCCGACCCCGCCCTGCGGCCGCTCGTCGCCCGGGCCCCCGGTGTCCGGCTGCCGGGCAGCGCCGACGCGGCCCAGACGGCGGTGCGGGCCGTGCTCGGCCAGCAGGTCTCGACCGCCCGGGCCGCGGCGCTGGCGGCGCAGCTCGTCGGGGCGCTCGGCACGCCCCTGCCCCCGGCGCTGCTCGACGAGGGCGGCCCCACGCACCTCTTCCCGACCGCCGACGCGGTCGCGGGGGCGGAGGAGGCGCAGCTGCCCGGGATGCCGGGAGGCCGTCGCCGCGCGCTGCGGGCGGTCGCCGCCGCCGTGGCGGGAGGCGACCTGGACCTGTCTCCCGGCGCCGACCGGGCCACCGCGCGGGAGGGGCTGCTCGCGCTGCCCGGCGTGGGCCCCTGGACCGCCGAGATCGTCGCCCTGCGCGGGCTGGGCGACCCCGACGCCTTCCCCGGCGGCGACCTCGGCGTGCGCGCCTCGGCCGCGGCGGCCGGGCTGGACGCCCGGGCGCTCGCGCCCCGGGCCGAGGGCTGGCGGCCCTGGCGCTCCTACGCCGTCGCCCTGCTCTGGGCCTCGGGGACCCACGCCGGTGCCGGCCTGCCCGCGGGGGCGCCGGCACCCCATACCCGAACGACCACCGAGGACCGTCCGACCGAGGAGACCCCATGACCCGCCCGACCACCCACCTCGTCGTCGACTCGCCCGTCGGCCCGCTGACGCTCGTCAGCGACGGCACGCACCTGACCGGCGTGTGGTTCAGCGAGCACCGGCACCCGCCGAAGGACACCGGCGGGGGTGTCGACCGCGAGGACGCGCCCCGGGTGCTGCGCGACGCCGCCGACCAGCTCGCCGAGTACTTCGCCGGGACGCGGACCGCCTTCGACCTGCCGCTCGCCGCGGAGGGCACCGACTTCCAGCGGCGCGTGTGGGCGCTGCTGGAGGAGATCCCCTACGGGCAGACGCGGTCCTACGGCGAGCTGGCCGCCGAGCTCGGGCAGCCCGGCGCCTCCCGTGCCGTCGGCCTGGCCAACGGCCGCAACCCGGTCTCGATCGTCGTGCCGTGCCACCGCGTGGTGGGGGCGTCGGGCGCCATCACCGGCTACGGCGGCGGCGTCGAGCGCAAGCAGGCGCTGCTCGACCTGGAGCGGGGCGTCGCGGGAGGGGCGCTGTTCTGACGACCGCGGCGGATACCCTGGGAGGGTGACTCACCCACAGGCCGCAGCACCCGCCCCCGCCCCCGAGACCCACGAGCACGACCTGCCCGAGCAGGTCCGCGTGCGGCAGGGCAAGCGGGCCGCGATGCTGGCCGAGGGCGTCGCGCCCTACCCGGTGTCCGTGCCGGTGACCCACAGCCTCGCGCAGGTCCGCGAGGGGTGGGGCCACCTGGAGGCGGGGGAGGAGACCCAGGACGAGGTCGGCGTCGCCGGCCGCGTGGTCTTCGTGCGCAACACCGGCAAGCTGTGCTTCGCCACCCTCCAGGCCGGCGACGGCACCCGGCTGCAGGCGATGCTCTCGCTGGCCGAGGTCGGCGAGGAGCAGCTGGGCCGGTGGAAGGCCTGGGTCGACCTGGGCGACCACGTCTTCGTGCAGGGACGGGTGGTCTCCAGCCGGCGCGGGGAGCTGTCGGTCATGGCGTCCTCCTGGCAGATGGCCTCCAAGGCGCTCCGCCCGCTGCCGGTCCTGCACCACGACCTGTCCGAGGAGCAGCGCGTCCGCCAGCGCTACGTCGACCTCGTCGTGCGCGACGAGGCGCGCCAGATGGTGCTCGACCGGGCCGCCGTGACGCGCGCCGTCCGCCGCGTGCTCGAGGACGAGGGCTACGTCGAGGTCGAGACCCCGGTGCTGCAGACGATCCACGGCGGCGCGGCGGCCCGGCCCTTCCGGACCCACCTCAACGCCTTCGACCTGCCGATGACGATGCGGATCGCCCTCGAGCTGCACCTGAAGAGGGCGGTCGTCGGCGGGATCGAGCGCGTCTACGAAATTGGCAGGATATTTCGGAACGAAGGTATCGACTCCACGCACAGCCCGGAGTTCACGATGCTCGAGGCCTATCAGGCCTACGGCGACCAGTTCACGATGGCCGACCTCATGAAGCGGATGATCCTCGCGGCGGCGGACGCCGTCGGCGGGCGGCAGGTCCGCACGCCGCACGGGACCGTCGACCTCGACGGGGAATGGCGGTGGCTCTCTTTCTACGACGGGCTTTCCGCCGCGGTCGGCCGCACGGTGGACGTCGGCACCCCGCGTGCCGAGCTGGAGGAGATCGCCGAGGCTCACGACGTCCCGGTGAAGCCGGAATGGAACGCCGGAAAGATCGCGATGGAGATCTTCGGCGACGTCGTGGAGCCGACGCTGGTCCAGCCGACCTTCGTCCACGACTATCCGGAGATCGCCCAGCCCCTGGCGCGCTCCCACCGCACCCACGACGGCCTCGTCGAGGCGTGGGACCTCATCATCGCCGGGGTCGAGCGCGGCACCGCCTTCACCGAGCTCATCGACCCGGAGATCCAGCGGCAGCGCCTCACCGAGCAGTCGCTGCTCGCGGCGGGCGGGGACCCCGAGGCCATGCAGCTCGACGAGGACTTCCTGCGCGCGCTCGAGTTCGCCGCGCCGCCGATGGGCGGACTGGGGATGGGCCTGGACCGGGTGCTCATGCTGCTCACCGGGGCCGGCATCCGCGAGACTATCCTCTTCCCCTTCCTCAAGCCGGAGGCATGATGTGCGACCTGCTCCACGAGGGCTGGATGATCCTGGCCGCGCTCATTCCCTCGATCGGTCTCCTCTTCCTGTTCTATGTGATCCTCAAGCACTTTGTGGAGGGTGACCGGCGCGAACGGGCCGCCATCCGCCGCTGGGAGGCCGAGCAGGACCGGATGGCCGCCGCCGGTGATCCTGGGAAGTCTGAAAGGAAGAAGCACGACGACCGTGCCTGACACGCCGGAGACATTTACGTCACGTCATCTGGCGGTCCGGGCATTCTTGTGGTTTGCTTGAGTGGCACGACCAATCCCTGAGGTCGTGCAACGGGACGACAATCCAGGAGATTCCAATGGTTCAGCGTGTGCAGATCATTCTTGAGGACGACATCGACGGCGGCGAGGCCACCGAGACGGTGGAATTCGCTCTCGACGGCGTCACCTACGAGATCGACCTCAACGACGAGAACGCCGCCAAGCTGCGCGAGGGTCTGGCCCAGTGGATCGCGGGTGCCCGTCGCGCCGGCGGCCGTCGGCAGACCCGTCGTCGCACCGGGGGCGGCTCGGCCAGCTCGGCCAAGTCGGAGGAGCTGGCGAAGATCCGCGAGTGGGGCCGCCAGAACGGCTTCAAGGTGAGCTCGCGCGGTCGCGTCTCGCAGGAGCTGCAGGACGCCTACGCCGCCGCCAACTGACGGACACCGCACGCGACGGGCCGGACCCCCTCGGGGGCCGGCCCGTCCGCGTGCGGGCGAGCGGTCGGGCCAGGGCCAGCTCCTGGATCGCGCGCAGCCGCGAGGCGACGGCCCGCAGGTCGTGCTCCTCGGCCAGCGCGCGTCCGGCGGCGGTGAGGTCGGGCAGCTCGCCGGCGAGCACCCGTCGGGCCGTCGCGGCGAACTCCACGGTGGTCGACGCCTTCCGGACGGCCACGCCCCCGGGCAGCCAGTCGGCATACACGTCGATGTCGCGGACGAGCACGGGCACGCCGCTGGCGAGCGCCTCGAGCACGACGATCCCCTGGGTCTCCTCGTGCGACATGAAGCAGAAGAGGTCGGCGCCGGCGTAGGCGTCCCGGACCTCGACGGGGCTCAGGTGCCCCAGCAGGCGCAGGTTGGCCGGCGCCTGGGCGAGAGCGGCGCGCACCGGCGCGGTCATCGTGGCCTCCTGCACGGCGCCCGCCCAGCAGAAGGTGACCTCGGGCAGCGACCGGGCCAGGTCCACGTAGTCCACCACGCCCTTGCGCTCCATGAGGTGCCCCACGCTGAGCACCATCTGCTCGTCGGCGGAGAAGCCGTGGCGCCGGCGGAACCGGGCCCGGGCCAGCGCCCCGCCGGAGAAGAAGGCGGTGTCGACGCCGTTGGTCAGCACGTGGACCGGGCCGCGGAGGCCGTAGCGCCCGACGATCCCGCGCGCGTAGGTGGTCGGGGTGACGACCACGTCGCCGACCCGGTAGGCGAGGCGCAGCCAGCGCTCGAAGAGCGGCGCGAGCCGTCGGGACCCCGGCCAGGACCCCTCGAAGTCCTCCCTGGTCGAGTGGGCGAAGACGACGACGGGTATGCCGCGCAGCCGGGCGGCCAGCCCGGCCAGCACGCTGTCGGGGAAGACGGTGTTGAGCTGGAGGACCTCGGGCCGGCCCCAGGGCGGCACGAGCTGCGTGCCGGCGTGCTCGAGCATGGCGCGCTGGTGGCGCAGGGCCGAGCCGATCCCGCTGCGGGCGGCGAGCCGGCCGGAGCCGGTGTAGAGGCAGACCTTCATGACCACGTCCCGGGGAGGAGGTGCTGCAGGAGCGTGAGCACGCCGAAGGTGTAGGCGAGCAGCCCCCACGGCTTGAGCAGGAGGACGACGAGGACGAACGTGCGGGTGCGCATGCCCGAGAGCCCGGCGAGGCAGCAGAGCAGGTCGTCCGGGGCGAGGGGCAGCGCGATGCCGAGCGCGAACCACCGCGGGAAGCGCGGGTCGTCGAGCCACCGCAGGTGGCGGGCGACCGTGGCGGGGCGGAACCGCGTGGTGAGCAGGTCCCGGCCGACGTGGCGGGCGAGGGCGAAGACCGCGAACGAGCCGAGGCAGGTGGCGGCATAGGCGGCGGCGGACCCGAGCACCGGCCCGAAGAGGACGGGCGCCGAGACGATGGTCAGCGAGCCGGGGATCACCGGGAAGACCGACTCCGAGGCGCCCACGAGGACGAAGGTCAGCGGGGCGAGCAGCCCGAAGCCGGCGACGAACTCCTGCAGGCTGGCCACCGACGTGAGCACGCCCGACCGCAGTCCCCACACGACCAGGCCCGCCCAGCACAGCCAGCCGGCCACCATGACGCGCCTCGACCAGCGGGCCAGGGCGAGGGCCGGGGACGAGCGGTCGGTGACCTCGGCGGGAGGGGCGTCCAGCGTGGTGCTCACGCGGCCCTCCGGAGGGACGCTGCGTCAGCCGCGCGGACGCGACGTGGCCGGCCCCGACGGACCCCCGCCCGGTCGTAGGCCGCGCACACGGCGTCCACGAACGCCTCCCGGCCGAAGCGGGCGGCCGTCGCGCGGGCGCCCAGCGACCAGCGGCGGCGCGTCCCGGGGTCGTGCACCAGGGTGGTCAGCGCCCGGGCGAAGCCGTCCGCGTCGCGGTAGCGGCGGCCGTTGACGTCGTCGACCACCACCCCGTCGACCGACGGGTCGTCGCGGCACAGGACGGGGACGCCGCTGGCGAGCGCCTCGAGGAAGGTGAGCCCCTGCGTCTCGCTGCGGGAGGCGGAGACGAAGAGGTCGGCGGCCCGGTAGAAGGCCGGCACCCGGTCCGGGTCGACCGCTCCGACGAAGCGGACCCGCTCGGCCAGGCCCAGGCTGCGCACCTGCTCGCGCAGGGGCCTCGCCTGCGGGCCGTCGCCGGCCACCACGAGCTGCCAGGGCAGGTCCTGCACCCTGGCCAGCAGGTCGACGGTCTCGGCGACGTTCTTCTCCAGCGCCAGGCGGCCGAGGCTGAGCACGACCGGCACGCCGGGCTCGAGGCCGAGGTCGTGGTGCAGCGCGGTCACCTCCCGGCCGCTGGACGGCGGCGGCGCGAAGCGGTCGAGGTCGACGCCGGTGGGGACCACGGAGACGGGGACGTGCACGCCATACCCCCGGAGCAGGCGCTCGATCTTGGCGCTGGGGGCGACGACCCCGTCGACCCGGTTGAGCGTCCGTCGCGCGAAGGCGGCGCACAGGGCCCGGCCGAGGCGGGCGTGCGGGAAGAAGTAGTGCGTGTAGTCCGCGTAGAGCGTGTGGTAGGTGTGCACGTGCGGGACGTGGAGCCGCTCGGCGAGCCGCCGCGCCCACCAGAACGCCACGAACTCGGTGTGCGAGTGCAGCACGTCCGGGCCCCAGGCGGTGAGCCCGGCGCGCAGGCCGGGGTCGAGCGGGAGGCCGAGCCGCGCGCTGGGGTAGACGCCGCCCACGCCCAGCGACGGCAGCCGGTAGGTCTCGCCGTCGAAGGTGGTGCGCCGCGAGGCGCCGACCGTGAGCACGCGCACCTCGTGCCCGGCCTCGACCAGGCCCCGCCGCAGCTCGTCGACGGAGGCCACGACGCCGTTGACGGTCGGGCGGTAGGAGTCGGTGAGCAGCAGCACCTTGCGGGGCTGCGGGGCGCGTGCCGGTCGGGCGCTCGTCGTGGGCATGTGCCGACCCTGGTGGGCCCCGGCCGTCCCGCGCATCGGACCCAGGTAGGGGTCGGGGGATACCAGGGTCTGACGGACGGTCGCGGCGGGCATGCCGCCAGCGTCCCGCGCGGGGCGGGGGCCGCGCGATGGTGGCAGCAGGCGAGGTCGGGGTGGGGCTGTCCCTACCCCGTCCGGCGCTCAGCCCCAGGCCCAGAGCTCCCGGCCGTCGTCGTCCCGCACGCGTGCGCGGTGGCCGCCGCCGCGCAGGTCCAGCTCGACCTCGAGCGCCTCGCCGCCCTCGCCGACCGAGCGGTAGACGTAGAGCTCGTTGGCCAGGGAGACCGCCTCGGTCCTGGCCCGGGTGAGCCAGGGGTGGCGGCGGCGCAGGCCGACGAGGTCGACGTGCGCGCGGCGGAGCGGCTCGCCCCACGGCGCCAGCCCCGCGGGCGTCGCGGGCAGCGCCGGGCGCACGGCGTCGTCGCCGCCCTCGCGCTCCTCCTTGACGCCCTCGAAGCCGTGCTCGTCGCCGTAGTAGACCGACGGCACGCCGCCGACCGTCATGAGCACCACCAGCGCCAGCACGGCACCGTCGCGGCCGACGCGCGAGGCGATCCGGGTCACGTCGTGGTTGCCGACGAACGTCTGCGGCACGAAGGTGCCGAGCAGCGCGGCGTGCCGGCCCAGCGCGTGGTCGAGCTCGAAGAGGTTGCGGTCGACGAGCGAGGACCAGATCGCCTTCCACAGCTCGTACTGCGTGACGGTGTCCACCCCGGAGGCGCTGACGAAGCCGGCGTAGTCGCCGTGGATGACCTCGCCCAGCACCCAGGCGTCCGGGTGGGCGGCGCGGACCTGCGCGAGGACGGGACGCCAGACCTCCGGCCCCTGGGCGTAGGCCGCGTCCAGCCGCCACCCGTCCGCGCCGCGGTCGAGCCAGTGGGTCATGATCCCGGCGACCCAGGAGGCGACGGCCGGCCGGGAGAGGTCGAGCTCGACGAGCGAGGGGTGCCCCTCGAACCACCGCGGGTAGCCGTCCACCCACCGGATCCAGGCGCCGTCGTCGGTGCCCGGGCCGGCCTCGACCGCCCGCCGCACGACGGGGTGGTCGGCGGCGAGGTGGTTGAAGACGCCGTCGAGGACGAGACGCACGCCCCGCTCCCGGCAGGCGGCGGCGAGCCCGACCAGGTCGTCCTCGGTGCCCAGGCGCGGGTCGACGCGCTCGTGGTCGAGGGTGTCGTAGCCGTGCGTCGCCGACGCGAAGACCGGCCCGAGCAGCAGCCCGTCGAGCCCCAGCCCGACCACGTGGTCGAGCCAGTCGACCAGCTGCCGCAGCCGGGGGTATGGGGTGGCGGGCGCGTCGCCGCCCGGCCGCACCGGAGCCCCGGTGAGGCCGAGCGGGTAGGCGTGCCAGAAGATCGCGTGGTCGGCCCAGGTCACCCCCCGATTGTCGCAGGCCTCAGAGCGAGGCGAGGACCATCGTCGCGGCGAAGACGACGCCGCTGACGATGAGGGTGACGGTGGTGAAGCCCATGACGTCGCGGATGCGCAGCCGGGCGATGGCCAGCATCGGCAGCGCCCAGAACGGCTGGATCATGTTGGTCCACTGGTCGCCGTAGGCGACGCCCATGACGACGATCGCGGGGTTGACGCCCAGCTGCTGGGCGGCGTCGAGGAAGATCGGCGCCTGGATCGCGAACTGGCCGCCGCCGGAGGGCACGAAGACGTTGATGACGCCGCCGGCGAGGAAGGCCCACAGGCCGAGGGTGGTCTCGTTGGAGATCGAGACGAAGAAGTCCGCGAGCATCCCGACCAGGCCGGTCGCGGTCATGATGCCCATGATCCCGGCGTAGAGGGGGAACTGGAGCAGGATCTCGCCGACGTTGGACGCCGCCTTGGCCACGAGCTGGCCGAGCTCCTTGGTGCTCCTGACCAGGAGCAGGATGAGGCAGAGGAAGGTCCAGTTGACGATGTCGAGGGTGAGGGCCATGCCCTCCTGGGCGAAGTAGATGACCAGGTAGGCCAGCAGCAGCAGGCCGGTGACGAGGGTGACGACGCGGGAGCCGTCGATCCGGTCGGCGGGGGTCGGGCCCTCGCCGGTCTCGATGAGCTCCCCGACCGAGCTCTCCTCGAGGCTCGCGCCCTCGGGCAGCTCGACGACCCGGTCCCCCTTGCCCGGCGCCATGAGCATCATGGCGCCGACGATGACGACCACCGTGGCCAGGGCCCCGAGCATGTTCCACGTGGAGAAGATGGTGTCGGACACCGGGATGGTGAAGCCGAGCTGCTCCTCGACGAAGTTGCCGGGGGTGGCGGCGGCCAGCGGGCCGGAGCCGGAGTAGCCCATGTGCCACACGACGAAGCCGGAGTAGCCGGCGGCGACGAGCAGCGGGTAGTGCAGCTTCATGCCGCGCTCGCGGCCGACCTTGGCCACCTCGATCGACAGCAGCGCCGCGACGACGAGCCCGAGCCCCCAGGTGAAGAGGGAGGCGACCGCGGCGCACAGCGTGACGAACCCGTAGGCCTGCGCCGGGGTCCTCGGCACCGAGGCCAGGCGGACGAGCAGCCGGCGGACCGGGCCGGTGTTGGCCAGGATGTAGCCCAGCAGCAGCACCAGCGCCATCTGGGTCATGAAGGCCAGCAGCCCGGTCAGCCCGTCGCCCCAGGCCCGGACGATCTCGGTGGGCCCGCTGTCGGTGGCGAAGAGCGCGGCCAGGGCCACGATGAAGGTCAGGATGACGGCGAAGACGAACGCGGTCGGCAGATAGCGCTCCGCGAGGCGCACGAGAGGCCGGGACACGACTCTGAGCATGGGAACTCCCTGGGAGAAGGGTGGGTGGGACGGCCACAGGCTAGCCCGCGCGGGCCTCTGACCGGCGGATCTTCGGCTGCTCAGAGGTCGTCGACGGTCGCCTGGACGAGCTCCTCCTCACCGGAGGCGGCGGCCTCGACCTCGTCCCACGTCCGCGGCAGCGCCACCTGCGGGCGGGCGCGGCCCCGGAGCGACCAGGGGCAGATCGTGGTCTTGGCGGCGTTGTTCTGGCTCCAGTCGAGGAAGACCTTGCCGGGCCGCAGCGCCTTGGTCATCCGCGCGGTGACGAGGTCGGGGTGCTCCTCCTCGAGGTGCTCGGCCAGCGCCTTGGCCACGCCGCTGACCTCGTCGGAGGAGCGCGTGCCCTCGAGGTCGGCGTAGAGCTGCATGCCCTTGGAGCCGCTGGTCACCGGCCGCGTGCCCAGGCCGACCGCCTCCAGCCGGTCGCGGACGAGCAGCGCGACCCGGGCGCACTCGTGCAGCCCCGCTCCCGGGCCGGGGTCGAGGTCGACGACGAGCCGGTCCGGCGGCTGCGGCGCCCCGTCCGCGTCGACCCGCCACTGCGGGACGTGCAGCTCCAGGCTGCCGAGGTTGACCAGGTAGACGAGCGCGGCGAGGTCCGTGACCAGCGGGAAGGTGAGCGTGTCCCGGCCGCGCGAGGAGCCCGGGGTGGGCACCGTCACGCGGGGCAGCCACGGAGGCGCGCCGGACGGCAGGTTCTTCTCGAAGAAGTGCGAGGCCTCCACGCCCTCGGGCCACCGGATCCGCGTCACCGGCCGGTCGGCGAGCTCGGGGAGGATCTGGTCGGCGTGCGTGACGTAGTAGTTGAGCACCTCGCCCTTGGTCGTCCCCGTCGCCGGGTAGAGCACCTTGTCCAGGTTGCTCACCCTGAGGGTGCGTCCGGCGACGCTCACCGACTGGCTGCTCATGTCTGCTCCCTGCTCATGACTGCTCCAGGAGGTCCTCGGGGGTCAGGTCGGTGCGCACGCCCTGGTAGGACGGCTGCCGCAGCCGCCCGTCGGCGGTCACCTCGAGCGCGGCGACGTCGACGACCACCCGGGGCGTGAGCCAGGTGGAGCCGGCGGCCTCGGGCCGCGGGATGTCGGTGGTGAAGGGGTATGGGGCCTGCGGCACCTCGGCCAGCAGGTCCTGCAGCCGGAGCCCGGCGCGTCCCGCCAGACCGGCACCGACCCGGCCGCGGTAGTCGAGCACGAGCCGTCCCGCCGCGTCGCGGACCGGACGCCCGTGCCCGTCGTCGACGGGCACGCCCACGTGGACCGCGCCGAGCCGCGCGGTCGTGCCGGTCTGCGGGCGCCAGCCGCCGACGACGACGCTCTGCCTGCGGCGGTGGGGGAACTTCAGCCAGTCCGCGCTGCGCACGCCCGCGCGGTAGGGGGCGGAGCGGCGCTTGCTCACCACGCCCTCGAGGCCCTGGCCGGCGGTGGCGGCGAGGAGCTCGGCGCCGTCGTCGTAGACGGGCGAGGGCTGCACGCCCGGCACGTCCTCGACGAGGTCCTCCAGCGCGGCGCGCCGCGCGGACCACGGCAGGCTGGTGAGGTCCATGCCGTCGAGGCGGAGCAGGTCGAAGACGAGGTAGGTCACCGGGCGGGTCCGCGCCAGCCGGTCCGCGGCCGCGGCGGAGGTGGTGTGGACCCGGTCCACGACGTGGCTGAAGGAGGGCCGCCCGCCGACCATCGCGACCGCCTCGCCGTCGAGGAGGAGGTCGTCGGCGAGGTCGGCGAGGGCGCGCAGCTCGGGGAGGGCCACCGCGATGTCCCGGCCGCTGCGGGTGAGCAGCCGCAGCCGGCCGCCGGTGACGTCCGCGAGCAGCCGGATCCCGTCCCACTTGATCTCGTGCGCCCACGCCGGGCCGGCCGGCGGGCCGGTGCGCGGGTCGCCAGGGGTGGCCAGCATGGGTCGCATTGGTCCATCCTTGACCAATGCGAGCGATCTGGAAGGGTGCGGTCTCCTTCGGGCTGGTCAACGTGCCCGTGCGCCTCTACTCGGCCACGGAGAACCACGACATCAGCCTGCACCAGGTGCGCGCCAGCGACGGCAGCCGGATCCGCTACAAGCGGGTGGCCCAGGCCGACGGCGAGGAGGTCCCCTACAAGGAGATCGCCAAGGCCTACGAGACCGAGGACGGCCGCACGGTGGTCCTCACCGACGAGGACCTCTCCTCGCTGCCCAACCGCTCCAGCAAGGAGATCGAGGTCGAGAAGTTCGTCCCGGCCTCCCAGATCGACCCGATCCTCTACGACAAGGCCTACTACATCGAGCCGGACGCCATGGGCGCCAAGGCCTACGGCCTGCTGCGCGAGGCGCTGCGCGAGTCCGACCGGGTCGCCGTGGTCACGGTGTCGGTGCGCACCCGGATGACGATGGCGGTGCTGCGGGTCATGGGCGAGGCGATCGTCCTGCAGACGCTGCTGTGGCCCGACGAGATCCGCGACGCCTCCCGCCTGGACAACCTCGACCAGGTCAGCGAGCCCAAGAAGGCCGAGAAGCAGATGGCCCAGATGCTCGTGGAGTCGATGGCCGGCGACT
>CAZONQ010000044.1:0-19014 GCA_964581125.1 uncultured Ornithinimicrobium sp.
GACCGTGCAGACCGTGCGCCCGGTCGCCCTCCCCGACCGGACGCGCGCTCTGCACACCGCCATCCCCGTGCGAAGCGTGCAGACCGTGCGCCCGGTCGCCATCCCCGACCGGACGCGCGCTCTGCACACCGCCATCCCCGTGCGAAGCGTGCAGACCGTGCGCCCGGTCGCCATCCCCGTGCAGACCGTGCGCTCGGTCGCCATCCCCGTGCAGACCGTGCGCCCGGTCACCCTCCACGACCGGACGCGCGCTCTGCACTCCGCCGGTGCCGATCACATAGGGCGGCAGGTCCGCCGCGTGGTCGACCCGCTCCCCCGAGCTCGCCAGGCGCAGCGACAGCTCGACGTCCTCGCCGGTCGCCAGCCCCGGCGTGAGCGGCCCCGTCGGGCGCTCCGCCCCCGGCTCGAGCAGGCCCAGCTCCACGAGCGTCGAGCGCCGCAGCAGCCCGAGCGGGGCCGTCCGGTAGGCGAGCCGGTCGAGCACCAGGTCCAGGTCCCGCGTCCGTCCCGGCCGGGTCCGCGGCGTCGGCACCAGCTCGCCCGTGTCCGTCTCGAGCCGCGCCATCACCCACGCCGACCCCAGCTCGTCGCCCAGCGTCGCCCAGGCACCGAGCGCGCCCTCGGCATACCGGTCGTCCGACCCGATGATGCTCACCCACCGCCCGTCGGCCGCCGCGAGCCCGGCGTTGAACGGCCCGGCTGGCGACCGCAGCCCGTCCCGCACCTCGAGGTAGCGCACGTGCACCCCCAGCTCATCCTCCCCCGCAGCCTCGAGCACCCGCTCGACCGAGCGCCGCACGTCAGCGGCGTCGAGCCCGTGGCACGCCACCGTCACCCGCACCCGGTGACCGGACGGCAGCACGCCGGCCAGGTCCGCCCCGCGCAGCGCCGAGAGCACCGTGGCCCCGACCGGGCGCGCGAGGTCGTGCACCGCGACGACCACGTCGACGTCGACGTCCGGCAGCCTCATGCCAGCCCCGACAGCCGCGCCTGCGTGGCGAACTCCGGATGCGCCGCCACGACCTGGTCGAAGGTCCCCCGCGCCGCGATCGTGCCGCCCGTCATGAAGCACACCTGGTCGCTGCCGCGCACCGTCGACAGCCGGTGCGCCACGGCGATCACCGTGACCGTGCCGTGCAGCTCGTGGATGGCCCGCGCGACGGCCTCCTCGGTCGCCGTGTCCAAGGCCGAGGTCGCCTCGTCGAGCACGAGCACGAGCGGGTCGCCGTAGAGCGCCCGGGCGATCCCGAGCCGCTGCCGCTGCCCGCCCGACAGCGCCAGGCCACGCTCCGCGACACGGGTATGCAGTCCGCCCCGGTCACGCACCACGTCCAGCAGCTGCGCCCGCTCCAGGGCGTGGGTGACGCGCTCCTCGTCCACGTCGTCGCCCCAGGTGAGCGCGACGTTCTGCGCGATGGTGCCGTCGAAGAGGTTGACCTCCTGGGGCACGTAGCCGACCCGCGACCGCCACGCCGCCAGCACGTCGGCCAGGGGCCGGCCGTCCAGCCGCACCTCCCCCTCCTGGGGCACCAGGAGCCCGAGCAGGACGTCGACCAGGGTCGACTTGCCGGCCCCGGACGCGCCGACGAGCGCGACCGAGGAGCCGAGCGGCACGTCGAGGTCCACGTCGCGCAGCGCCGGCTCGCGGCTGCCCGGGTAGGTGAAGGCGACCTCCCTCAGCGACAGCAGCCGAGGCTCCTGCGGCAGCGGCTCCTGCCCCAGCTGCTCGGCCGCCTCCACGTAGCCCTGCGCGTCCACGATGTCCCGGATCACTGCCTCGGCGTGCGGCAGCGTCGAGGCGGTCTGGGTCATGATCGACTGGAAGCGGTTGACGCTGGGGATCATCCGCATCCCCGCCACCGCGAAGAGCGCGATCGCCTCGAAGGCCTGCCCCGCCCCGCCCAGCAGGAAGGCCACGCCGCCGACGATCGCGAAGCCGAGCACGAGCCCGGTGTCGGTGACGAACTTGGGCACCGAGTTGAGGAACATCAGGTTGCTCCGGGCCCGGGTCGCGTGCCGCCGGTTGGCGTGCACCTCGGCAGCGACCTCCTCGGCCTTGCCCCGCAGCGTGACCTCCTTGAGCGCCCCCATCATCTCGGTCATCAGCCCGGCGACCTTGAAGGAGTAGTCCCGGCCCACCCGCCCGGCGACGACCGCGCGCGGGGAGATCACCACATACATGAGGACGGCGAGGCCGCCGAGGTAGGCGAGCGTGATGAGCGCGGTGAGCGGCTGGGCGACGAGGAGGACCAGGAGCACCGCCGCGAAGGTCGCCAGCTCGGCGGGCAGCGACGCGGCGGGCAGCAGCAGACCCGTGGTGGTGTTGGCGATGCCGACGTCGGCGAGCCGCACGAGCTCGGCGGTGTTGCGCCGCAGCCGCTCGGTCCACGGCGCGCGGATGTAGGCCCCGAAGAGCCGGTCGCCGATGACGAGGTCGTAGGCGCCCAGCCGTCGCGACACCGCCCACTGCAGCACGAGCGTGGCCAGCCCCTTGAGCACGACGAGCAGGGTGATCGCGCCGAGCAGCCAGGCGTAGCGCTCCGGCGGCACCTCCCCGAGCAGCGGCAGCTGCACCGCGCGGCCCTGCACCATCGGCGCCAGCGTGAGCGCCAGCAGCGACAGCGCGAGGATGTCGACGACCGCGAGGAGGGCGGAGAGCACGGCATACCCGACGAGGAACCACCGGGTCGAGGGCGGCAGCAGCGGCAGCAACTGGCGCAGCGCGCGCCAGAGCCTCAGCACGGGGCCCGCCTCCTCATGCGCCCCATCGTAGGCTGCAGGCGTGGTCGACCCCGTCAATGACCTGCGGCGACTGACGTGGAGGGCGCTCGCCCGGACGCCGCGCCCGGTGCGCGAGCTCGCGAGCCTCCCGGTGCGCCGCCGCGCCGACGCGCAGCTGCGCGCCCTCGCCCCGATGCCGAGCGGCTCGCGCCGCCTCTACGTCGGCCCGTGGAACACCGCGGGCCAGGCCTGGGAGTGGGCGCGGGCGGCCGAGCGGCACCTGCCCGACGTCGCCGCGCAGAACCTCTGGGCGCAGCGCAGCCTGTCCCAGTCCCACTTCCACTACCGCGCGGACCACGAGCTGAGCGTGCTCGCCCAGCGCGGCCGGGTCCGGGAGATCCACGGCGAGCGGGTCCTCCGCGAGGCGACGCACGTGCTCTTCGAGTCGGGGCGGCCGGTGCTCTCCGACTTCCACGCCGGGTCGATGCTCGACGACGTGCCCGCCCTGGAGGCGGCGGGCGTCGGCCACGCCGTCCTCTACCACGGCAGCGAGGTCCGGGACCTGCGCGAGCACGCCGAGCGCTACCCGCACAGCCCCTTCCGGGTGCCCGAGCGCGACTGGGACGACTACCTCCGCACGCTCCAGTCGGTCGTCGACCGCAACCGTGCCGACCTGGACCGCTACGACGGCGGCGTCCTGGTCTCCACACCGGACCTGCTCGACGTCGTCCCCGACGCGACGCTCCTGCCGCTGGTCGTCGACGTCGACCGCTTCGCCCGCGCGGCGGAGGCCTCCGGCACCGCGCCGCTGGAGCGCCCGCGCCCGGTGGTCCTCCACGCCCCCTCCAACCCGCGCCTCAAGGGCACCAGGGCGGTCGAGCAGGTCCTGGAGGGTATGCGGTCCGCCGGCCTCGTCGACTACCGTCGCCTCAGCGGCGTCCCCCACGGGCAGATGGCGGCGTTCGTCGCCGACGCGGACGTCGTCGTCGACCAGGTCGTGCTGGGCAACCCCGGCGTGCTCATGACCGAGTCGCTCGCCGCGGGGCGCCTCGTCGTGGCGCACCTGTCCGAGGGGGTGCGGGCCCGCTGGGGCGAGGGCGAGGAGCCGCCCGTGGTCGAGGCCGACCCCGACACCCTGCGCGAGGTGCTGCAGCAGGTGCTGGCCGACCGCCCGTCATACCAGGAGCTCGCGGCCCGCGGACCGGGGTGGGCCCGGAGGCACCACGACGGGCGCCGCAGCGCCCAGGTCCTCGCCGACCGGCTGGGCGCGGCCGACGGCTGACGTGGTGCCGGCAGCCGGTCCGGCACGGTGCGTCACCACGCCCCTGCGCGTCGACCCCTGCCCGTCGGCCCGGCCGCCGACACCGTCCGGATCTGGCACGATCTCCCCGTGCGCATCCAACCTCTGCCCGTCGGCCTGGCCGCCGACGCCGTCCGCCTCTGGCACGCGTGCGGGCTCACCCGGCCGTGGAACGACCCCGACGCCGACCTGACCAGGGCGCTCACCGGGCCGTCGTCCACGGTCCTGGCGGCGATGGACGACGAGGGTGCTCTCCTCGGCACGGTCATGGTCGGGCACGACGGACACCGGGGCTGGGTCTACTACCTCGCGGTGAGCCCCGCCCGCCGTGGCGAGGGCCTGGGCCGGGCGCTGATGGAGCACGCCGAGCGGTGGCTCGCCGAGCAGGGCGTGCCCAAGGTGCAGCTCATGGTCCGGTCGGGCAACGGCCCGGTCGTGGAGTTCTACCGGCGGCTGGGCTACACCGACCAGGGCGTCACGGTGCTGGGGCGCTTCCTGGACCCGGAGCTCGAGGCGCGTCGCCACGCCGGCACCGTGAGCGGCTGACACGGGCGGCGCGGCTCGCCAGCTGGGGCCCGTGCGTCGGCTCGGCCCGGCAGGTCCCGTGCGTCCCGTGGAAGAGCGTCACGTGAGGATGCGGTGCCACGCAGCTATTCCACGGGACGCTCTTTCACGGGACGCTCAGGTCAGGCCGAGTGCCGCCACCGGCGCCACCAGGGCGCGCGGCCGACGCTGGCCTGCCCAGCGCCGCTCTCCTGAGCCGAGGCGGCGTCTCCCTCGGGCTGCTGCCGGCTGCCGCTCCCAGCGGTCTCGCGCTCGTCACGCAACCGGCGCCAGGAAGCGACCATCTGGTCCACGTCGACGCGGCCCACGACCGGCGGGGAGCCGGACCCCGCGTAGGGCTTCCTGCGGTCGGCCAGCACCCGCTCGTTGAAGTCCTCCAGGCGAGCCCGCACGGCGGCCTCGTCGGTCAGGTCCAGCAGGCTCTCCGGGAAGCGCGACTTCTCCCTGCGCAGCTGCATCGGCCCGGGCATCGCCTCGGAGAGGTCGAGCTGCTCGCGCTCGATGAGCCCGCGCACCCACCAGTCCGGGTCGGTGCGGGTGTCGACGTCGCGCAGCGGCTTGCCCGCCCCCGGCAGGTCGGCGAAGGCGCCCTGTCGCTCCGCCTGCGCGATCGATTGGTCGACCCAGCTCTGGATCCCCTCGACCGTCATCCGGCGGCGCGGCGCCTGCGTGACGCCCTCCTCCGCCAGCTGGTCCTCGGCGCGCCGGGCACCGGGCCGCTCGCCAGGACGGCCCCAGGTCGGCCGGTCCTCGTGGTCGTCGGTCATGGCAGGCCACCTCCGACCTCCAGCGTAGGGGACGCTGCCCGCCCTCTCCTATGGCGGACGCCACACCCCCCTCCCCGACCGAGCGCACGCTCTGCACACCCGACCCCGTGCACAGCGTGCGCTCGGTCACCCCTCGCACCCGACCGGACGCACGCTCTGCACACCCGACCCCGTGCACAGCGTGCGCTCGGTCACCCCTCGCACCCGACCGGACGCACGCTCTGCACACCCGACCCCGTGCAAAGCGTGCGCTCGGTCACCCCTCGCACCCGACCGAACGCACGCTCTGCACACCCCGGCCCCAGTCCCCCTCGACGGCGCCCCCAACGTGGGGCGCTAGTCTCGAGCGTGACGCGGGGTGCCCCGGACCGGCCGGGGCTGAGATCACACCCGTCGAACCTGATCTAGCTCGGACTAGCGAAGGACGGCGGCGCCGGCGGACGCGGGGTCGACTCCACGCACACCGCCGAGGCGGCCCTCCAAGCGGCGCAGGACCTCTCCCGGCGGCACGGCTGCGTGGTCGCCGTCAGCGGCCCCGTGGACCACGTCGTGCGAGAAGGCACGGTCCTCCGCCTCGCCCACGGCCACCCGTGGCTGACCCGGGTCACCGCGGTCGGCTGCGCCCTCGGCGCCCTCGTGGCGGCCACCACCGCAGCCTCCGGCGACGCGCTCGTCGGCGCGGCAACCGCGACGGCGGCCCTCACCCTCGCCGCCGAGAGCGCGGCCGCGGCGACGCACGGACCGGGCACCTTCGCCGTCGCGCTCCTCGACGAGCTGGCGGCGCTGAACGGCGAGGACCTGGCGACCAGGGTGGAGGTCGGCTGATGCTCGACCTCACGCTCTACCTCGTGACCGACACCGCCATGGTCCGGGGACGCGGGCTGGGCACGACGCTGCGGATGGCGGTGGCGGGCGGCGTCACCGCGGTCCAGCTGCGCGACCCGGACGCCGACGACCCGGACTTCGTGGCCCTGGGGCGGGAGGCGGCCGACGCCCTCCGCGGCACGGGCGTCCCCCTCATCCTCAACGACCGGGTGCACCTGGTCGAGGAGGTCGGCGCGCAGGGCGCCCACGTGGGCCAGGACGACATGGACCCGGTGGAGGCGCGCGCGGTGCTGGGCACCACGGCATACCTCGGGCTGACGTGCAGCACGCCCGCGCAGGTCGCGGCCGCCCACGCGCTGCCGGCCGGCACGGTCGACCACCTCGGCCTCAGCCCCGTCTGGGCGACGAGCACCAAGCCCGACCACGGCACCCCGCTCGGGCCCGAGGGGCTCGCCCGCCTCGCCGCGGCGAGCACGCTGCCGACGGTCGCCATCGGCGGCATCCACGCCCCCGTCGTCCCCGAGGTCCGGCGCGCCGGTGTCGACGGGATCGCGGTGGTCAGCGCGGTCTGCGCGGCCGACGACCCCCGAGCGGCCGCCCGGGAGCTGCGGACCGCGTGGGACGCCGCCGTGGACGGAGCCCCGGCATGACCTCCGGGAGCGTCCCGCACGTGCTCACGATCGCCGGCTCCGACCCCTCAGGCGGCGCCGGCATCCAGGCCGACCTCAAGACGTTCAGCGCGCTGGGCGCCTACGGCTGCGCCGTCCTCACCTCCCTCACGGCGCAGAGCACCCGCGGCGTCACCGGTGTGCACGGCGTGCCCGCGGGGTTCGTCGCCGAGCAGGTCGGGACGCTCCTGGCCGACGTGCGGGTCGACGCGACCAAGATCGGGATGCTCGGCACGGCCGCCGTGGTGAAGGCCGTGACAGGACTGGTGCGCTCGGGAGGGCTCGGCCCGGTCGTCCTCGACCCCGTCATGGTCTCCACGGCCGGCTCGCGGCTGCTCGACGAGGACGCGGTGGCCGCGATGCGCGAGCTGCTCCCCCACGTCGACGCGGTCACCCCCAACCTGCCCGAGGCCGCCGTCCTGCTCGGGCTCGACCCGGACGCCGCGGCGACCGACGTCCCCGGCATGCGGCAGCAGGCCAGGGATCTCCAGGGCCGGGGCGCGGCGCGGGTCCTGCTCAAGGGCGGGCACGCCGCCGGGCAGGACGCGGTCGACGTCTGGGCCGACGGCGACGACCTGCACGAGCTGCACGCCCCGCGCGTGGGCACCGGCAACACCCACGGCACGGGCTGCTCGCTGTCGTCCGCGGTCGCCGCCCTCCTGCCGCAGCGGGACTCCTGGCTGGCGGCCGTCGGCGACGCCAAGGAGTGGCTGACCGGCGCCCTCGCGCACGCCGACGAGCTGTCCGTCGGACGGGGCCCGGGCCCCGTCCACCACTTCTGGCAGCTCTGGGACCGCTGAGAGCCGTCACGCCCGGCCCGCGTCGGCGAGGTCCGAGGGCGCACCCTCCGCGGCCCGTCCCGCAGGTCTCGTCACGTGGAAGTCGGCACCGTCCCCGAGTCCTGCGGGACCACTTCTCCGGGACGCCTCCTACGGGGCGCCCCTGACGGGGCGCCCCTGACGGGGCCGCGGAGGCCGAGCACGACCTCCGCGGCCTCCCGGCCGGTCGCCTCCAGGCTGCGGTGCTCGCGCACCCACCCGGCGAGCCGCTCGGCCTGCTCTGCCCGCTCCCGCGGCGACTGCTCCCGCGCCGTGCGCAGCGCGTCGACCATCGCGGCCGCCACCGCGCGCTCCTCGTGCTCGACGGCGGCCCCCAGCCCGTGCTCCCGCACGTCCTCCGCCGCGGGGCCCGGCCCGGCGAAGACCACCGGCACGCCGCACGCGAGGGCGGCCAGGACCTTCGTCGGATAGGCGAAGTCGTAGCCCACCCCCGGCCGCACGCTGACCAGCGCCGCGACCGCGCCCCGCTGCCACGCCGCAGCCTCCTCCGCCGGCGCGAGCGGCCACAGCTCGACCGCGCCGTCCGGCAGCTCGCCCCGCAACCGCTCGAGCTCCGGCCACGACGCCCCCTGCCCGACGAAGACCAGCCGGGCCCCCGGCTCCTCGATCAGGAGCTCGCGCGCGGCCCGGGCGAAGACCTCGGCGCCCTGCCACTCGGAGGCGGTCCCCGCATACACGAGGTATGGAGTCTCCGGCGCCTCCGGGTGCCGCTCACCGTCGGGGGTGAAGACGTCGGTGTCGACGCCGTTGGGCACGACCGTCACCGGAGCGTCGTCGCCGGCCAGGGCCCGCACGCGCTCGGCCACCCCGTCGGAGACCGCGAGCACGTCGCGGGCCCCGCGCAGGGCGAAGCGCTCCACCCACCGCATGGCGCCGACGACCGCTGCCGGGGCCCCCATCGAGGCGGTCGCGTCGGACCAGACGTCGGCGGCGTAGTAGACGTAGGGCACCCGCCGGCGGGCCAGCGCGCCGCGGATCCCCAGCGCCACCCGGGCGACGGCTCCCGTCGTGGGCGGCGGCTCGACGACGGCGACGTCCGGCAGCGGCGCGGCGAGGAGGCGCACGGCGAGCGGCAGGTCGAAGGAGAGGTAGGGCAGGTAGCCCCGCACGTAGCCCGCGGCGTCGCGCAGCACCGGCCACCGGGAGACCCGCACGCGCTCGGGCAGCTGCGGCCCGGGGCGGTCCTTCAGCGCCGGCGGGACCGCCGCCGTGACGACCTGGACGTCGGCGCGCTCCGCGAGGGCGCGGACGAGCGCCCGCAGCCGGAAGGTGGCGGCCGCCGCCTCCGGCACGAAGATGCGCGTGGCCAGCAGGACCTGCGGAAGGGCGTGCAGAGCGTGCGCCCGGTCGGCCCGACGCCGGTGCAGAGCGTGCGCCCGGTCGCGAGGAGGGGTCACAGGGCCACGGTGCGGCCGGTGGCGGCGGACTCCAGGACGGCCTCGACGACGCGGAGCGTGTGGACGCCCTCCGCCATGGAGACGGCGTCGGAGGGCCGGCCCCACAGCGCGTCGCGGAAGTTCTCCTGCTCGACCAGCAGCGGCTCGCGGCGGGAGATGGCGAAGGTGGTGGAGTCGCCCTCGGACACGCCGCGGAAGGCGCTGGCCCGGTCCCACTCGGAGGTCACGTCCCCGTTGGCGATGAAGGTCAGGTCACCGGTGAGGGTGTTGGCCACGAACGCGCCCTTCTCCCCTGTGGCGACCGTCTGGCGCACCTTCAGCGGGGAGAGCCAGTTGACCGTGTGCGAGACGATCACGCCGCTGGCCAGCCGGCCGGTCGCGACCACCATGTCCTCGTGCTCCCGGCCCGAGCGGTGCGTCACCTCACCGGCCACCCGCTCGTAGTGCGACTGCGCGATCCACGCAGCCAGGTCGATGTCGTGGGTGGCCAGGTCCTTGACCACGCCCACGTCCGCGATCCGCCCCGGGAACGGCCCCTGCCGGGAGGTGGTGATCTGGTAGAGGGTGCCCAGCTCGCCGGCCTCGATCCGCCGCCGCATCTCCAGCAGCGCCGGGTTGCACCGCTCCACGTAGCCCACCGCACCCACCAGCCCGGCCTCGGCGAACGCCTGCGCCACCCGCTGCCCCGAGGCGGCCGTCGCCGCGATCGGCTTCTCCACCATCGTGTGCACCCCGGCCGCGCACAGCGCCAGGGCCACCTCCTCGTGCAGCCAGGTCGGCACCGCCACCATCGCCGCGTCGATCCCCGCCCCGATCAGCGCCTCCACGTCGGGCAGCACCTCCAGGTCGCCGGCCACGCCGTGCTTGTCGCCGTAGGGATCGGCCACCGCGACCAGCTCCATCCCCTCCACCGACCGGATCACCCGCGCGTGGTGACGGCCCATCGAGCCCAGCCCGATCAGCCCCATCCGGACGGTGCGCCCCTCCGGCAGCGCACCCGCCATCACGCACCCGCTCCCACGACCGCGTGCACCGCCGAGGCGACGCGCTCCAGGTCGCCCTGGCTCAGCGACGGGTGCACCGGCAGGCTGATCACCTCGGCCGCCGCCCGTGCGGTCTCCGGCAGCTCACCGGCCGGAGCGAACCGGGCCAGCGAGACGAGCTGGTGGTTGGGCGTCGGGTAGTAGACCCCGCAGCCCACCCTGTGCTCCTCCCGCAGCGCCTGCACCACGCGGTCACGCTCGGCGGCCGAGGCGCCGTCGACCCGCACGGTGTACTGGTGGTAGACGTGCGTGCACCCCTCGCGCACCGGCGGCACCACGACCACGTCGCCCAGAGCCTCGTCCAGCCACGCCGCGTTGGCCCGGCGGCGGTCGGTCCAGCCCCACACCTTCCCCAGCTGCACCCGACCGATCGCCGCGTGGATGTCGGTCATCCGGTTGTTCAGCCCGACGACCTCGTTGGCGTACTGCTGCTCCATGCCCTGGTTGCGCAGCAGCCGCACCCCGCGGGCGATGTCCTCGTCGGCGCAGGAGACCATCCCGCCCTCCCCGGAGGTCATGTTCTTCGTCGGGTAGAGGCTGAACATCCCGAACACCCCGAACGTGCCCACCGGCGCCCCGTGGTAGTTCGCCCCGTGCGCCTGCGCCGCGTCCTCGAAGAGCTGCAGCCCGTGCTCGGCCGCGACCCTGCCCAGCCCGTCCATGTCCGCCGGGTGCCCGTAGAGGTGCACCGGCATCACCGCCGCCGTCCGGTCCGTCACCGCCGCCTCCACCGCGGCCGGGTCCAGGTTGAAGGTGTCCGCGCTGATGTCGGCGAAGACCGGCGTCGCACCCGTCAGCGCCACCGCGTTGGCGGTCGCCGCGAACGTGAACGACGGCACGATCACCTCGTCGCCCGCGCCGATCCCCGCCGCCAGCAGCCCCAGGTGCAGCCCCGAGGTGCCCGAGTTGACCGCCACGCACCTGCGCCCGCCGACCAGCACCTCGGCGAACTCACGCTCGAACGCCGCCACCTCCGGGCCCTGCGCCACCATGCCCGAGGCCAGCACACGGTCCACCGCCGCGCGCTCCTCCTCGCCGATCACCGGCCGGGCCGCAGGGATCATGGGAGGCTCGGGGGTCTGCGTCATCGGGAGTCGCCTTCCTCGGTGAGGGTGCCGGAGTTCTCGCGGTAGAGGTCGCCGGTGGTCGGGCAGCGCCACTGCCCGGGGACGGTGGTCTGCTCGAGCGGGTGCCCGGCGCGGCCCACCCAGCCGACCTGGCGGGCGGGCACGCCGACGACGAGCGCGTGGGCGGGCACGTCGCGGGTGACGACCGCGCCGGCGGCGACGGTCGCCCAGGCACCGATCCGCACCGGTGCCACGCACACGGCACGGGCGCCGATGGAGGCGCCCCGGCCGACGGTGACGCCGACCGAGACCCAGTCGTCGGCGGACTTCAGCGTGCCGTCGGGGTTGATGGCGCGCGGGAACGTGTCGTTGGTCAGCACGGCCGCCGGTCCGACGAACACGCCGTCGCCCAGCTCGGCCGGCTCGTAGACGAGGGCGTAGTTCTGCACCTTGCAGTGGTCGCCGAGGTGCACGCCGGTGCCGATGTAGGCGCCGCGCCCGACGACGCAGCCCCTGCCCAGGACGGCCTTCTCGCGCACCTGCGCCAGGTGCCAGACCGAGCTGTCCTCGCCCACGGTCGCCTCCGGCGAGACGTCGGCGCTGTCCACGATGCGTGTCCCCACTGCACTCCTTGCTGCCAGGCTCCTCGGGTGGTCCCGCCCCGGGTGCGGGACAATGTCGGTTATGACCTTATCGCCCCGTCACGAGGACGCCTGGCTGGTGATCCCCCTCTTCGACGAGGCGACCGTCATCGAGCAGGTCGTCCGGGACGCCCGCGCGGTCTTCCCGCACGTCGTCTGCGTCGACGACGCCTCCACCGACGCCTCCGCCGCGCGGGCGGAGGCCGCGGGGGCGGTGGTCGTCCGCCACCCCTTCAACCTCGGTCAGGGGGCGGCGCTCCAGACGGGTATGCGGTACGCGCTCGAGGCGACCGACGCCTCCTACCTCGTCACCTTCGACGCCGACGGGCAGCACCAGGTGGCCGACGCGGCGGCGATGGTCCAGAGGGCCAAGGAGAAGGACCTCGCGATCGTCTTCGGCTCCCGCTTCCTCGACGACCGCACCCGGCCCGGGCTCCTCAAGAAGATCGTGCTCAAGGCCGCCGTGTGGCTGACCAACCAGCAGACCGGCCTGCGGCTGACCGACGCGCACAACGGGCTGCGGGTGATCCGCCGCGACGCCGCCTCCGCGCTCGACCTGCGGCAGAACCGGATGGCGCACGCCACCGAGATCGTCCTGCAGCTGGGTCGCACCGGGTTGCCGTGGGCCGAGCACCCGGTGCACGTGCTCTACACCGACTACAGCCGCAAGAAGGGCCAGTCGCTCATCAACTCGGTCAACATCCTCGTCGACACGCTGCTGAAGTGAGGGAGCGACCATGCTCGACCAGCCGCTGATCAAGATCGTCCTGCTCGTCGCCGTCGTCGTCATCACGATGATGCTCAACCGCTCCACCGCGGGGTCCCGGCACCAGGCGGTGCGGCGCCTGCTGCTGGTCGCGTTCGTGCTCCTCGCGGCGGCGGCGGTGCTCTTCCCCCGGCTGCTCACGCAGGTGGCGCAGTTCCTCGGCGTCGGCCGGGGCGCCGACCTGCTCCTCTACGGGCTGACGGTGGTCTTCCTCGGCTACGTCGCCTCCTCCTACCGGCGGATGCGGCAGATGGAGCAGCAGGTGACGACCCTCGCCCGCGAGCTCGCGCTGCGCCGGGCCGTGCACGACGCCGAGCACCGGCCCGGGCCCGGCGGCCCCGCCCCGGACGGGACGGACTGAGGCCCGCCGGGCACGGCGCCCCGGACGCGGCCGTCGCGGGCCCCGCCTGAGAGGCGCTGGACGGGGCGCGATCGACGCGACCTCTTGACAGCCACCACCGACACCCTCCAGACTCTGCAAAGCGGAATGAATATTCCGCACAGCGAGACAGAGGACGACGTGAAGCTGGACGAGTTCAACGAGACGGACCGCGGGAGCGCCGAGGCGGTGGTGCGTCCCTGCCTCGACCTCGACCGCTGGGTGTCGGCCGTCGTGGACGCCCGCCCCTACCCCCGTGTCGCCGCCGTGGTGCAGCGAGCGCGCGAGGTCCTCGAGAGCGAGCCCCTGACGTCCCAGGAGCTGGACGCCGCCCTGGCGCACCACCCGCGGATCGGCGAGCGCGCCGGCGGCGACCACCGCGAGGCGCAGCTCTCCCGCGGCGAGCAGGCCGGGCTCGGGCTGACGCCGTCGGTCGAGGACGAGCTGCGGTCCGCCAACGCCGCCTACGAGCGGCGCTTCGACCGGGTCTTCCTCATCCGCGCGGCCGGCCGCGACGCCGCCGAGATCCTCGCCGAGTGCCGCCGGCGCACCGGCAACGACGACGCCACCGAGGAGCGGGAGGTCGCCGACCAGCTCGGCCAGATCGCCCTGCTCCGCCTGGAAGGAGCCCTCTCGTGACACCGACGCGCAGCTTCGTGACCGCGCACGTCCTGGACGCCACCGCCGGCACGCCGGCCCGCGGGGTCCGCGTGACCCTGTCCGCGCAGGACGGCACCACCATCGCCGAGGCGCTGACCGACGACGACGGTCGGGTCAGCCAGCTCGGCCCGCAGACCCTGGGGTCCGGCACCTACCGGATCACCTTCGGGACCGGCGACTACTTCGCCGCCCGGGAGCAGGAGACGTTCTACCCGCACGTCCAGGTGGAGTTCCGGGTGGACGAGGAGCAGGCGCACTACCACGTGCCGCTGCTGCTCAGCCCGTTCGCCTACTCGACCTACCGCGGCAGCTGACCCAGGAGCCGGCCCGCACCCCGCGGGCCGGCGGCCGCCGCACCAGTCAGCACCGACCGCAGCCAGCGGGCTGCCCGACGAAGGAGTCACATGAGCACGATCGAGCTCAGGAGCAACCAGTACGGCAAGGCAGAGAACCACGTCGTGCGCATCACCCGGGACACCGACCGCCACGAGATCGAGGATCTCAGCGTCACCTCGCAGCTGCGCGGCGACTTCGCGGCGGCCCACTACTCCGGGGACAACAGCCATGTCGTCCCCACCGACACGCAGAAGAACACCGTCTTCTCCTTCGCCCGCGAGGGCATCGGGTCGCCGGAGGACTTCCTGCTGCGCCTGGCCGACCACTTCACCGGCGAGTTCGACTGGGTCACCGGCGGCCGGTGGTCGGCCGAGCAGTACGGCTGGTCCCGGATCGCCGACCACGACCACACGTTCTACCGGTCCGCTCCCGAGACGCGCACCGCGGTGCTCGTCCGCGACGGCGGCACGGACACGGTGATCAGCGGCTTCTACGGCCTGACCGTGCTCAAGTCGACCCAGTCCGGCTTCGTCGGCTACCCCAAGGACCGTTACACCACGCTGGAGGAGACCGAGGACCGGATCATGGCGACCGACGTCTCCACCCGGTGGCGCTACGGCAGCACCGAGGGGACCGACTGGAACGCCAGCTACGAGGGGATCAAGGACACCATCCTGCGCGCCTTCGGGGCCGAGTACTCCTACGCCCTGCAGCACACCCTCTTCCAGATGGCCGGGGCCGTCCTCGAGGGCCACCCGGAGGTCGAGGAGATCCGCTTCTCCTGCCCGAACAAGCACCACTTCCTCTCCGACCTCGAGCGCTTCGGCCAGGACAACCCCAACATCGTCTTCTACGCGGCCGACCGGCCCTACGGCCTCATCGAGGCCGCCTTCGCCCGGGAGGGCGCCGCTCCCGCCGACGCCGCCTGGACCGGCATCGCCGGCTTCTGCTGACCACCGGTGGGCGGGGCGCCGGCGTCCCGCCCACCGCCGGACACCGAGGTTCACACATGACCACCAGCACCTCCCGCGCCGCGACCCGCCGACCGGAGGACGAGCGCCTCCCGCTCGGCTCCACCTTCGCCTACGGCGCCCAGCACGTCCTCACCATGTACGGCGGCATCATCACCCCGCCGCTCATCGTCGGCGGTGCCGCCGGCCTGGGGACCGACGAGATCGCCATGCTCATCGCGTGCTGCCTCTTCGTCGGCGGCCTCGCCACCATCCTGCAGTCCGTGGGGATCCCCTGGTTCGGCTCCCAGCTGCCGCTGGTGCAGGGCACGTCCTTCGCCAGCGTGGCGACCCTCACGGCCATCGTGGACTCCGGGGGCGGGCTCCCCGCGGCCTTCGGGTCCGTGCTCGTCTCCGCGCTCATCGGGCTGGCGATCACCCCGCTCTTCTCCCGGGTCATCCGGTTCTTCCCGCCGGTGGTGACCGGGTCGGTGATCACGACCATCGGCCTGTCGCTGGTGCCGGTGGCCGCCAACTGAACGATGGGCGGCAACGCCACCGCCGAGGACTACGGGTCGATGTCCAACGTGCTGCTGGCGATGGCCACCCTGCTCATCGTCATGATCCTCAGCCGTTCCCACCTCACCTCGATCTCGCGCCTGTCGATCCTGCTCTCGATCGTGCTCGGCACGGTGCTGGCCTGGGCCCTGGGGCGCGCCGACTTCTCCAGGGTCGGCGAGGGCCACCTCTTCGCCGTCCCGCGCCCGCTGGCCTTCGGCGGCCTCGACTTCCCCGTGGCCGGGATCATCTCGATGACCATCGTCGTCCTGGTGATCCTCACCGAGACCACGGCCGACATCATGGCGGTCGGCGAGATCGTCGACACCAAGGTCGACCGCAGGCGGATCGGCGACGGGCTGCGGGCCGACGTGGCCGCCTCCGCGGTCTCGCCCCTGCTCAACGGCTTCACCCAGAGCGCCTTCGCGCAGAACGTCGGCCTGGTCGCCGTCACCGGCGTGCGCAGCCGCTTCGTGGTGACGGCCGGCGGGGTGATCCTCGTCGTGCTCGGGCTGCTCCCGGTCATGGGCCGGGTGATCGCCGCGGTCCCCTACCCCGTCCTCGGCGGCGCCGGTCTCGTGCTCTTCGGCACCGTCGCCGCGGCCGGCATCCGGACCCTGGCCAAGGTGCGCTACGAGGGCAACATGAACCTCGTCATCGTCGCCACGGCGGTCGGTGCGGGCCTGCTGCCGATCGCCCGGCCGGACATCTACGACCGCTTCCCCGGCTGGTTCCAGACGATCTTCCACTCGGGCATCAGTTCCGCGGCCGTCGTGGCGATCCTGCTCAACCTGTGGTTCAACGAGATCCGCTTCGCCCGGCAGGCGCCGGGGTCGTCCGTCTTCGTCGCCGCGGACCGCTACGTCGACCTGGCGGACGCCACGATCCTGCAGCAGCTGCAGGAGGGCGACCCGGTCGTGGACGGACGCATCGTCGACAAGGACGGCCGCCCCGTCCCGGTCCGCGACGCGGAGGGCAACATCGTCGAGTCGCCCTGCTGCTCCGACGAGGACCCCCGTCGACCGGAGCACTGACCCCGCACCGGTCCACGCGCGAGCGCGGGCCGGGCACGCGCAGGACGCCGCCCGACCGGATCCGGTCGGGCGGCGTCCTCGTGGGAGGGCTCCCGTCAGCCGCCGAAGATCTGCCCGAGCGGGGCGTGGCGGTTGACGTCCTTGTAGAGCAGGTAGCGGAAGCGTCCCGGCCCGCCGGCATAGCAGGCCTGGGGGCAGAAGGCCCGCAACCACATGAAGTCACCCTCCTGCACCTCGACCCACTCCTGGTTGAGCAGGTAGACGGCCTTGCCCTCGAGCACGTAGAGGCCGTGCTCCATCACGTGCGTCTCGGGGAAGGGGATCGAGCCGCCCGGCTCGAAGGTGACGACGGTGACGTGCATGTCGTGCCGCAGGTCGGCGGGATCCACGAACCGGGTCGTGGCCCACCGCCCGTCGGTGCCGGGCATCGGGGTGGGCGGCACGTCCTGGTCGGAGCTCACGAACGACTCCGGGGCGCCGACGGCGGGGTGCGGCTGGTAGCGCTTGCGGATCCAGTGGAAGGTGGCGTCCTCCTGGCCGGTGGAGCCCACCGACCACCGCTCCCCCGGCGCCAGGTAGGCGAAGCCGCCCGGTGCCAGGACGTGCTCCCGGCCCTGGTCGCCCAGGCGCAGGGTCAGCTCGCCGCCGACGACGAAGAGCACGCCCTGCGCGGCAGGGTCGCTCTCGGGCTGGTCGCTGCCGCCGCCGGGCGCGACCTCGACGACGTACTGCGAGAACGTCTCGGCCAGGCCGGTCAGGGGCCGCGCCAGGACCCACATCCGCATGCCCTCCCACCCCGGCAGCAGGCTGGCGGTGATGTCGGACAGGGTGCGGCGCGGGATCACCGCGTAGGCGTCGGTGACCACCGACCGGTCGGTGGTGAGCTCGTGCTGGGCGGGCAGGCCGCCGCGCGGGACGTAGTAGGTCATCCTTCAGTCTCTCCGGCCCCGGCTGCCGCGGCAACGTCCCCCGGCGCGCGCCGCGCACCCGCCGCGAGGGAGGCGGTGTCGGACCGGGGCCGTGCGAGCAGGCCCACCGTCGCCGGGTCCAGCCCGGTGCGCCCGAGCACCTCCTCGGCGTCGAGCGCGCCGCAGGCCAGGCCGCGCTGCAGGTAGCGCGCCAGGGCCCGCACCGTGGCCGGCTCGTCCATGACGTCGCCGGCGGCCTGCCGGACGTAGGCCCCGAGCCGGTCGCCGGCCTGGTCCAGGCCGGAGCGGAAGAAGGCGTAGGTCGCCACGTAGCGGGTCACCAGGTGGCCCGGGTGCATGTCCCAGCCCTGGAAGACGCCCTGGGCCAGGGACCGGGCCACGAGGCGGTGGTGCAGGGCCCACGCGGCCGCGCGCTGCGCCTCGTCGCCGGTGGGTGTGACGTTGGTGGACCCGTCCGACAGCTCCACCGGCGTGCCGGCGGCGACCAGCTGCATGACGGCCTTGGCCTGGTCGGCCACCGGGTGGTCCATCGCCTGGTGGGCCGCCGCGACCTGCATCCCGGCCGAGTAGTCGTAGGTGCCGTAGTGCAGGCCGGTCACCCGGTGCCCGCCCGCACGCACGGCGCGGGCCAGCTCCACGACGCCGTCGGCGCCCAGCACGAGCTGCGGCACCTCGACCTGGATCTCGAAGCCGAGCCGCCCGGCGGGCAGCGCGTGCGCGTCCTCGAGCGCCTCGAGGGCCATGACGAGGGCTTCGACCTGCGCGGCGGTGCTGACCTTCGGGAAGGTCAGGCGCAGCCCGTCGGGCAGACCGCCCCCGGCCACCAGCTCCCCGACCAGCAGGTCCAGCGTCCGCAGCCCGCGGGCGCGCGTGTCGGCCTCGAAGCACGGGAACCGGATCCCCCAGAAGTCCGTGGCCACGCCGGCCTGCTCGTCGGCCCGGCGGGCCCGCACCGCCCGGACGACGTGCGCGTCGTGGCTCTCGTCGTCGACGTGGTGGTAGCCGTCCTCGAAGTCGACCCGCAGGTCCTCGACCGGGGCCTGCGCGAGCTTGCGGGCGACCCGCGGCGCGACCTGCCGGACGAGGCCCTCCTCCAGGCCCAGGTCGCGGCAGAGCCGTCCCAGGCCGCCGTGCGCGTCCACCAGGTCGAGCGCCTGCCGGCCCCAGGCCGGGGCGACGCCCTCGAGCTCGGGGACGTCGGCCGGCACGTAGACCGTGTGCACCGGCTGGCGACGCGCGGCGGGACCGGGGTATGCGGTGGACAGCAGCTCGTCGGTCGGGGCCAGGTGCCGCTCGATCCGGGAGAGCACGTGCTCGCCGAGCGCCCGGGTCACCGGCAGGCCCCCTCGACGGCGGCCGCGACGGCCGGGGCCACCTGCGGGTCGAAGACGCTGGGCACGACGTAGCCGGGCGTCAGCTCGTCCTCGTCGACGCAGCCGGCGATCGCCTCGGCGGCGGCGACCAGCATCCGCGTGGTGATCTCGGTCGCGCCGGCGTCGAGCAGCCCCCGGAAGGTGCCCGGGAAGGCCAGCACGTTGTTGATCTGGTTGGGGAAGTCGGACCGGCCGGT
>CAZONQ010000045.1:0-18622 GCA_964581125.1 uncultured Ornithinimicrobium sp.
CCGCCACTCTCAGGCAGGGCCCGCCGACCGGACCGGTCGGCGGGCCCTGCCGCGTCTGCGGGGCACCCAGCTCGAGGGCCGAGCAGGTCGTGGCGACCCGGCGCGTCACAGGGTCGGTGCGCTCAGGGCCACGGCGAAGACCATGAAGGCAACGAACCACACCAGCGCGAAGAGGCACATGACGGTGCCGATGATCCCCAGGACCATCCCGGCCTGGACGCTGCTGCGGTTGGGCACGGGCACGCCGGAGCGGTCGATCTCGCGCAGCGTGTTCCGTCCCATCACCCAGGCGACCGGCCCGAGGATCTGCAGGACCGTCACGCTGAGGATCCCCAGGACGAGGATGCTCGTGCCCCGTGGGTGCGGGTAGCCCGTGGCCGGCGGGCCCCACCCGGGCGGAGGCATCGGCGTCTGCCCCTGCGGGTAGCCCTGCCCCTGCGGGTAGCCCTGCCCCTGCGGGCCCTGCGGCGTCGCGTAGGGGTCGACCGGCTCGCGCCCGTCGCCGCTCTGCGGCAGGGGCGGCGGCTCGAAGTAGGTCATGTCCCCCAGCCTAGGCGTGCAGAGCGTGCGCTCGGTCGGGAGGGACGTGCGTGCAGAGCGTGCGCTCGGTCGGGAGGGGCGTGCAGAGCGTGCGCTCGGTCGGGAGGGGGGAGGGTCGGTCAGTCCGCCTCGACCAGCTTGCCGCTCCTGGACAGCTCGGGGTCGGTGCAGGAGGCGAGGTCGAAGCAGCACGGGCGGCGCTTGCCGTGGCGCATCTTGTCCAGGCTGACCTCGACCCGGCGCTCGCGCGTCTCGGGGTTCTTCGTCGCGCCGACCCAGCGCACCCACTCCCACCGGGCCATCGGCGTGATGTCGTGCCAGGTGTCCTGCACGTCGGGAGCGCCGGCGAGCGCCGCACCGAGGTCGTCGGGCACCTCCGGCTCGGGCCACTCCTTGGTCGGTGTGACCTCGCCGGGTACGCTCGCGCCGTCCTCGAGCGGGAGCGCCGCGCGCAGCCGCTCGTCGACCGCGATCCAGTGGCCCTTGCGGCCGTCCGGCTCGAGCACGGTGGAGAAGGCGTGCCCGTCGAGCTCGGCGTCCACCGCGACCTGCCCCCGGGACGGCAGCGCCTGGCTGGCCTCGTCGGGCAGGCGCACGATGAGGCGCTCGCCGATCCGCTGGACGCGTCCTTCGAAGGTGATTCTCATGGCGACCACGCTAGTGGGCCGCGGCGTCGTCCCGCTTCTCGATTCCTGACCGGGTCGCCTCCTTGGCGCGCGCCCTGGCCCGGTCGCGGGCGGCGCGCAGCCGCCCCTCGCGCTTCTCGAGCTCGCGCGCCCGGCGCTGGGTGGCCCGGCGCAGCGCGGTGACCCTGGCCAGCTCGGCCTGCGCCGCCGCGAGCGCGGCGGCGGGCGTGCCGTCGGCCCCCGGCGGCCCCGGCGCCGCCGTCCGCTCCCCGAAGGCCTGCTCGATGCCGGGCATGAGCAGCGACAGGGCGACGCTGACGTCCTCCTCGCCCTCGGCGTCCCCGTCCCCCCGGGGCGCGTCCCCGAAGTAGGCCCCGGACTCGATCACCCCCTGGACGTCCGGGAGGTGCCCGTCGGCGACGATCTCCTGCAGCATCCGCCGGGTCGCCCGGACGTCGTCGCCGTCGGCCCCGGTCACCCCGCGGTCGAGCGAGGCGAAGCCGCGGGCGGTGACCGCCAGCAGCATGAGCACCGCCAGCTTGTCCTCGTCGGCGCCGTCCAGCGTGCGCATCGCGCGCATCCCGGCGTCGGTGGCGCGGACCTGGCCCGGCATGAGCATGGTCTCCGCCGACAGCGGGATGTCGAGGGCCCACGGGTGCCGCCGGTAGGTGTCGACCACGCTCCGCGCCCACTGCTCGAGGCCGGCCCGCCAGTCCTCGTCGTCGACCGCCCACTCCTCCTCGTCGACGATGCCGTCGAGCATGAGCCGCTGCAGGTCGTCCTTGGAGGAGACGTAGCGGTAGAGCGCCATCGTGGTGAAGCCGAAGACCCCGGCCACGCGCTGCATCGTGACCGCGGCCAGCCCCTCGGCGTCGGCGACCGAGACCGCCGCCTCGACGATGCGCTCGTGGCTCAGCTCGCGCCGGGGCCCGCGCTGCGGCGCCGCGGCCAGGCCCCAGGCCAGCGCCACCAGGCGCGAGGCGCCCTCGTGGTCGGGTGCCGCCATCGCCGCTCCTCCCGGTCGTCAGGTCAACCTGCGCCTTCAGCGTACGGCACACACAATTGACCGGGCCGACCCGTTGCGCCGTGACTGTGTGGCATGCATACTGTTTATGGCACATACAGCGTGCTCGGCAAGGACAGGAGCGACCATGGGTGCCACCATCGAGGTCCGCGGCCTCACCAAGGCCTACGGGCAGACCGTGCTGGACCGGCTGGACCTGACGGTCGACGACGGCGTCTTCGCCCTGCTCGGCCCCAACGGGGCCGGCAAGACGACGCTGGTCTCGATCCTCACCACGCTCGTGCGTCCCGACGCCGGCACCGCCCGGGTCGGGGGAGCCGACGTGGTCCGCAGCCCGCGCGAGGTGCGCCGGCTCATCGCCGCCACGGGCCAGGAGACGACCCTGGACGACCTGCTCACCGGGCGGGAGAACCTCGTGATGCTCGGCCGCCTGCTCGGCCTCGGCCGCGCGGCCCCGACCCGCGCGGACACGCTGCTCGAGCAGTTCGACCTCGGCGCCGCCGGCCGGCGCACCGTGGCCACCTACTCCGGCGGCATGCGCCGCCGGCTCGACCTGGCGGCCTCGCTCCTCACCCGGCCGGCCGTGCTCTTCCTCGACGAGCCCACCACCGGCCTGGACCCGGTGAGCCGGCGGCGCGTGTGGGACGACGTCCGGTCGCTCGCCGGCTCGGGCACGACCGTCTTCCTCACCACCCAGACCCTCGACGAGGCCGAGGCGCTCGCGGACCGGATCGCCGTCCTGCGGGCGGGCCGGGTCGTGGCGGAGGGCACCGCCGCCGAGCTCACGGCCACGGTCGGCGGCCAGCGCCTCGTGCTCCTGGACGAGGACGGCCGCGAGCTGCGCGGGATCGAGACCGACGGCACCGCGGCCTCCCTGGCACGGGCCCTCGCGCAGCTGGAGGCACCGGAGCTGGGCCACCACGTCGCGCTGCGCTCGCCCACGCTCGACGACGCCTTCGTCGCCCTCACCCAGGACCCGGAGGAGGTGGCGGCATGACGACCCTGCCCCCGCCCGCCGCCACGCGCACCCCCCTGCCCGCCCGCGGGGCCGGCCCCGCCCCGACCCGCGGTGTCGGCCCGCTGCGCGCCGGCGCCGTCTTCATCGGCCGCAGCCTGCGCCACAGCCTGCGCGACGGGGAGGGCCTGCTCATGGCGGTCGTGCTGCCCGTCCTCCTCCTGCTGCTGTTCACCTACGTCTTCGGCGGGGCGCTGGTCGTCGACGGCTACGTCGACTTCGTCGTGCCCGGGGTCGTGCTCACCTGCGCCGGCTTCGGCGCGTCCTCGGTCGCCGTCGCGGTCAACCGGGACGTGACCCTCGGCGCCATGCGCCGCTTCCGCACGATGCCCGTCGCCGCCCCCATGGTGCTCGCCGGGCACGTCGTCGCCAGCCTGCTGCGCAACCTGGTGGCGACCGGCGTGGTGGTCGCGGTGGCCCTCGCGGTGGGCTTCCGGCCGACCGCATCCCCCGCCGAGTGGCTCCTGGTGCTCACGCTGGTCGCCCTGTGGATCCTGGCGATCACCGCGCTCTTCGCCGTCGTCGGCCTGGTCTCCGGGAGCCCGGAGGCGGCCAACGGCTACGGCTTCGTCCTGCTCTTCCTGCCCTACCTCTCCAGCGCCTTCGTCCCGGTCGAGACCATGCCCGCCTGGCTGCAGGGCGTCGCGACGCACCAGCCGATGGGGCCGCTCGTGGACTCCCTGCGCGCGCTGCTCGTCGGCGTCGGCGAGCCCGCGACCGCCGTCGCGCTGGCGTGGAGCCTCGGGATCACCGGGGTGGCCGCGGTGCTGGCGAGCCTGGCCTTCCGGCGGGGCAGGGACCGCTGACCCCCGCGCCCGCGCCTCCCTAGGGTGTGTCCATGCGCTGGGTGGTCGGCTGCGTCGGGACGGCGCTGGTCCTCGTCGGGGCGGTGCTCGCCCTGCGGCCGTTCCGCTCCCTCACCGTGCTCGTGCTCCTCCTCGTGGTCGCGCTCGCGCTCTCGGGCGTCGGCGACCTCGTGCGCGGACGGCGCCCCTGGGGCCCGCTGAGGGGTATGGGGCAGCTCGGCCTCGCGCTCGGCCTCCTCCTCTGGCCGGGGCCGGGTCTGGGGGTCCTCACCCTCTTCGTCGCCGCCTCGCTGGTCGTGGACGGCGTGCTCGACCTCGCCGAGGCCGTGCGGGCGCGGGGGCCCTCCGCCGCCCGCTGGACCGACGGCCTCTTCGGCGCCGCGCAGCTGCTGGTCGGCCTGGTCGCCCTGCTCTGGCGCGACGTCGCCCTCCTGGCGGTCGCGGTCGCCTTCGGCGTGCGGATGGTGGTGCTCGGCGTCCGCCTGCTCGCCGCCGCCGGGCGCGGCCGACCGCGGGCGGCCCCTGCCCGGCGGACCGGCGGGAGACGGCTGGCCGGGGCCGTCGTGGCCGCCGTGGCCGCGACGGCGCTCGCGGCGACCGGCGTGGTCGTGCAGCTGGACCACCCGCGGCCGGACGCCTTCTACGCCCCGCCCGAGGAGGTCCCGCCCGAGCCCGGCCGGCTGCTGGCCGCCGAGCCGTTCACGAGGCAGGTGCCCGACGGAGCGAGCGCCTGGCGGATCCTCTACACGACGACCCGGGAGGACGGCATACCCGCCGTCGCCAGCGGGCTCGTGGTCACGCCCGACGACGCGGCCGGCCCGACGCCGGTCGTCGCATGGGCCCACGGCACGACCGGCTGGGCGCCCGGCTGCGCGCCGTCGGTGCTGGACGAGCCGTGGGAGTCCGGGGCGCTCTTCGTCCTCGACGACGTCCTGGACCGGGGGTGGACGGTCGTCGCGACCGACTACGTCGGCCTCGGGACGGCGAGCCCGCACCCCTACCTGATCGGGCAGGGCGAGGGCCGGTCGGTGCTGGACTCGGTGCGCGCCGCCCGCGCCCTCGCCGGGCCGGAGCTCGACGGCCGGACCGTGGTGTGGGGCCACTCGCAGGGCGGGCACGCGGCGCTGTGGACGGGCATCCTGGCGCCGGACTACGCCCCCGAGCTGGAGGTCGACGGCGTCGCCGCCCTCGCGCCGGCCGCCGACGTCGCGGCGCTCGTCCGCGTGGTCGAGGGCTCACGCCTCCTCACCTTCTTCGCCAGCTACGTGGCGCAGGCCTACAGCGAGGTCTACGACGACGTCGAGCTCGACGACTACGTCCGCCCCGGTGCGCAGCTCGTCGTGCGGGAGATGGCGCACCGCTGCCTGTCCGAGCGGGGCATCGCCGTCTCGGTCGGCCAGTCGCTGCTGCTGGACCGGCCGGTGTGGCACCGGGACCCGACGACCGGGCCGCTGGGGGAGCGGCTGGAGCAGAACGTCCCGACCGGCCGGGTCGAGGCGCCGCTGCTCGTGGCCCAGGGCGCCGCCGACACGCTCGTCACCGCGCAGGCCCAGCGGGCGTGGGTGGAGGACCGGTGCGCGGCCGGCCAGCGGCTGGACTACCGCACCTACGAGGGTCGCGACCACCTCGGCCTGGTCGCCGCGGACTCGCCGGCGGTCGCCGACCTCCTCGCCTGGACCGAGGCCAGGCTGGCCGGGGAGCCTGCTGCGGACACCTGCTGAGCGGGGCTGCGGTATGCCGTCAGTCCGCGCCCTGCGGGGCGGCCGCCCCTCGTCCGAGCCCGAACCAGCTCGTGACCCCGCCCGCCGCCATGAGGACCGCGCACCCGACCATCGACGAGCGGTAGCCGGCCGTCATCGCCACCGGGTCCAGGTAGGCGTCGCCGGAGAGCCCGGCGACGAGCGGCAGGGCTGCGACGGCCAGGAGCGAGCCGGCGCGCGCGACCGCGTTGTTGATGCCGCTGGCCACGCCCGCGTGGTCCTCCGGGGCCGCCGCGAGCACCGCGGTCGTGAGCGGTGACACCAGCAGGGCCATGCCCAGGGCGAAGACGACCAGGCCCGCGAGCACGTCATACCAGCGGGTGCCCGGACCGGCGCCGAGGAGGAGGACGATCCCGACCGCGCAGGTGAGCGGACCGACGGTCATCGGCACGCGGGGGCCGATCCGGGTGGCCAGACGCCCGGCCCAGGTGGACAGGAGCATGAGCGAGACGGTCACCGGCAGCGAGGTGAGGCCGGCCGCGAGCGCCGACCAGCCCGCGGAGACCTGCAGCTGGAGCACGAGGACGAGCAGGACGACGCCGAGCGCGCCGTAGACGAGCAGCGTCATCGCGTTGGCCGCGGAGAAGACCCGCGAGCGGAAGAGCCCGAGGGGCAGCAGGGGGTCGGGCGTGCGCTGCTCGACGAGGACGAGGGCCACGAGGGCGACGAGGGCCAGCGCCCCGGTCGCGACGACGAGGCCGGTGCCGCGGGTGGCCGCGCCGGTCAGCGCGACCGTGAGCGCACCGAGCCCGAGGACCGTGAGCACGGCGCCCGCCGCGTCGAAGCGGCCCGGGTGCGGAGCCCGCGACTCCGGCGCCGCCCACCACGCGAGCGCGATGACGGCCAGGCACAGCGGCACGTTGACGAGGAAGATCCACCGCCAGCTGACGTGGTCGACGATCCAGCCGCCGACGAACGGGCCGACGGCGGCGGCGATGCCGGACAGGCCGGCCCAGGTGCCGATCGCGCCGCCACGCTCCTGCGGCCGGAACGAGGACTGGATGATCGCCAGCGCGCCGGGCGTGAGCAGCGCGGCGCCGACGCCCTGGACGACCCGCGTCCCGACGAGCTGGCCCGGTGTCTGCGCGAGGGCGCACGCCAGCGAGCCGAGGAGGAACCAGCCCATCCCGACCAGGTAGACCCGGCGCCGCCCCAGCCGGTCGCTGAGCGCGCCGCCGACGAGGACGAGCGAGGCCAGGGCGAGCAGGTAGCCGTTGACCACCCACTGCAGCTGGGTGAGCGAGGCGCCGAGGTCGGTGCCGATCGCCTTGAGCGCGACGTTGACGACGGACCCGTCGAGGATCGCGACCCCCGAGCCCAGCGTGACGGCCGCCAGGGTGACGCGGCCGCGCGGGCTGCTGACGGTCAGGTAGGGGGCGGCGTCCGGGGGCGTGGACGGCATACCTGCCATTGTGCTCCCCGGGGGGAGCGTCAGCGGTGCAGCTGCTCCGCCGCGGCGGCGATGTCGTCCAGCTCGGTGCGGATCGACCGCTCGGTGAGCTTGAGGCCGAGCGGCCCGACGACCTGCAGCGCCAGCCGCTGGAGCCGCGTCGGGTCCTTGACCGTCGCCTCGAAGGTCACCGTGAGCAGGGTCGCGGCGGACTCGTCGAGCGACTCCAGCAGCATCGTCGTGCGGTAGGTGGTGCTGGCGTCGACCGCCTCGGTGACGGTGCGGCGCAGCGGGTCGTTCTCGACGACGACGAGCTCCTGGGTGTCGGAGGCGCCCATCATCCGACGCGTCTCCCGCCAGCGGGTGCCGACGGCGTAGGGGCCGTCGGTGATGACCTGGAGCGCCGTGACCTGGGAGAGGCGGCGCTGCGCCTGGTGGAGGTCCGTCAGGACCTCCCACACGGCGGACGGCGGGGCGGAGACCCGTCGGCTCAGGGTGACCTCGTGCGGCATCTGTCAGCCTTCCTCGCTCGGGGCCGCCTCGTCGGCGGCCGGCAGGTCCTCCCACGCCGCCCCGAGGACGAGGTCGACGGTGGCGGCCTCCCGCCCGTCGTCGACCAGCTCGACGTCCTGGGGCAGGGCCTCCTGGAGCAGCTCGGCCTCCTCGAGGCCCTCCGGCCCGTGACGGATCACGGCGTAGCCGGGGACGTCGGCGCCCAGCGGGTCGTTGGCCACGGTGGCCACGGAGAAGGTGCGCGCCCGCAGCGCCTCTCCCGCGCGCCCGGCCGCCCCGGGGATCCCGCCGGCGTTGTAGACGTTGACGCTCACCTCGGCGGGCGTCACGCTCGGCGGCGGCGCGGAGACCGTGGCCGTGTCGGCGGCCTGGTCGCCGCCGCCGGGGGTGCCGATCCAGCCCTGGACGAACGCCATGGACAGGGCGAAGACGACGAGCAGGCCGAGCAGCAGCCCGGTGATGACCAGGGCGGCGCGACGGCGCGCCCGACGGGCGGCCGTCGACATGCCCGCGGTGCGCACGTATCCCACGTCGGCTCCTCTCCGGCGTCCGAGGCTAGCGACCGGTGGGGCCGTCGAGGTCGAGGACACGCCCGTGGACCACGGGTCGGCCCTGCAGCGCGGCCCGCAGCGCCCGGTGCAGGCCGTCCTCGAGGTAGAGCGTGTCCTGCCACTTCACGACGTGGCAGAAGATGTCGCCGTAGAAGGTGGAGTCGGGGGAGAGCAGCACCCGCAGGTCCAGCTCGGCGCGGGTGGTCACCAGCTCGTCCAGGCGCAGCATCCGCGGCGGCAGGTGCGCCCAGTCCCGCGCGTCGTCCAGGCCGTGGGACGGGTAGGGACGCGCGTCGCCCACACCCTTGAAGATCATGCGGCGCAGTCTAGAGTCTGCGTTTGTGAGCGAGCAGAGCAGCAGCCAGGTCGACCAGATCCGCGAGGGCTACACCTTCGCCGGGCCGAGCATCGTGCTCGGCGGAGCGGTGCAGGGAGAGGAGGTCGTCCCCGACGCCGTCGTCCGGCTGCCCCTGGGCTCGATGAACCGGCACGGCCTCGTCGCGGGCGCGACCGGCACCGGCAAGACCGTCACCCTCCAGGTCCTCGCCGAGCAGCTCTCCGACGCGGGGGTCCCGGTCTTCCTCGCCGACATCAAGGGCGACCTCACCGGTCTGGCGACGCCGGCGGCGGGCGGGGGAAAGATCGAGGAGCGCATGACGTCGCTCGCGCAGGACTGGACGGGCACCGCATACCCCGTCGAGCTGCTCAGCCTCGGTGGCCAGGGGGTCGGCGTCCCGGTGCGCGCGACGATGACCTCCTTCGGGCCGACGCTCCTGTCCAAGGTGCTGGGTCTGAACAAGACGCAGGAGTCGAGCCTGGGCCTGGTCTTCCACTGGGCCGACCAGCAGGGTCTGGCGCTGCTCGACCTCGCCGACCTGCAGGCGGTCATCTCGCACCTGGTCTCCGACGAGGGCAAGGACGACCTCAAGGGGCTCGGCGGCCTGGCCAAGTCGACCGCGGGCGTCATCCTGCGCCAGCTCGTCGCGCTGTCGGCGGCGGGCGGCGACGTCTTCTTCGGCGAGCCGGAGTTCGACACCGGCGACCTCATGCGCACCACGCCCGAGGGCAAGGGCGTCATCAGCTGCCTGGAGCTGCCCGGGGTGCAGGACAAGCCGGTGCTCTTCTCGACCTTCCTCATGTGGCTGCTCGCCGACCTCTTCCAGGACCTGCCCGAGGTCGGCAACCCCGAGAAGCCCAAGCTCGTCTTCTTCTTCGACGAGGCGCACCTGCTCTTCGACGACGCCTCGGACGCGTTCCTCAAGTCGGTGGAGCAGGCGGTGCGGCTGATCCGCTCCAAGGGCGTGGGGGTCTTCTTCGTCACGCAGACCCCCAAGGACGTGCCGGACAGCGTCCTGGCCCAGCTCGGCAACCGGGTCCAGCACGCGCTGCGGGCGCACACGCCCAACGACGCCAAGGCGCTCAAGGCGACCGTGTCGACCTTCCCGACGAGCGACTACGACCTGGCCGAGGTCCTCACCTCGCTGCGCACCGGCGAGGCGGTCGTCACCGTGCTCTCGGAGAAGGGCGCCCCGACGCCGGTGGCGCGGACGATGCTCCGTGCGCCCCAGGGGCAGATCGGTCCCTCGGAGCAGTCCGTGCTCGACGGCCTGGTCGCCGGCTCGCCGCTCGGGTCGAAGTATGCCGAGACCGTCGACCGCGAGTCGGCCTACGAGCTCCTCGCGGCCCGGCTGGAGAAGGCGGCGGCCGAGGCCGCAGCGGAGGAGGCCGAGGCACAGGCGGCGAAGGAGGCCGCGGCGCGGGAGAAGGCGGCGGGTGGGTCGCGCTCCCGCTCGCGCAAGGAGGACGAGAGCATCGTCGAGCAGGTCGTGGGCTCCTCGGCGTTCCGGTCGATGCTGCGCTCGGCCGGCACGGTCATCGGCCGCGAGATCACCCGCTCGATCTTCGGGACCAGCCGGCGACGGCGCTGAGCTCCGTGAGCCCGTCGCCGGGGAGGGTGACCCGCGGCCAGGTGGTCCTCGCCGTGCTGGTCGGGCTGGCCGCGGTGCCGCCGCTCCTCGTCGCCTCGAGCTTCATCGTCTCCGACCTCGCGCAGACGGGGGAGAAGTTCGACGGGCTCGGCCTGATGATCGGCGGCGCGCTGCTCGGGCCCCTGCTGCTCGCCGGCTTGGCCACCGCCTGGTGGGGCTGGCGCGGCCGCGGCTCGCGCAGCGGCTGGGTCGCCCTGGCGCTGGCGGCCGTGCTCGTCGCCGCCGAGCTGGCCTGGCTCCTCGCCGTCGGCTGGCCCTGACCCCCACCTTCCCGACCGGGCGCACGCTCTGCACGCCCTGACCCTCGACCGGGCGCACGCTCTGCACGCCCCCGCACGCGACCGGACGCACGCTCTGCACGCGCCTCCATGGCCCGGATTTCGGGACCGCTGCACCGCTCGGGTATCCTCTGCGGCGGAGGATTCGCATAGTGGCCTAGTGCGCACGATTGGAAATCGTGTTGGGGATGAAACCCCTCGCGGGTTCAAATCCCGCATCCTCCGCCACGCGGACGGCCCCCGACCACCAGGTCGGGGGCTTCGTCGCCCCGTCGGCTTTGGCCCCGGCCCCGGTCTCGCCTAGACTAGATCCCGGACCCCTCGTGCGGTGGTACCTCACTGAACTCCCCCAGGGCAGGAATGCAGCAAGGGCAGGTGAGCTCTTCCAGGTGCGCGAGGGGTTCTTCACGTCCCCCTCCGGCGGTCCCGGAGGTCAGGGCCGCAGAAGGCCTGCTCCACCACTCGCCGGCGTCGACGCACGACATCGTCACGCCCGGTCGCCTCACGGACGGCCGCGGGCAGCAGCTCGTCGAGGATGGCGGCCAGGTCGGGTCGCTCCATGCGTGTGATCACAGTTTTCCCTGTGCAAGCGGCCGGTCGGCGGGAGTCCACTCGAGCAGGTCCAGGTCCGGCTCTGGCACGCCCAGCGAGGAGCGGACCAGCTGCCCGGAGTCCCAGGCCAGCTGCTCGCCCGGGGTGGGTCGGGCGGACGGTGCGCAGCACCACGGCGGTCCGGCCCTTCGTCAGGACGCGTCGAAGCGGGAGGCGGAGCTGGGTCAGCACGTGCGGACGGTCTGTGCCTGCGGGGCGGCGGGCGATGTTGGTGCGGAACGTCACGGTTGTTCTCCTCTGCTCAGGACGACGGACCGGTGTCCGCAGACGGTCATGGCGTTTGCCCGCCGGGACCGTCCCGGGTCGCACTGCTGTGTGCGACGCCGCTGGTGTGGCGGCCGTCCGCGTTGCGCCACACCGGGCGGTGGAACCGCACGACCGCACCGACTAGGAGGACGCCTTGGGCGCCGAGCCACACCCCCACATCGAGCTGGCCCGGACCGTCCCCACCGGCGTCCACCATGGCCAGCTGGCCCAGGACGGCACCCCGGTGCTGCAGGTGCTCGGCCGCGGCGGCTTACCGTCGACGACCTCGCTGGCCGCCCGGATGGCGGACGCCCCCGGTTCGCGGAGTTTGACCCGCGAGGAGCAGGCGTTGGTCGCGGCCGCGGGCGTGTGGTCCTGCCGACCCCATCTCGACGGCGAGGTCCCAGATGACGACGGTGTGGGAGGTCTGGTACTCGGCCAGCTGCTCCTGGGTGAGCGTGTGGATCGCGATCCGGTCCACCTCGACGACGGTGCGGAGTAGCCGCCCTCGTGGCCGGGCAGCGGCTCGTACTTTGGGACGATCCGCGGGTCGGGGGTCAGCTCGAACGCGCCGAGCAGGTCCTCCAGGCCGAGCAGCTGGATCCGGTCGACGATGAACGGTAGGTCGAAGACGGACCCGTTCCAGGTGACGACCGGGCCGTCGCCGGCGACCAGGACGTCGACGAAGGCCCGGATGACGCCCTCCTCGTCGCCGCAAGACTCGTAGTCCAGGAAGACGGGGCGCTGTCGGTCGTACAGGCCGGCCGAGACGGCCGGGGTGATCGCCGGGATGAGGCCGCGAGCCGTGTAACCGGCGGCGCTTCGGGTCGGTCCACGGTCTCGTGCTGTTAGGGGCCTGCATGGCACCGAGGAGCCCGTCGCCGGCGGTGTCGTCGTTGGCTCCGCCGCCGGAGTAGTTGACCTCGCGGATGTACTCGTCGTTCCCGGCGATCGACCCGCCGCTGCCCGACGTCCACCGGACCTTGTCCAGCTCGGCGAACACGCGCTGGCCGACGGCGTGGCCACGGGACCTTTCTGCGGCGTGGTTGTTCTCGCTCACGTGCCAGCTGACGCTCGAGGTGGCCTTGTCGCAGGTGACCGTGGCCTCGTCGGCGTGGAAAACGGTGGTCCGGTTGGTCGGCATGTCCACCTCGGAGGCCAGCACCCGGGACGGTTGGTCGGCCCAGGTCTGGCGCTGCAGCAGGCCGTACGCCGTGTCGATGGCCGGCTTGTCGACCGGGTCGGGCTGGCGGTACGTCGCCCATCCGCTGCCGCCTTCGGGTGACTGCTTGCGCGACCACTTCCACAGCGCACTCCAGAACTCCTGGGCGTGCGCCATGGCCTTTGTCTTCACCGCGGTCGGTGTCCTGCACCGCCCTGCGGACGCGGGCGAACTCGGCCGTCGGCAGCTTGATGGTGCCGTGTTCCCAGTCGTTTCTGGACATGCCCCGGTCACTGTGCGGAACCCGTTGTGACCACAACGTGACATTCCACATGCTTGACGCCTGATCAGGCCACTGGGACGATGGCGCCATCGACAAGGTTCGGCTCGAAAGGGGAGTAAAATGAGAAGCAGGTGGGTTCCCGCACTTGGGCTTCTATTATGCTTTGTCCTTTCTGGAGTCGTGGCGGCAAGTGCGGCGCCGCCCACTACCGGATCGGGTGGGGAGGAGGTGTTCGTCGGCGGGGCCGGAACCGCCGGGCTCTCTGAGGCCGAGCTGTTCGACATCGGCGTGGTGGCGGAGTCCAAGGGCATCAGCATGGAGCAGGCCATCGCCGAGCTCGCCGGGCAGAACGAGTTCGCCACGCTCGCGACCGAGCTGTCTGAGGAGTTCCCCGACGAGTTCGCCTACGCCAAGTGGGACAAGGGCCAGGGCGAGGTCGGCATGAAGGGGGAGCTGCCGGCGAGTGCAGCGGAGGCTGCGAGCCAGTTACCGGGCCGCGTCAAGGTGGTGCAGGGTGTGGGCTGGGCTGAGAGGGACGTCAAGGCTGCAGGCGAGGCACTGCACTATGCGGTGCGCGACGCTGCAGGCGGGGCCGAGGTGCAGACCGACATCGACACGGAGTCGGGCCGTGTCTCGGTGACCGTCGACGCAGCGCCCGGGGCGTCTGCGGCCAGGTCGGCACAAGCACTCGCCACAGCGGAAGGGGTAGCCAAGGCGAGATCCCGCGTCCCGGCGGGCGTCACCGTCGCCATTACTACGGGTGCGCTCGAGGGAGGCGCCGACACGGTCTACGGAGGTGGGCACCTGGGGAGCTGCACGGCCGGCTTCTCGGTGAAGAAGGTCGGGTACTCCCACGGTCTCCTGACGGCGGAACACTGCCCGAACAGCCAGACCTACGCCGGGCGGGAGATCCTCTTCTACCGAGGTGCCTTGGCCAAGTCGTGGGGAGACGCGCAGTGGCACAGTTCGAGCGAGGCTGCTTCCGCGTCGTTCTACTACGCCAGCGGTTCGCGCAGGACCATCACCGCCACCGTCAACGCCGTGAACGGTCAGACCTTGTGCAAGTACGGAAAGACGACGAAAAACACCTGTGACGACGTCTACCGGATCGCCCAGTGCCGCGGCGACTACTGCAACCTGATCATGATGAAGAGCCGCAAGGCCGACGGTGGTGACAGCGGCGGCCCGGTGTTCTGGGGCCACCACGGCTACGGCATCCACTCGGGCTACAAAAAGTACTTGCTGAAGAATCGAGACATGTACACCCCGATCCGCTCCACGGCCACCCAGCTCGGCCTCACAGTGAAGCTCTCGTCATCATGATCGCCACCGAAGTGCGGCGAAGCGTGCGCGCCTTCGCGCTGACGGCGGTCGTCCTGATGCTCGCGGCGTGCGGATCGGGCGCAGTGGAGGTCCAGGAGCACGGGGACGCGAAGGCGCTCGTGGCCAAGGACTCCGAGCAGGGCTCCGACGCCGAGATCAGAGGAGCGCTCGAGCTCGGCCCTGGAGGCTGCCTGGGCCTGGTCGCCGAGGGCACCGACGTGGCGGTCCCCCTCGTCTGGCCCGAGGGCAGCGAGCTGTCCGAGGACGGGGCCAGCTTGACCGTGCCGGACCTGGGCGAGGTTCGCGTCGGGCAGACCGTCGCCGGCATCGGTGGCGAGGACACCAGCGTCGACGCGGACCGCTACGACGACGTGCCGGAGGACTGTCTGGGCGAGGGTCGGCTCATCGTAGCCGCCAGCATCCGGTCCGTCACGGGCTGACCGAGGCTTAGTCCCAATGCCGCACAGTGAGCTGTCGTGGCCGCCCCAGCCGGAGCCGCGGAGCACATGCAGGAGGTGTGCACGCCATCCCGGCAGTGGACGCAGACGCCGCACGAGCAGGTGAAGGGGGAGATGACCAACTGCCCGGAGCTGCACACGCAGGTCGCGGTGACCCTTACGGCCGCGTCGGTGGGACGCAGGGTAGTGGGGTCCGGCACCTCCTGGAGGCGGACGTCGTGGGGGCGTGGAGGATCGCGGCGCCCATGGAGCCATCCTGCCAGGGTGCGGTAGCGTCCAGCGTATGCCGTTCGACGTCGCCTCCGAGGTGGGCCGCCTGCGCCAGGTCATCGTGCACCGGCCGGGCCTGGAGATGCACCGGCTGACCCCGGAGAACAAGGACCAGTACCTCTTCGACGAGATCCTCTGGGTCGAGCGCGCGCAGGAGGAGCACGACCACTTCGTGCGGGTCATGCAGGAGCGCGGCGTCGTCGTGCACCACCTCGACGAGTTGCTCCGCGAGACGCTCGCGATCCCGCGGGCGCGCGCCCAGGTCCTCGACGACTCCCTCGACGAGCGGCACGTCGGGCCGCTGGGGTCGGAGGAGCTGCGCTCGATGTTCGACCAGATGGACGACGCCGAGCTCGCCCGCCACCTGATCGGGGGGATCACCAAGGCCGAGGTGCTCGACCGCATACCCCACCCCCAGTCGCTGACCATCGAGGCGCTGGACCTGCACGACGCCGTCCTCGCCCCGCTGCCCAACCACCTCTTCGCGCGGGACACCTCGGCGTGGGCCTACGGCGGCGTCGCCGTCAACGCCATGCACAAGAAGGCGCGGCGCCGCGAGACGGTGCACTACGCCGCGATCTACCAGCACCACCCGCTCTTCGCCGACGCAGGTATGCAGTGGTGGACCACCGGGGTCGACGACGGTCCGGCGACGGCCGAGGGGGGCGACCTCCTCGTGCTGGGCAACGGGGTCGTGCTCGTCGGGCTCTCCGAGCGCACCACCGCGATGGGCGTGGAGCGGCTCGCGCAGAAGATGCTGGCCTCCGGCCGGGTCAGCACCGTCGTGGCGCTCGACATGCCCAAGGCGCGCGCGGTCATGCACCTGGACACGGTGATGACGATGATCGACCCGGAGACGTTCACCCGCTACCTCGGGCTGCCGGACCTCCCGTCGTGGACGATGACGGCGGGCGACGAGGACGGCGCGGGCGGCGTCGACGTGGTCATCGAGCGGCACGCCCCGGAGGACATGATGAAGGTCATCGCCCACGCGATGGGCGTGCCGAAGCTGCGGATCCTCGCCGCCGACCAGGACCCGCGCGCCGCCGCCCGCGAGCAGTGGGACGACGGGTGCAACGTGCTCGCGCTGGAGCCGGGCGTCGTCGTCGGCTACGAGCGCAACACGGTGACCAACGACTACCTGCGCGCGCAGGGCGTGGAGGTCCTCGAGGTCTCCGGGTCCGAGGTCGGGCGCGGACGCGGCGGGCCCCGCTGCATGTCCTGCCCGGTCGAGCGCGACCCGCTCTGACCGTGCCGCCGCGCCGCCGCGTCGACGTCGCCGCCGGGGAGCAGGCCCTGGCGGCGTGGCTCGCCGGGCCGCCGGAGGAGGTGCCGCGCCAGGTGCTCGCGACGGCGGTGCGCTACACCGCCGAGGAGCTGGCGGTGCGCGCGCCCGGCCGGTCGGTGGAGGTGCGGGTGCCCCCGTTCGTGGCGGTGCAGTGCATCGAGGGGCCGCGCCACACCCGCGGCACCCCGACCAACGTCGTCGAGACCGACCCGCAGACCTGGCTCGCCCTGGCCACCGGCCGGCTGGGCTGGGCCGAGGGCGTGGCGAGCGGCGCCGTGCGGGCCTCGGGCCGGCGGGCCGACCTCACGGGACTCCTGCCGCTGACCTGAGGGCCGCCCCGCTGGGCGATACTGGACGGGTGGTGGACGACAGGCACGAGGACCCGACCGGCGAGGTGCGCCGGCCCGACGCGCACGCCTCCGGCGGGGGGCTCCCGGACGCGGGGCGCGTGCCGGTCCGTCGCCGACCCGACCTGGTGCGCTTCCTCGTCGCCGGAGGCTTCGTCGGCTTCGTCGTGGGGGCGGTCGTCGGCCGCTACGGCCCCGACGTGCCCACGAGCAGCGCGCTGCAGGAGATCGTCCTGCTCGGCGGCCTCGGCCTGCTCGTCGGGCTGCTGATCGCGTCGGTCGTCTACCTCGTGGCGGACGGCCGCTCGCAGCGCTCGGTGCGCTAGTACCGCGTCATGCAACCTTCGCCCGTTTGATGACTGCGGCGCGTTTGACGACCTTGCGCAGGCGGGGGTCGGTGGCGTGGGAGTTGCGCCAGATGAGGTAGCGGCGGATCATGCTGGCCTGCCCGGCGTGGCTGTCGTGGTCGGTGCCGTCCAGGGCGAAGTAGCGCAGCGCGGTGAACTGGGACTCGATCCGGTTCAGCCAGGATCCGTAGAAGGGCACGTAGGCGAGCTCGACGTTGTTCGCCGCGGCCCAGTCCCCGACCCGGGTGTCCTTCTTGGTCGACAGGTGGGGTGAGTAGTTGTCCAGGACGATCGCGATCCGCACCTGGCGCACCTGTCGCGGGTGCAGGGAGCGCAGGTAGCGGGCGAAGCGTAGGAACGCGGTGCGGTCCTTACGCGGCACGACGTGCCCGTACATCTTGTCGGTGGACAGGTCGTAGCCGGCCATCAGGTGCCGCACCCCGTGCGGACGGTGGTACGTCGCCCGCCGGCGTCGACGCCGTGGCCTGGCCACATCACCGCGCCCGACCGCGGCCGGGGCCCACTGCCGACCGGGGTGGGGTTGCAGGTTCAGCGGACCGAACTCGTCCATGCAGATCACCACCGTCGGGTCCTGCGGTTCTGGTACGCGTCTGCCGTCGGCGATCTGATACAGCTCCAGCACGCGGTTCTTCTTGTCCTCGTAGTCAGGGTCGGTGCTGGTCTTCCAGGTCTTGACGGCCTGGAAAGGAGACGCCCTGCTCGCGCAGGACCTGCCGCAGTCCTTCGTGGGAGATGTCGTCGACCACCTCCTTGACCACCAGGTAGTCGGCCAGCTTGGACAGGGACCAGGTGGAGAACGGCAGCCCGTGATCACCCGGACGCGCCAGCGCGATCTGCTTGATCGCCGCTCGTTGCTCAGGGGTGAACGTCGGCGGCCGTCCGCCGGCGTACCGGGGGTAGAGGGAATCGAACCCGTCGGCGTTGAAGTTGTGAATCACATCGCGCACCCGGTCGGCGCTGGTGAACGCGACCTGCGCGATCGCCGTCGTGTCCATGCCCTGGGCTGACAGCAGCACCATCTGCGCCCGTCGCCAGGTGACAACCGACCCGGTGCTGCGACGCACGATCCGCAGCAGCCGGTTGCCCTCGTCGTTGGTGATGCCTCGTACCCGTACCCGTTCAGCCATGACGGACTCCGACCGTGAGATGGGTCAGGTCTCGCCAGTCTCGTGCGTCACTCCTATCACACCGTGCAGGCGCGCCACCGTATGGCAACCTTGACAAGATGTAGCAAGCCCAGTTGAATGAAGTATGCGACTCGCTCGGCAGTTCTTCGCACCCTAGGTTCGCGTTCAGATTCAACGGCAACGTTGGTGGGGATGGCAGACTGTGTCTTCTAGTGAGTCTGGTTACCAGTACAACGATTTTATAACACGCGCACCGGCCTACAACTGCTTCGAGACCGGGACCTACACGTACCGCATCGTGACCACGGGCTGGGTTCAAGGAGGAGCCAGGAGTGTTTCAGCCCAGTCTATGAATTACCTTCGAACAACTTGTTGAAAGAGCATGTATGCCTCACCTCTTGCGGCTGCTGCGCCGCGCGAAGTGCCAGTTCCTGGCACCTGCGTGGTGGTGGCTCACGAACGATCGCCGCGACAAGAGGTTCCAGTCGTGGGATGTCCGATTGCCGAAACGGTACGCCTCGCACTCCTCTGCAGACGAAGTGGGACGAGGGCCCTAGGAGATGTCCCGTACCCGTTGAGCCCATGAGGACCTCCCACCGTGAGATGGATCTAGTCGCACCAGCCTCCTGAGTCACTCCTGTCACAAG
>CAZONQ010000046.1:0-8142 GCA_964581125.1 uncultured Ornithinimicrobium sp.
CGGCATGTGCAGGCCGGCATGTGCAGGGCGGCATGTGCAGGGTGGTCGTCCTGGCGACCGACACGCCGCAGTGCATCGTGCGCTTGTGCACGACACGCCGGGAGAGGCGGGTCCGGCTCGGCGGGACGGGGCGGCGGGACGACCCGGCGTCGCCCGCGCACGAGTCCCACGATGCGCCGCACGAACGACGTTGTCATGGCGCAGATGCGTCTATATGCTTCGTCTCATGACGCAAATGCGAGTCAGTGAGGCGGCCGGTCTCCTCGGTGTCTCGTCGGACACGATCCGGCGCGCCATCGAGGCGGGCCGGCTGTCCGGTGGCAGGGACGACGCCGGTCGCACCGTGGTCGAGGCGGTCGACGTGGCCCGGATGGCCCAGGAGCACGGGACGCACGAGGCGGGCACGGGCACCTTCTCCCAGCGCAACCAGCTGCGCGGCATCGTCACCCGGGTCGTGAGCGACGCCGTCATGTCCCAGGTGGACGTCCAGGCCGGCCCCTTCCGCCTGGTCTCCCTCATCTCCACCGAGGCCGTCGAGGAGCTCGGGCTCGGGCCCGGCTCGGTCGTCGTCGCCTCGGTCAAGTCCACCAACGTCACGATCGGGCTCCCGTCGTGACCCTCCCCGGCGTCCCCACCCCACGCACGCTCACGCGCCGCAGCCTCGGCCTGCTGGCCGCGACCACCCTGAGCCTCGCGCTCGCGGCCTGCGGCGGGGACGGCCCGGAGACGTCCGCAGGGGGGACGTCTGCCGGCGGGCCCGACGGGGGCGGCGAGGCGCAGACCGTCACCGTCCTCGCGGCCGCCTCGCTCACCGACGTCTTCGAGCAGATCGCCGCGGACTTCGAGGCCGACCACCCCGGCGTGCAGGTCGAGCGGTCCTTCTCCGCCAGCTCGACGATCGTCCAGCAGGTCAACGAGGGTGCCCCGGCCGACGTGGTCGCCCTCGCCGGTCAGAAGTCCCTCGAGCCGCTCGGGGACGACCGGCGGACCACCGACCCGGTCGTCTTCACGACCAACACCCTCGAGCTGGCCGTGCCGTCGGACAACCCGGCCGGCGTCGGGGGGACCGCCGACCTGGAGGCGGACGGCATACGCCTCGTGGTGTGCCAGCCCGAGGTGCCGTGCGGGACGGCGACCACCGCCCTCTTCGACCAGCTCGGCATCAGCCCCGAGGTCGCCTCCTACGAGCCGGACGTGCGCGCGACGCTGAGCAAGGTCGAGCTGGGCGAGGCCGACGTGGGCATCGTCTACCGCACCGACGTGGCCGCGGCCGGCGACGGCGTGACCGGCGTCGAGATCCCGCCCGAGGACAACGTCGTCAACGCCTATCCGATCCTCGCCGTGTCCGACGCCCCGCTGGCGCAGGCGTTCATCGACGAGGTCATGTCCGAGCGCGGCCAGCAGCACCTCGCCGACGCGGGCTTCGTCGCGCCGTGACGACCCGCGGCCCGCTCGTGGCGCGGCTGCCCCTGGTGGCGCCGGCCGCCGTCGGTGTCGCCTTCATCGTCCTGCCGCTGCTGGCCCTGCTCGTCCGCGCCGACTGGGCGCACATCGGCACCCACCTGGCCGCCCCCGTCGTCGGCCAGTCGTTGCGGCTGTCCGCGCTGACCACCTCGCTGACGATGCTCGTGGTGTGGACGCTCGGCACGCCGCTGGCGTGGTTGCTCGCCCGCTCCGACCACCCGCTCGTCGCGTGGGGACGGGCGCTCGTCACGGTGCCCCTCGTGCTGCCGCCGGTCGTCGGCGGCGTCGCCCTCCTCATGACGTGGGGGCGCCGTGGCGTGCTCGGGGGCTGGCTGGACGAGACCCTCGGCGTCACGCTGCCGTTCACGACCGCCGCCGTCGTCATGGCGGAGATCTTCGTCGCGATGCCCTTCTACGTCATCTCCGTCGAGGGCTCCATGCGCAGCCTGGACCGGCGCTTCGACGAGGTGGCCGCGACCCTCGGCGCGGGTCCCGTGCGCACCTTCCGCGCCGTGGTCGTGCCGATGGTGCTGCCCGGGATCGCGGCCGGCTCCGCCCTGGCCTGGGCGCGGGCGCTCGGCGAGTTCGGCGCGACCATCACCTTCGCCGGCAGCTTCCCCGGCCGCACGCAGACCGCGCCGCTCGGCGTCTACGCCGCCCTCGAGCGCGACCCGCAGGCGGCGATCGCGCTCTCCCTCGTCATGCTCCTCGTCAGCGTCGTGGTGCTCGGCGCGCTCCGCACGAGGTGGCTGCGGTGAGCGCCCCGCTGCTCGACGCCCGCGTCGTCGTCGACCTGGGCACCTTCCGCGCCGACGTCGGGCTCGTCTCCGACCGGGGCGTCACCGCCGTGCTCGGCCCCAACGGCTCGGGCAAGACGACGGTCCTCAAGGCCGTCGCCGGGCTGCACGCCCTCGCCGGCGGGCACGTCCGCGTCGCCGGCCGCACATGGGCCGACGCTCGCACCCACCTCCCCCCGGAGCAGCGCAGCGTCGGCCTGGTGCTGGCCGACCCGCTCCTCTTCCCGCACCTGTCCCTGCTGGACAACGTGGCCTTCGGTCCCCGTTCGAGGGGTATGCCGCGCGCCGCCTCCCGCGCACGCGCCGCCGAGGAGCTGGGTCGGGTCGGGCTGGGCGGGCTCGCCGACCGCCGGCCGGCGCAGGTGTCCCAGGGCCAGGCGCAGCGGGTCGCCCTGGCGCGGGCGCTGGCGACGGACCCCGAGGTGCTGCTCCTCGACGAGCCGCTGTCCGCGCTCGACCCGCAGACCCGCTCGGCGACCAGGGCCGACCTGGCGCACCGGCTGCGGGAGTTCGCCGGGGCGACCCTGCTGGTCACGCACGACCCGCTCGACGCGCTGACCCTCGGTGACCGGCTCGTCTTCATGGAGGACGGACGGGTCGTGCAGGCCGGGACGCCGGCCGAGGTCGTCGGACGGCCGCGCTCGGGCTACGTCGCCGGGATCGTCGGGCTCAACCTGGTGCGCGGCACCCTGGTGAGCACTGATGTCCCTGGCCACGACACCCCCGCCCACCCCTCTGCGCAGCCCCCTGCGCGCACCCCTGTGCAGGAACGGTGTGACACATCCGTCGCCAGCACGACGGATGTGTCACACCGTTCGCGCACAGACGTCCGGCCGAGGTCCGCGAGCCGTGCCCTCGACCTGGGCGGGGGCCACCGGCTCGTCGTCGCCGAGGTGCCCGACGGCGCCCGCGACGGCGACGAGCTGCTGGCGACCCTCAACCCGGCGGCCGTCACCCTCTACACCGAGCGCCCCGCAGCCTCGGCCCGCAACCTGTGGCGGCTCGAGGTCGGTGCCGTCACCGTCACCGGCCAGCGCGCGCGGGTCCGCCTCCGCGGGCTGCCCTCGGAGCTCGTCGCGGAGGTGACCCTGTCGGCCGTCGCCGAGCTGGGCGTCGTGACCGGCGCCCGGCTGTGGGTGAGCGTCAAGGCGACCGAGGTCGAGGTCTTCCCCGCCTGACCGCCGCCGCCCGGCAGCGGTCCTCGACGATTGGAGGGTGACGCCACGTCCACCGATATCGTGCCGGGCATGGTGCAACGCGTGCTCCCCAGCGAGGAGGCCGAGGACCTGCTCGCCCTCGTCCGCGAGATCGCCGACGACCAGCTGCTGCCCCGGGTGGACGCGGCGGAGGCCGCCGGCGAGTTCCCCCGCGACGTCTTCGCGATGCTCGGCCGCAGCGGCCTGCTCTCCCTGCCCTACCCCGAGGAGCTCGGCGGCGGCGGCCAGCCCTACGAGGTCTACCTGCAGGTCGTCGAGGAGATCGCCCGGGCGTGGATGTCGGTCGCGGTCGGCGTCTCCGTGCACTCCCTGACCGCCTTCCCGCTGGCCACCTGGGGCACCGAGGAGCAGCAGGGGACCTGGCTGACGGGGATGCTCTCCGGCGACCAGCTCGGCGCCTACTGCCTGTCCGAGCCGCAGGCCGGCTCGGACGTCGCCGCGATCCGCACCCGGGCCGTGCGCGACGGCGACGCCTACGTCCTGACCGGCGGCAAGGCGTGGATCAGCCACGCCGGCCACGCCGACTACTACACGCTCTTCGCCCGCACCTCCGACGACGGCCCGCGCGGCCTGTCCTGCTTCCACGTCCCCGCCGGCGTCGACGGTCTGACGTTCGCCGAGCCCGAGCGCAAGATGGGGCTGCACTGCGACACGGTCGGCGAGGTCCTGCTCGACGGGGTCCGCCTGCCGGCCGAGCACCGAATCGGCGACGAGGGCAAGGGCATGACGATCGCCCTGGCGGCGCTCGACTCCGGCCGGCTCGGCATCGCCGCCGCCGCCACCGGCCTGGCCCAGCGCGCCCTGGAGGTGGCCACCGCCTACGCCACCGAGCGCGAGCAGTTCGGCCGGCCGATCGCCGACAACCAGGGCCTGGCCTTCCTCCTCGCCGACATGGCCGCCGCCGTGGGCGCCGCCCGCTCCACCTACCTGCACGCCGCCCGCCTCAAGGACGTCGGGAGGCCGCACACCCAGGAGGCCTCCGTCGCCAAGCTGGTCGCGACCGACGCCGCGATGCGGGTCACCACGGACGCCGTCCAGGTGCTCGGCGGCTACGGCTACACCACGGACTTCCCGGTCGAGCGCTTCATGCGCGAGGCCAAGGTCACCCAGATCTTCGAGGGCACCAACCAGATCCAGCGCCTGGTCATCTCGCGCCAGCTGCTGACCGCCCACCGCTGACCGCCGCCCGCACCCCATACCCGGAGGACACCATGCAGATCACCGAGTCGACCGTCGCGCTCGTCACCGGAGGCGCCTCCGGGCTGGGCGAGCAGACCGCCCGCCGCCTGCTGGCCGAGGGCGCCCAGGTGGTCCTCGTCGACCTGCCGGGCGGCCGCGGCGAGGAGGTCGCCGCCGCGCTCGGCGAGCGCGCGCACTTCGCCCCCGCCGACGTGCGTGACGAGGAGCAGGTGGCCGCCGCCGTCGCCACCGCCGCGGGCCTGGGCGACCTGCGCGTCGTCGTCTGCTGCGCCGGTGTCGCCACTCCCGGACGGGTGCTGTCCAAGCGGGGCGTGCTGCCGCTCGAGGCCTACCGGACCGTCGTGGAGATCAACCTGGTCGGCACCTTCAACGTGCTGCGGCTCGCCGCCGAGCAGATGGCCACCAACGAGCCGGTCGAGGACGACCGTGGCCTCGGCGACCGCGGCGTGGTCGTGCTGACCGCCTCGGTCGCGGCCTTCGACGGGCAGATCGGGCAGGCGGCCTACGCCTCCTCCAAGGCAGGCGTCGCCGGGCTCACGCTCACCAGCGCCCGCGACCTGGCCGACAAGGCCATCCGCGTCATGTGCATCGCGCCGGGCGTCTTCGAGACCCCGATGATGGCCGGCCTGCCCGAGGGCGTGAAGGAGTCCCTGGAGGCGCTGGTGCCGCACCCGGCGCGCCTCGGACGGCCGGAGGAGTATGCCGCTCTCGTCGCCCACATCGTCGAGAACCCGCTGCTCAACGGCGAGGTGATCCGGCTCGACGGCGCCCTGCGGATGCCGCCCCGCTGACACGTGCCCAGGGTCCGCCGCGACGGGCGGACGGCGCGCTAGCGTCGGCCTCGTGGGTCGACGACGTCTCCTGCCGGCGGCGGCTGCCGCGGCCGCCCTCCTCGTGGCGGGCGCCTGCACGCCTGCACCGACCGGCGGGTCGTCCCCGCCCGAGGGCGAGGCACCTGCCGCGGACGTCGCCGCGGCAGCCCTCCCGCCCGCCGCCCCGGCCGGCGCCCCGAGCGCCCCTCCGGTGACCCTCGGCTCGGTGACCGAGGCGGCCGCCGACGCCGACGCGTCGTCCGAGGGCTCGCTCGGCGTGGTCGTGGTGGACCTCCAGACCGGCGAACGGGTCGAGCACCGCGGCGAGGAGCCGGTGCCGCCGGCCAGCCTCTACAAGCTCTTCGTCGCCGCGGCCGCGCTGCACCTGGTCGACCTCGGGGTCGTCGCGCTCGACGAGCCGGTCGGCGCGGGCGCCTGCCCGACCGTCGAGACGGCGATGGGCTACATGATCACCGTCTCCGACAACGTCTGCGCCCGGACGCTGGCGACGCACCTGGGCTGGAACGTCGTCGAGTCCTTCGTGCGGCAGCGCGGCTACGAGGGCACGACCTTCGACGTCACCGCCTCCGACGGCGGATACGCGGTCGGGGCGTTGCGCACGTCCGCGAACGACGTCGCCGACCTGCTGGTGGACCTCGCGGAGGGACGGCTGCTGTCGCCCGCCTCCACCGAGCACCTCGTCGAGCTGCTGGAGGCGCAGCACTTCTCCTCGCCGCTGTCGGAGGCGCTCGGCCCCGACGTCACCTTCGGCCACAAGCTGGGCACCCTGGACGACGTCTCCCACGACGCCGGGATCGTGCGGCTCGGCGAGCGGCGCTGGGTGGTCGTCGCGGTCACCTCCGACTGGCCCTCGGGCGCGGCGCGGCGCGCGGAGCCGCTGCTCGCGGCGGTCGGCGAGTCGGCACGCGGCTACGTCGACGCCCAGGACGGGTGAGCGGCGTCAGGCCGGCCCGGGCACCGCCGCCGGCCTGCGCAGCCGCACCGCGACGGTCACCGCGACCACCCCGGCGAGGAGGGGGAGCGCCATACCTGCCCGCAGTCCCCAGCCGTCCGCGATCGCGCCCAGCGCCGGAGAGGTGAGCACGAACCCGGCGCGCATCAGCCAGCCCACCAGCGCGACGCCCGTGCCGTAGGAGAGCCCCGGCAGCTCGTGGGCGGCCGCGAAGGCGGCCGGGACGAGCGTGGCGCAGCCCAGCCCGAGGAGGACGAAGCCGCCGAGGACCACCGGCACCGAGGGCGCCACCATGACGACGAGCCCGCCCAGGCCGATGAGCACCCCGCCCCCGGCAGCCACCTCGGCGCGACCGAAGCAGTCGGTGAGCCGGTCCCCGGTGACCCGGCCGACGAACTGCGCGGCGTATGCGGTCACGTAGGCGAGACCGGCGACGCCCGGTGCCGCGCCGGTCACGTCGCGCGCGTAGAGGGTCGCCCACGAGTTGCCGACCTCCTCCACGAGGGTGCCCGCGATCGCCAGCAGCGCCACCGGAGCGACGAGGAGGAGGGCACGGGCACGCGTCGGCGGCGCGTGCCCGACGGCGGCGGTCGCACGCTCGTCGGCCTCCGGCAGGCGGCCCAGCCACCACGCGAGCACCGCGGCCCCGGACCAGACGACCGCGCTGGCCACCATGACCGGTCCGACGTGCAGACCGAGCCCCGCGGTCCAGGCGCCCACGACACCGCCCGTCACCGCCCCCAGGCTCCAGACCGCGTGCAGCGAGTTGATGACGGACCGGCGCAGGGCACGCTCGACGTGCAGGCCGTGGACGTTCTGCGCGGAGTCGAGCACCGGGTCGGCCGCGCCGGCGAGGAGGAGACCGAGGAAGAGCAGCCACAGCCAGGGGCTGGAGGCGGCGACCGCCAGCATCACGGCGAGCGTGACGGTCAGCGTGGTCGCGACCGGCAGCGCCCCGAACCGGCGGATGGCCCGGCCGGCGAAGGCGGCGGTGAGGAGCGACCCCACCGGGAAGGCCACGACGAGCAGCCCGAAGACCGAGTTGGACAGCGCGAAGGCGTCCTTGATCTGCGGGTAGTGGGGCAGCAGCGTGCCCATGAGGGCGCCGTTCGTGAAGAACTGGAGGGAGATCCCGACGCGCGCGCGGGCGGGGGTGGCGAGCATCGCCACCACGGTATGTCGTTGACGCGTCACCCGCCAACTCCGCGTCCGTCTGCGGGGGGACTCCCGTCAGGTGCGGTCGTGCCAGGCCCGGAGCCGTTCGAGCTCGGTCGTCGGCACGCCCAGGAGCGGCACGACGACACCCTCGCGCAGCACCGCCTCGAGGCGCCACGGATGCTCCTCCGGCCCGGTCGCGCGCAGGTCGAGGATGTCCTCCCTGGTGAGCCGCCGGGGACGGCGGCCCTCGGTCACGACGAGGGCCTCCGGCGTCAGCCGGGTGCCGCTGCGCTCGAACCTGCTCGCCCACACCAGGAAGAGGCCGAGGGCGAGGCAGGCGACGGCCAGGACGAACGCGATGCTGCCCCAGGACAGCACCATGGCCACGACGGCGCCCAGGGCGATGACGACGCCGATCCCGGCCCGGAAGGCCGGCAGCCAGACGGGCTGCATGAGCCAGCGGGCCTCGTCGGGGACGGGAGCGCTCGTGTCCACGTGCCCAGGGTAGGCCCGCCGGGCGC
>CAZONQ010000046.1:8242-18622 GCA_964581125.1 uncultured Ornithinimicrobium sp.
TCCTCGGCCAGGGCACCAGCACCGGCTGCACCACCACCAGCGACGACGACACCACCACCGAGGTCACCACGACGGAGGCCGCACCCGGCGGCACCACCGTCGAGGACACCCGCGACGCCCTCGTGCAGGACCTGACCGACGACGTCCTCACCGACACCGTCGCCACCGTCCCGGTCAACGTCGGCGTCGACGCCTCGTGCAACAACCTGACCCTCCTCGGCCAGGGCACCAGCACCGGCTGCACCACCACCAGCGACGACGACACCACGGTGCCCGGCGACCCTGGCGACCCTGGCCAGCCCGGCGACCCTGGCGACCCTGGCCAGCCCGGCGACCCCGGCGACCCCGGCCAGCCCGGCGACCCCGGCGACCCCGGCCAGCCCGGCGACCCCGGCGACCCCGGCCAGCCTGGCGACCCCGGCGGTTCATGGTCCGAGGCGTCGGTCCTCCCGGCGGGAACGCACATCGTCCCGGTCGCGATGCCGGGAGAGCTGCCGGAGCGACTGGCGATGACGGGCTCTGAGACTGGCCTGCTCGCCGGCGCTGCGTTGGCGCTTCTCGCCCTCGGAGGCCTGGCCGTGCGGATGTCGGTCCGCCGTTCCCACGGCTGACGCGTCAGTGCGTCTCCCCGGCGCCGGAGCGCTCGCTCCGGCGCCGGGGAGACGCGGCCCGCCCGACCCCCAGGAGCATCCGTGCCTCTCACCCTCATCCGGCAGCTTCATCCGCGAAGCCGTCCCACCTCGCCCCACCAGGCTGGACCGCGGCGCCCGAGCCCGGGTCGCCCGACCAGCCCGGTCCGCGCGGCCCTCGGCGTCCTCGGGGCCGCCCTCGTCCTGGCTGGAGTCGTCACCACCGGGCTCCTGCTGCGCCAGCTGTGGTGGCTGGACGTCGTGGCCGCCGAGCACTCGGAGGACCTCGTCGTCTCGATCCGTCAGGGCTTCGCCGCCGAGCAGGTCGGGAGCTCAACCGACCCGTCCGCCTCGGTCGGCGGCTCGGACGCACCGACCGACGGCCCGGCGATCGTCCACCTTCCGACCATCGGCGTGGTCGAGCCCGTCCTCGAGGGCGTCGGCGCCGACGTCCTCGACCAGGGCGTCCTCGGCCACTACCCGGGGACGGCGGGCCCCGGCGGCCCCGGCACGTTCGCGGTGGCCGGCCACCGCACGACCTACGGCCGACCGCTGTGGGCTCTGGGGGACCTCCGGCCGGGAGACCCCGTGGTGGTGGAGACTGCCGGCAGCTTCCTGGTCTACGAGGTCCGGTCCCTGGAGGTGGTCCGCCCCGAGGACGTGTCCGTGCTCGGGCCAGAGCCCCCTGCTGCCGGGTCGGCCACGGACGGCGCGCAGCGCGTCGTGCTGACGACGTGCCATCCGCGCTTCAGCGCGGCGGAGCGCCTCGTCGCGACCGCCGCGCTGGACCGGTCCGTCCCGCGTGCCTCCGGCGCTCCGCCCGAGATCTCGGGCGAGGACGACCGCCCGCGGTCGAGATGAGCGGCGGGCCGGCGGCCACCGTCACCGGTTTCAGCATCCGCGTCGGGCAGACCCGCAGGAGGGCGGCTGTCGCGCCGCCCGCCCTTCGTGGTCCGCCGCTGCCGGACGGTGACAGCTGCGCCGGGCGCCCCGCGGGCCTCCGTCCGGCGGCACCCCGGTCTTCAGTCTGCCCGCAGGCCGAGCGCCTTCCCGTCCTCGCCGGTGAGCGTGAGGCGGTCGGCGCTGATCTCGACCTGCAGCTCGACCGCCTCCAGCACCTCCATCACCGCCCGCTCCAGCGCGCTCCTGTCGTCGTCGCAGGCCATGCGCGTCAGGCCCACGGCACCCAGCGTCACCGTGTCCCCGTCCGCGCTCCAGCTGCTGGCGCCGCGGTTGCACCCGGCGTCGACCTCGAGGGTGCCGTCCTCGTGGAAGGTGAGAGACGCCTCCGCCTCCCCCGGCGTGCTCGACACGGCGTCGCCGGAGATCAGGGACTCCACACGCCATACCGTGTCCGCCAGCGGGCGGTCCGGGTCGGCGACGACACGGTCGAGGAGCGTGACCACCGTCGAGCCCGAGGTCAGGACGAGCCCGTCCCCGTCGGCCTCGACCGTCGGGCCGCCGCCGAGCAGGTCGGCCAGCCAGGCGTCCTGCTCCATGAGCTCCTCGGGACAGCCCATCTGGGTCATCGCCAGCTGCTCGACGACCAGCCGACCGTCCTCGGTGCGGTAGCCGCCCGACATGGTGTTGCAGCCCGCCTGGGCCGACAACCTGCCGTCCTCGAAGGTGAGACGGAGCCGGGAGCCGTCCACGAGGGGACGGTCGGAGCCGTCCTCCGTGACGCCCGTGCTGAGGAAGGTGTGGCCCTCGAGGTCCGGCGCGTCGTCGCCCGGTCGCTCGACGGCGCCGCACGAGGTGAGCAGGAGCAGGGTGGCGGCGAGCGGCACGAGGGTCCTCATGCCCGATGGACGTCCGGGGCCGCCGAGAGGTTCCCTCAGCCGTCGTAGACGGAGAACTCGTCGAGGAGGCGCTCGTCGGTGAGGAGCTCCTCGCGGGTCCGGGTGCCGCGGTGCGTCGCGACGGCGGTCGCGAGCGCCTGGACGAGGGAGACGAAGGCCGAGACCGACCGCAGGACCGTCAGGCCGTCCGTGTCGACGAGGTAGGTCGTGTCCGCGGTCCTGGCCAGCGGGGACGCGGCGTCGTCGGTGAGGGCCACCGTCCGCAGGCCCTCGCGCCGCGCGTGCTCCAGCGCGGCCACCGTCTCCGCGGTGTAGCGACGGATGGAGACCGCGACGAAGACGTCGTCGCGGCGCAGGGCCCGCAGCTCGTCCACGAGCATCCCGGTGACCGGGGCGACCAGGTGCACCCCGGGCCGCACGAGCCCCAGCAGGTAGGACAGCAGCTGCGCCACGGGGAGGCACTTGCGCAGACCCATGACGTGGACGTGCGGGGCCTCGGCCAGCAGGCCCACCGTCCCCTCCCACTGCTCGGGCGGGATCCGCGTGAAGGTGCGCAGCAGGTTCTCCTGGTCCTGCCGGGCGGCCACCCGCAGCAGGTCGCCGTCCGCGTGCGCCTCCGCCCTGGCGAACCGGTTGACCAGCCGCGCCTCCTCGGCGAGGTGCTGCCGGCAGAGCGCCACCAGCTGCGGCCAGCCGGCCAGGCCCAGCATCGTGGCGAAGCGCACGAGGGAGGACTGGTGCACCTCGGCGAGCACGGCCGTCTCCCGGATCGTGCGCCAGGCGGTGCCCTCCGGGTCGCGCAGCACCAGCTCGGCGATCCGCGCCTGCCCCGGGGCGAGCCGGGGCATCCGCACGTGCAGGGCGTCACGGAGCGCGGCGTAGTCCCCGGGGGGCGTCGCCGCGTCACGGTCGCCTGGGCTCATCGGTCCTCTCCCGTATGACGTGCGCGTCCTCCCGCGGTTGACGCGCCCTGAAGTGCGTGTGCAGGATTGGCCGCAATCATAGTTGCATCCCTGCCGTGCGCGAAGGCGCGGCACGCGTCCCCGAGGAACCGACATGCTCGTCTCCCCCACCCTGGCCGTCAACGAGGAGATCGCCCGCCGTCGCCGCCGCGGCGAGAGGGTGGTCCCGCTCGGCTTCGGGGAGGCGAGCCTGCCGGTCCACCCCCTCCTCGTCGAGGCCCTGTCGGTCCACGCGGGCGAGGGTGGATACGGCGAGGTGGCCGGTGCGCCGCAGCTGCGCGAGACCGCCGCGGGCTACTGGACCCGACGGGGCGTGGCCACCGACGCGGAGGAGGTCGTCGCCGGGCCGGGCAGCAAGCCGCTGCTCTACGCGCTCTTCGAGGCGCTCGGCGGGCCGGTCGTGCTGCCGACGCCGAGCTGGGTCAGCTATGCCGCCCAGAACGCCATCCTGGGCCATCGGGCGGTCGGCGTGCCGACGCCGTCCGGCGAGGGCGGCGTGCCGGACCCTGCCCGGCTGGCCGAGGTCGCGCACGAGCTGCGCGCGGCCGGGACCCCGGCCACCTCGGTCCTCGTCACCGTCCCCGACAACCCGACCGGCACGGTCGCCTCTGCGCGGACGGTGCGCGAGCTGTGCAGGGTCGCCGAGGAGGAGGACCTGGTGGTGATCTCCGACGAGATCTACCTCGACCTCGTGCACGACCCGGCGCGCGAGGTCGTGACGCCGGGACAGCTCCTGCCGCAGCGGACGATCACCACGACCGGCCTCAGCAAGAGCCTGGCGCTCGGCGGCTGGCGGATCGGCGTCACCCGCATCCCGCGGACATCGCGGCTGACCTCCCTGCGGCTGCATGTCACCGGCGTGGCGAGCGAGCTGTGGTCCGCGCCCGCGCACCCCGTCCAGCTCGCCGCCTCATGGGCCTTCACCGAGCCCGAGCCGCTCGTCCGTCGGATCGAGCAGAGCCGGGACCTGCACGGCCGGGTCGCCCGGGCCGTGGCCGAGGTGTTCCGCGCCGCGGGTGCCGAGGTGGCCGAGCCCGGCGGTGGCTTCTACGTCTACCCGGACCTGGGTCCCCTGAGCGAGCGGCTCGCGCGCAGGGGTGTGACGACCGGCACCGCGCTCGCACGTCACCTCCTCGACGAGCACGGCGTCGCTCTCCTTCCGGGAGCGGCGTTCGGCGACGACGACGCGCACCTCCGGCTGCGCGTGGCCACGCCGATGCTCTACGGCCCGACGGAGGAGCAGCGGATGGCCGCCCTCGGCTCCGCGGCCCCGGAGGAGCTGCCCTGGATCCGGGAGGGCCTGGCCGTGGTGGCGGAGGCGCTGGCGTCCCTGTGACCGCGAGCGTCGCGTCCGTGGACGGGACCGTGAGAGCTGGCGATGGCACCCGAACCCCTCACCACCTCGGCGGGCCTGGCCCGCCGAGGTGCGTGACGTCGCGACTCCGCCGTTGGTCGGGTGCTGCGGGCCATCGGTCCCGGCGACACGCCCGGTGAGCGTCGGCCGCAGCGTGCACATGCACGCTGTGGCCGGTCGGGGTCGGGCGTGCCGTCAGGACGGACGGACCGCTCGCACATGCCTGCCTGACCCCGTGATCACGCGAAGGTCCTCTGCAGGTCTACGTGCACGCGCGGCACAACACTTCCCAGAGCTGGCGAGGGGACTCGAACCCCTAACCACCTGTTTACAAGACAGGTGCGCTACCGATTGCGCCACGCCAGCGCGCGCCCCGGGCGGGCCGGAGCGGCCACACGAGTCTAAGCGGTCGGACGAGCGGTCCCGTCGGACCGTGGCGTCAGCCGATGACGTTGGCGTTGAGCCACCTCTGCAGTGCGACCACGGTGCGGTGGTTCATGTAGCCCGACCCGTCGCGCGACAGGCCGATCCGGTCCTGCAGCGCGGCCTGCGACATCGGCCCCCACGCACCGTCCACCCGCGTGCCGACCTCGGCCTGCAGCGCGCGGATCGTGCGGTCGTCCCAGCGCCCGGTCTCGGCCACGCCGACCCAGCGCTGGATCGCCTTGACCGTGAGCGGGCCGCGGCTGCCGTCGAGCACGAGCGGCGCCATGTCGCTCGCCCCGCCTCCGCCGCCGGTGCCGGCCGGCGCCACGATCGTGCCGCTGATCCAGCCGCGCCCGTCGGCGAGCCTGAGCCACCCGTTGGTGCTGACCTGCCCGCTGACCCTCGTCCCGTGGGCCGCCGCGCCGACGACCCGGTAGGACGTCGAGGGACCCGAGCGGATGTTGGCGCCCGCGGTGGCGGTCACGACATAGGTCCCCGACGTCGAGGGCGGGTCCGGCTCGGGGGCCGGCGCGGGGTCCTGCGTCGTCAGCGTGGTCGCGCTGATCCAGCCGCGCCCGTCCGAGAGCTTGACCCAGCCACCGCTGAGCGTGCCGGTCACCCTGGTCCCGTGCCCCGCCGCGCCGACGACCCGGTATGACGTGGACGGCCCCGAGCGGATGTTGGCACCGGCACCGGCGCTCACCCACCACGTGCCGGTCGTGCCGGACGTCGGCGGCGCGTCCTGGCCCGGGTAGGGGGCCATGCCGTTCTCCATGGTGAGCCCTGCCCTCACCGAGCACACCGGCCAGGCGCCGGGCCCCTGGACCTTGAGCACGCGCTGCGCGACCGTGATCTGCTGCAGCTTGCTCGCCTGGTGGGCGTAGGGCGCGAAGTCGGTCCCGCCGAAGCTCTGCCAGGTCGGGTGCCAGAACTGCAGCCCGCCGTAGAAGCCGTTGCCCGTGTTGATGTCCCACCGGCCGCCGGACTCGCAGTCGGCGACCCGGTCCCAGACGTTGCCTGCCGCCTGGGCGGGCGCCGCGGGCAGCGTGACGGCGGACACGGAGGCGACGGCGCCGGCGAGGCTCAGGCCCCCGGCGCGGCGGCCGAGGACCCGGGAGCGGGGGCGACGGTGGCTCGAGGTGGAGGCCATGGGGGCAGCAGTCCTTCCGGCGACGTCAGCCAGGCCCGGGACAGGAGTGGCTGGTGCGACACAAGCGACGACCACCGTAGGGCACCGTCGCGCCGGAAGGGAAGGTATCTGTGACGAGCGTCACGTCCGGTCAGGGCTGGAAGGGCAGGACCGAGCGCGGGTCGAAGTCCGGACCCAGCGGCCACCACGACACCGAGGCGCCGGCGAGGTAGGAGTAGACGGCCAGGGCGCACCCGCCGACGACGCAGAGCGTGACGAGCACCACCGTGGCAGCCCCGTCGGGCACGACGCCGCGCAGGACGGTGCGCGAGCCACGACGCAGCGACACCGAGCCCAGCCCCCACCACGCGAGCACCGCACCGACGAGCGAGCCCAGGCCCACCGGCAACGGATGGTCGAGCCCGATGCCGACCATCGTGCCGGTCGAGGTCACGAAGCCCGAGAAGACGAGCGCCACGAGCGCACCGACGCCCAGCGGCAGGATCAGCGCCAGGAGCGTCCGCAGGGTCCCGCTCACCAGGTGCCACGGCGAGGTGAGCACCACCATCGGCACGTCGCTGCGCCGACGCCCGGCCTCGTGCCGGCGCAGCACGAGGCCCGTCAACGAGCCGTCCACGGTGCGCACGAGGACGCTCCACAGGGCGAAGGCGCCCCAGGCCACCAGCGGAGCCGCCGCCGCCCCGCCAACCAGGGCGACGAGGAGCGCGGCGAGAGTGCCCGTCCGCGACCGCCGGCCGATCCGCGGGTCGGGCCCGCCCTGCTCCCCCGGCGCGGGTGCCGCGGGCCGGAGGGGGTCGTAGGTCTCCGGCGACGAGGCGGGCCCGGGGACGCCTGTCACGGGGCGGGCGTCAGCCGCCGGTCCCGCCCCCGGGTGGGCCGGCCCCCGGGAGGGCACCGCGTCCGGCCTGCGTCGGGGCTCGACGGGCGCGACAGGCGCCACCCTGGTCCGGGGCCCGTGCGGCTGCACCCGTGTCGGGTCGGGCCCGACCCGCTCCTCGTCCCGCACCCACGCCGGCAGGGCACGGGTCACGTCCTCGCCCCGGGCGTAGCGCTCGAGCCCCTCGAGCACCTGCCGCTCGCTCGGCCGCCGCCCCGGGTCGGGGTCGAGCGCCGCGGCGAGCAGCGGACGCAGCCCCGGGTCGACGCCGTCGAGGCGGAGCCGTCCGCGCACCACCCGGTCGAGCACCACGGTGAGCGGCCCGCGGCCGAAGGGCGGCTCGCCGCTGGCCGCGAACGCCAGGGTCGCCGCCCACCCCCACCAGTCCGTGGCCTCGCTCACCGCGCCGCTCTCCACGACCTCGGGAGAGAGGTAGCCGGGCGTGCCCATGACCATCCCTGTCGCCGTGAGCCGCACGTCGTCGGCAACCTGGGCGATGCCGAAGTCGATGACGACCGGGTCCAGCTCGTGCTCGCCGACCATGAGCACGTTGCCGGGCTTGAGGTCGCGGTGCACGATCCCGACCGCGTGGATCGCGTGCAGCGCCTCGCCGAGCCCGCGCCCCAGGCGCAGCAGGTCCTCGCCGCGCAGCGGCCCACGCTCGGCGACGACCTGGTCCAGGGGTGGCCCGGGCACGAACTCGGTCACGACGTAGGGCGCCGGACCGTCGACGTCCGCGTCGATGACCGCCGCCACCCGGGGGTGGTGCACGCGCGCGAGCGTGCGCACCTCGCGCCGCAGGCGGGCGCGCGCGCTCTCGTCGTGGGCGATGTGCTCGCGCAGCACCTTGACCGCGACGTCGCGACCGTCCCGGGAGCGGGCACGCCATACCACCCCCATGCCGCCCTCGCCGACCCGGCGGACGAGCTCGTAGTCGCCCAGCACCCGGGGCACGACGACCGGCACCGGGCGCGTGGGGTCCGGTGTGCCGGGCGTGCGGGGCAGCTCGGTGGTCACAGGGTCCACGGTATGCGGTCTCCTCGCGCAGGTGCGGCAGGTCGCCGCCGCCACCTGGGCCCGACGGGCGGCGGGGGGCGAACTAGGGTGGTCAGGGAGGACAACGACCGAGGAGACCGGATGGTTTCGTCAGCCACAGACCGCACCTACGACTTCGTCATCGCCGCCAACCGCCTGCCCGTGGACCGTCAGGTCAAGCCGGACGGGACGACCACGTGGCGCACCAGCCCCGGTGGACTGGTGACGGCGATGGAGTCGGTGATGCGCGACCGCGAGGCTGCATGGGTGGGGTGGGCAGGCTTCCCCGGCGAGGCTCCTGCGCCGTTCTCCCAGGGCGACCTGCGGCTCTGCCCGGTGCCGCTGTCGGCCGAGGAGCTCACCGACTACTACGAGGGCTTCTCCAACGAGACGCTCTGGCCGCTCTACCACGACGTCATCGTGCCGCCGGTCTTCCACCGGTCCTGGTGGAACGTCTACCGCACCGTCAACCAGCGCTTCGCCGACCAGGTCGCCGAGGTCGCCTCGGAGGGGGCGACCGTCTGGATCCACGACTACCAGCTGCAGCTGGTGCCGGCGATGCTGCGCGACCAGCGCCCGGACCTGCGGATCGGCTGGTTCGACCACATCCCGTTCCCGCCGGTCGAGCTCTTCGCCCAGCTGCCCTGGCGCGCCCGCATCCTGCGCGGGCTCCTCGGCGCCGACTTCCTCGGCTTCCAGCGGCCCGACGACGCCCGCAACTTCATCCGCTCCTGCCGGGCGGTGCTCGGCGCGACGCACAAGGGCGACGTGGTCACCTGGCAGGGCTCCGACGACGGCCGGCCCGGCGGTGCGCCGCGCACCGTGCGGGCGGCGGCGGTCCCGATCTCGATCGACGCCCAGGGCTTCCGCGACCTGGCCGACAGCCCCGCGGTCAGGGCTCGCGCCGCGGAGATCCGCGAGTCGCTCGGCAACCCCGAGGTCGTGCTGCTGGGCGTGGACCGGCTCGACTACACCAAGGGCATCCGGCACCGGCTGCGCGCGATCGGCGAGCTGCTGGCCGACGGCGAGATCGCCCCGCCGGGGGTCACCTTCGTGCAGGTCGCCACGCCCAGCCGCGAGCGCGTCGAGGCCTACCGCACCCTGCGCGAGCAGATCGAGGGCACGGTCGGGCGGATCAACGGCGACTTCTCCCACCTGGGCGACACCGCCGTGCACTACCTGCACCAGTCCTACCCGCGCGAGGAGATGGCCGCGCTCTTCCAGGTCGCCGACGTCATGCTCGTCACGCCGCTGCGCGACGGCATGAACCTCGTCGCCAAGGAGTACGTCACCGCCCGCCACGACGGCGGCGGCGCGCTCGTGCTCTCCGAGTTCACCGGCGCGGCCGAGGAGCTCAAGACCGCCTACCTGTGCAACCCGCACGACATCGCCGGGCTCAAGGAGACGATCGTGCGGGCGATCCGCGACGACCACGAGGAGAAGCGCCGCCGGATGCGTGCCATGCGCCGCCAGGTCCGCACCTTCGACGTGCAGGCGTGGGCGCAGGACTTCCTGCGCGCCCTCGAGGTCGCCCCGCACCGTCCGCCACGGTCGCGCCGCAGCATCTCCCCCATGGTCTGAGTCGAAGGAGCCACGTGCCCGACCCCGCCCTGCTCGCCGCCGTCGAGGCCTTCGCCGCGCACCCCCGCGTGCTGGTCGCGACCGACTTCGACGGCGCCCTCGCCCCCCTCGTCCTCGACCCCGCGGACTCCCGCCCGGTCGACGGAGGTATGGAGACGCTCACCGCCCTCGCCGACCTCCCTGCCACGACGGTCGCCCTGGTCAGCGGCCGCGACCTGGCGACGCTGCGGCAGCTGTCCGGCGCCGCCGAGCCGGTCGTGCTCGTCGGCAGCCACGGGGCCGAGGACTCGCGCCGGCCCGACGGCCTCGTGCTGAGCGACGGGCAGCGCTCGCTGCTGGCCACGCTCGAGGCCGACCTGCGGACCGTGGTCGAGGCGCACCCGGGGGCCCGCATCGAGGACAAGCCGGCCGGGCGGGTGCTGCACACGCGCGGCGTCGACCCCGAGGTAGGTGCCGCCGCCCTGGCCGCGGCCGCCGCCCTCGGCGAGCGGCATACCTCCCTGGTGGTGACGCCCGGCAAGGAGGTCGTCGAGCTCGCGGTCGCGCACGTCGGCAAGGGCACCGCCC
>CAZONQ010000047.1:0-18265 GCA_964581125.1 uncultured Ornithinimicrobium sp.
CACCCCACCCACCCGACCGGGCGCACGCTCTGCACGGGCGTGCAGAGCGCGCGCTCGGTCGCCCGTGGTGCGCGCCCTCTCGTCGGCGGGCGGGTGCGTTTGGCAAGATCGACCCATGTCCGCCATCTCCCCGGCCCCCGAAGCCGTCGACCTCGACGCCGTCCAGTCCGTCGTCGGCGCCATCCACCAGGCGATCACCACGGTGATCGAGGGCAAGGACGAGGTCGTCTCGACCGCCGTCACCGTCCTCCTGGCCGAGGGGCACCTGCTCGTCGAGGACGTGCCGGGGGTGGGCAAGACCATGCTGGCCAAGAGCCTGGCCCGCGCGATCGACTGCCAGGTCTCCCGCGTGCAGTTCACCCCGGACCTGCTGCCCAGCGACATCACGGGCGTCAGCGTCTTCAACCAGGACACCCGCGAGTTCGAGTTCCGTCGCGGGGCGATCTTCGCCAACGTCGTGGTCGGCGACGAGATCAACCGGGCCTCCCCCAAGACCCAGTCGGCGCTGCTGGAGTCGATGGAGGAGCGGCAGGTGACGGTGGACGGGACGACCTACCCGCTGCCCCGGCCGTTCCTGGTCATGGCCACCCAGAACCCGATCGAGATGGAGGGCACCTACCCGCTGCCCGAGGCCCAGCGCGACCGCTTCATGGCGCGGCTGTCGATGGGCTACCCGTCGGCGGCGTCGGAGAAGGCCATGCTCGCCTCGCACGGCGCGGTCAACCCGCTCGAGGGCCTCGCCCCCGTCACGACGGCCCAGGACGTGCAGCACCAGATCGAGGCGGTGCGGCACCTGCACACGGCCGACGCCCTGCGCCAGTATGTCGTCGACCTCGTCACCGCCTCCCGGCACCACCGCCAGCTGCGCCTCGGCGCCTCCCCGCGCGCCGGGCTGCACCTGCTGCGGGCGGCCCGGGCCCACGCCGCCCTCTCCGGCCGCGACCACGTCCTGCCCGAGGACGTCCAGACGATGGCGGTGCCGGTGCTCGCCCACCGCATCCTGCCGACCGGCGAGGCGTCGCTGGCGCGGCGCAGCACCGCCGACCTGGTGCGCGACCTCGTCGACCGCACCGCGGTCCCGTCGGGCCGCTGAGGACGGACGGCGCAGGGGTGCGCGCGCGCAGGGAGCGCCGATGACCTCGCCGTGGGCGCTGCTCACGACCCGGGGACGGATCTTCGCCGTCCTCGGGGTCGTCGTGGTGGCCGCGGGCGTGCTGCTCGGCTACGAGGACGTCACCCGGGTCGGCCTCGTCCTCCTGGCGCTGCCGGTGCTCACGCTGCTCCTCATGCCGCGCCGGCCGCCGCAGGTCCGGGTCCTGCGCGAGGTCGAGCCCGCCCGTCTGTCGCCCGACGAGCGCGGCGAGGTGCGCGTCCGCTTCACCAACGTGGGGCGCCGCCCGACCGCGCTCTACCTCGCCGAGGAGCACCTCGACCTCCAGCTCGGCGACCGGCCCCGCTTCGTGCTCCCCCGGATGGCGCCGGGCGAGGAGCGCCGCTTCCGGTATGCCGTGCGCAGCCGCCACCGCGGTGCCTACGGGCTCGGGCCCATCCTGCTGCGGCAGCGGGACCCCTTCGGGCTGACCTTCCTCACCCTGCAGCTGTCCTCCAGCACCCAGGTCCTCGTGCTGCCGCGGGTGCACCACCTCGGCGACAGCCGGGTCCGCGGCACCTCCGCCGGCAGCGAGGGCGAGATGCCGCAGATGCTCGCCCTCCACGGCGAGGACGACGTGAGCATCCGCACCTGGCGGGAGGGCGACGAGCTGCGCCGCGTGCACTGGCCCGCGACCGCCCACCGCGGCGAGCTCATGGTCCGCCAGGAGGAGCGGCCCGCGCGCCGGAGGGCCCTGCTCGTGCTCGACTCGCGCGCCGCCGCCTACCCCGGCAGCGGCGTCCGGCCCGCCTACGAGTGGGCCGTCTCGGCGCTGGCGTCGGTCGCCCGGCACCTCGCCGCGGACGGCTGGGTCGTCCACCTGCTCACCGACACCACGCTGCGCGACGGCACCACCGAGCGCCCGGTCGAGCTGGACGCCGCCCTCGACGCCCTCGCCCGGGTCCAGCCGGAGGACGACTCCCGCCTCGACCGGCTCGCCGCGGCCGCGGCCCCCTTCACGACCAGCGGCGTGCTCGTCGTCGCCGCCGTCGTCGCCCACGACGAGGGCGCCCTGCGGGAGCTGGCCGCGATCCGGCAGCCGGGCTCGCGCGCGCTGGCCTTCGTCCTCGACCCGGCCCGCTTCGGCGGCGCGAGTCCCGGCCAGGGGAGCCAGCCGCTGACCACCGTGCTGGCCGACTCCGGCTGGCGCACGGTCGTCGTGGGGCCGCACACCGAGATCCCCCGGGCCTGGGCCGCGATCGGCAGCCCCACCTCCTCGGGGGTCGGCGCGTGAGGCTCGACCAGGACGCCTTCTCCCGCGGCATGTGGGCCGAGGGCCTCGTCGCCGCGCTCGCCACGCTCGCCGTCGCCTGGCCGCTCACCGACCTCCTGCGCGAGGGGAGCTGGCTGGTCCCGGCCTTCCTCATGGTGGGCCTGGTGGCGCTCACCGGCGCCGTGCTGCGGACCGTCGACGCGCCCCCGAGCCTGGTCTCGCTCGGCCAGCTGGTCGTGGGGCTCGTCGGCCTGACCCAGTTCTACCTGCGCGACACGCTCCGCTGGGGCCTGGTGCCGGGCGGCGCGACCGCCGACCGCGTCGGCGAGCTCCTGCGGGAGGCCGGGACGGTCCTGCAGACGTATGCCGCCCCCGCACCGACGACGGTCGGCGTCGCCTTCCTCATCGTCGCCGTGCTCACGCTCACCGCCGTCTCCGTGGACTCGATGGGCGTCACGGGCCGTGCGCCGGCCAGCGCCGGGATCCCCCTCGCCGCCGGCTTCCTCGTCTCGGTGTCCAACTCGGGCCGGGCCATGGAGCCGTGGTACTTCGGTGCCGTCGCGGTCCTCTGGCTCGCCATGCTCGCCCAGCAGGGCCACCGCGTGCTGGCGGCGTGGCCGTCGTCCGACCGGCGGGAGGCCGTCGGCGGCGACGACGTCGCGGCCAACGTGCCCAGCTATCGCGGGCTCCCCCAGGTCCTCGGGGCGCTGACCCTCGTGGCCGCGGTGCTCGGCGCCGCCGCCATCCCGCACCTGCCGCCGACCTTCTTCGCCGACGGGCTGGCGCGCAACACCGACGCGCGCACCGTCGGCGGCGGCAGCGCGGAGGTGTCCTTCACCGAGACGATGGACCCCGCGCGCGACCTGCGCAACCGGTCGCAGGCACCCGTCCTGACCTACCGGACCGACGCCCTGCGGCTGGAGCCGCTGCGGGTCACGGCCACCGAGCAGTGGGAGGACGGACGGTGGGTGGCGCCGGAGCGCCGCTCCTCCGAGCTGCAGCCGCTCAACGCCCCCCTGCCCCGGCCGGACGGCCTCGGGCAGGACGTGCCGACGCGGGAGCAGGAGATCACCGTCACCGGCAACGCGCTGGAGGCCCCGCACCTGGCCCTGCCCTTCCCCCCGGCGGACCTGAACCTGCCGGAGGGCACGGCATACCGCTTCGACCCCGCGGACTCGACCGTCGTGCTCCAGACGCCGGCGGAGACCTACTCCGCCACCTACCTGTCGCTGGCGGCGCGCGCCGAGCTGCCCGAGGCGGTCGGCGAGCGGCCGGCCGACCCGTCCGGCTTCGACGAGGAGCTGCTCGAGGTCGACCCCGTCTCCGCCGACGCCGTCGCCGAGCTGGCCGACGAGGTGGTCGGCGGGGCGACGAACACGCTCGAGGCCGCGGTGCGCATCCAGGACCACCTGCGCGGCAGCGACTACACCTACTCCCTCACCCTCGAGCCGGCCGCCGAGGCCGACGCCGACGACCCGATCGGCGGCTTCCTGGAGACGCGGCGGGGCTACTGCGTGCAGTTCGCCACGGCGATGGTGATGATGGCGCGCAGCGAGGGCATCCCGGCGCGGATGGCGGTGGGCTTCCTGCCCGGCGAGATCCAGACCGACGGCAGCCGCAAGGTCATCGCCTCCGACGCGCACACGTGGCCGGAGCTGTGGATCGACGGGCTGGGCTGGACGCGCTTCGAGCCCACGCCCGGCGTGCGCAGCCAGGCGCCGCCGGCCTACGCGCGCGCCGAGTCCGAGGCCGAGGACCCGACCGCCACGACGACGACCACGACCACCACGACCGTGCCGAGCACCGCGCAGCCCACGGCGCCGCCCGAGTCGACGAGCACGTGGGAGGAGCTCTGGCCGGTGCTGTGGCGCACCGCGCTGGTCGTCCTCGCCCTCGGCCTGCTCATGGCCGTCGTCCCCGTCGTCGGACGGCGCTACCGGGAGGCCGGGCTGAGGTCGGCCTCCTCGCCGCAGGACCGGGTGGAGGGGCAGTGGCTGCTGCTCACGCGCACCCTGCGCGACCTCGGGGTGGACCCGCCCCCGGCCCGCAGCCCGCGCCTCATGCGGCGCCACTACCGGGAGTCGACGGCGATGAACCGCCCGGGCGAGGACGCCCTGGGCCGGATCACCGGGACCCTCGAGCGCTCCCGCTACGCCGCGCCCGGGACACTCGGCGACCACGACGCCGAGCGCATGGGCGAGGACGTGCGGACCGTCGTCGAGCAGGTGAAGCTCGGCACCCCGTGGAACGTCCGCGCCAACGCCGTCGTCCTGCCGCAGAGCGGGCTCAGCGGCATCCGCGCGTGGTGGCAGGGCCTCTGGCGGCGGTGAGGCTCGCTCCTCCTCCGCGCGCCCTCCGCCGGGTCCTCACCCACGTACCGTTCTTGTCGCTGACTCGTGATGCATCACGAGTCAGCTACAACAACCGTAGGCGAGTCGCTCACGCTCGCCCCGCGGATCGCCCGCCCCCGCGCGGCCGCCTCCTCCACCTTGGCCCTGATCCTCCGCACGTGGTAGAGGTCGGACCAGACCACCCGCGCGACGCCGTGGCCGCGCTGCTCGATCCGGCGCTCCCGGGCCCGCTCCGCGTCGAGCGCCTTCTTGCCGTCCTTGCCGCCGTACTTCACCATGCCGTCGAACTCGACCGCGACGCCGATCTGCGGGAGGTAGAAGTCCGTGTAGGCGAACGCACGGCCGCTCGCGTCCTTGACCGGATGCTGCGGCACGACCTCGTAGCCGAGGTCGAGCAGCAGCCGGCGCAGGATCGACTCGCCGGCCGACTCGGCCCTGGGGTCCGCGAGCTCCACCACGTTGCGCGCCAGGGCGACGCCAGGGCGCCGCGGCATGCGCGCCAACCAGCCCTGGAGCTCCTCCTTCGTCGTGAGCTCCCGGCGCAGCGCGGCGTCGGCGGCCATCTGCCCGGACCACGTGCCCGCCACGAGCGCGGTGCCGATGACGGCGAGCGCGGGGACCACCGTCCTCACCCCGCCGTGCCTCGTCAGGCCGTCCTCGCCGGGAAACGGGTGGACGGTGTAGGTGTCGAAGGTCCTGGTGTTCCTGCGGTCGGTGGCGTGCACCACCCGGACGCGTCCGAGGCAGTCGTCGGTGACCGGCAGACCGTGCAGGACGGCGGCGCTGTGGTGGCTGGCGGCCAGCGTGCCGTGCCTGCTGAGCACGATGCCCCGCACGCGCTGGCGGTGGTGCGCGGCCGGCCGGGCCGGGTCGAGCAGCGCCGCCTCGACGTAGGCGCCGCGAGCGACGCGGACCAGGACACCCTCACGGACGAGGACGCGCAGGTCGTTCGGGGTGAGGCCGAGGCGGGTCGCGGCCCGGGCGGAGATGACCCCGGCATGCTGGTCCAGATGGGCTCGGAGCGCTAGATCCATGGCGGTCAGCATGCCGAAGACGGCGGCGGCCGCGGGGAGCGTCCGGTCGAACCTGTGGACAACTCCGGTCGCCGTCCGACTCGCACACGGTCGTTGTAGAGAACTCGGGATGCGTCCCGAGTTTTCTACAACGACCGTGTGCGAGTCGGAGGGCGTGGGTGGGCGCGCCACGCCTGCCACACTGGACGCATGCCCGAGGCCGCCGAGCTCGACCTCGTGGTGCCGCCCGGACCGGGGCTGCACCACGGCCTCGTCGTGCCCGCGGCTGAGCTCGACGAGCGCTTCACGAGGGCGGGAGGACCGGGCGGGCAGGGCGTCAACACGACCGACAGCCGGGTGGAGCTCTGGTGGGACCCGGCCACCTCCGGGGCGCTCACCCGGACCCAGCGCGAGCGCGCGACCGCAGCGCTCACGGCATACCTCGTCGGTGGGCGGGTGCGCGTGGTGGCGGCCGAGCACCGGTCGCAACGCCGCAACCGCAGGGCGGCGCGCGAGCGCCTCGCCGCGCTGATCCGCCAGGCCCTCGCTCCCCCGCCGCCGCCGCGCAGGCCGACGAGGCCGACCCGCGGGTCGCAGCGGCGCAGGCTGGACGCCAAGCGCCGCCGCTCGCAGATCAAGGCCCGCAGGGGGCGGCCCGCGACCGGCGACTAGCGACCCCGCGGCGCCCACGCCGACTCACGTGCGGTCGTCGTTCCGACAGCGTGATGCATCAGGCTGCCGGAACGACGAGCGTCGGTGAGTCGGAGCGCAGGCCGGCGCCCACGCCTACTGGTCGCTCCTGCTCGGCATCACCGGCAGCGACCTGGTCCTCCGCAGCTGTGCCGGGCTGGGGCCCGGGTCGTCGTCCCCGGCTCCGAGCGCGGCGCCCGCCCCGGCGGCCACCGTGCTCGGACCCTGGGACTGCGGCCGGACCTTCCTCACCGGCAGGGGCGCCATGCTGTCGCCCACGTCGTCGCCGCCGGCGTCCGGACCGACGCCGCCGGGCGCCACGGCGTCCTGCGGCGGGGCGGCACCCGCGCCACCGGCAGCCGCGTCGGCGCCGCCGCTGCCCTTGCGGACCACCTTCTGGGACTTGGTGACGAGCAGGCCCAGCTTCACCGTCCCGGTCGTGACGTTGATCTCGACCAGCGGCGCGGACTTGACGTCCTTGCTGAACTTGTCCAGCTTCGCGCGGTGCTTGCTCAGCGCATACTTCGCGAACGCGCTCGGCATCGTCTGCTCCAGCACGGCGAGCGCCTGCGCCTGCCGGAGCGGAGGACCGGAGAAGATCCGCTCCCGGAACGCCTTGCTCTTCGCCTTCCACGCGTCCTGGTGCGACTCGACGAGGATGAACTCCAGCCCGGACGGGTCGATGTAGGTGACCGGGTTGGACCCGGCGAAGGAGTAGGCGGCCCGCAGCTCGGGCTGGCCGATCACGGCCGTCGGGTCCGCGACGAGCAGCGGGTCGGGCGAGTAGAGCATCTCCAGGCGCGTGTCGTACCACCGCGGTCCGACGTCGAGCAGGTCGCGCCGCTCGTCGTAGTAGTGCCCGCCGAAGAGGTACGGGGTCCGGTAGACCGTGCTGTTCTCCATGAACCAGATCTCCCCGCCCGGGAAGTACTCCAGGTGCTGGAAGGTGTCCCCGCGCCAGTCGGTGACCATGTTGGTGCTGCCCTGGAGGTCCTTGTGCAGGAAGTAGCGGGTCAGCTCCTCCTCGCCGCCGTCGTCGCGCTGGGTGGCGATCCGCTCGTCGCCGGCCCACACGTGCTTGTAGATCTCGGTGCCGTTGCGCAGCGTGAACCACGGGTTGACGAAGGCCGTCTCCCCGTTCGGGCCGCGCTCGATCATCCGCTGACCGGAGTCGTCGTACCTGTACGACGTCTCCGCCGACGAGTCGTTCACCAGCGTCAGCCGGTCGGTCGCGTCCCACGTCAGCTGGCGGATCCACTTGCCCTTGGAGTCCTTGGTCCCGAGCAGGTTGCCGTCGGCGTCCCAGTGGTATGACGCGTCCTCCCCGGGTCCGGTGGCCGTCACCGCCATCCCCGGCGCCGCGTCGGAGTAGGTCCGGTCGAAGCTGTATGACGTGTCGTCCTGGACCTGCTCCTTGCCGTTCTTCTTGCGGATGACGTCGCGCTGGGTCTTGGCGACCACGTTGCGGTGCTCGTCCAGCTCCAGGTCCAGCGTGTAGGCGCGGGTGTCCTTCTTGTCGAAGGTCCACTCGCCCTGCGCGCCGACCAGCCGGTCGAAGGCGTCGAGGTCGTAGGTCTGCCAGGCGGGGCCGCCGAACAGGCTCGGCTCGGGCTCCGGCAGCTCGTTGCGGTAGCCCACGACGTTGCCGACCACGTCGTAGTCGTAGTTGAGGTCCTGGATCTCGGTCTGCTCGGCCTTCTTGACCCGGCGCTCCGGCGAGATCGTCCGCTGGCGGTCCAGCCACCGGGTCTCGCCGTCGTAGACCCACTCGGTGGTGACCTTGTTGCCGTACTCCGACGACCTCGGCGAGAGGAACTCGTCGTAGGTCGACTCCAGCAGGTAGTCGTAGTGCCACGTCCGCGGGCGGCGCTCCACGATCGGCTCGCCCTCGTCGTCGAAGCCGATGATGACGTCCTCGTAGCCCTCCTCCTCGCCGGTGACCGTGCGCACGAGACCGCCGGCGTCGTAGTCGTAGGTCAGCCGCTCGCCGTCCGGGTAGGTCATGTGCAGCAGCCGACCCAGACCGTCGTAGTCCCACCTGGTGGTCCAGGTGAAGTGCTCGGCCCGGGCCGGGTCCCAGTTGTGCAGCTTCATCTGGGCGTCCTGGCGCACCACGGCACCGCCGCGGCTGTAGCCCAGGTCGAGGATGCGCGAGCCGTCCTCGACGCGCACGACGCGGCCCGCGCCGTTGCCGTCGGCACCCGTGGCACCGTAGGTGTAGGTCACGTCCGGCGTGCCGTCCGGGTGGTCGATCCCCACCAGCCGGCCCAGCTCGTAGTCGTAGGTCGTGGCCTGGCCCGCGAGGCGCAGGTTGGGCGTGACCCTGCTGGTCAGCTTGCCCTGGGCGTCGTAGGTCATCGTCACCAGGCCGCCGTCCGGCGTGTCGGTGGACGTGCGCCGTCCGAGCATGTCGTAGGCGTGCGTGGTCACCTCGCCCGCGGAGTCGGTGAACCTCAGCAGCGCGCCGACCGCCGCGTAGTCGTAGGTCGAGGTCAGCGCCTCCTCGCCCTGGGGCTGGTCGTCGATCCGCAGCACCCGGTCGCGCATGTCGGTCCACGTGGTGGTGGCCCGGTCGCGCGGGTCGGTGCTGACCGTCTCGAAGACCGTCGTCGCCGGGTCGGACCCGGGGAGCTCGGTGTAGCTGTAGGTGATCGACGTGACCCGCCCGCCCGGCTCGGTGACCTTGGTCGGCGAGTCCCACAGGCTCAGCACCGTCCGGGTGGCGCCGGACGGGTCCGGGACCTTGAGGTCGTATGCCGTGAGCTCGTCCTGCTGGTCCACGCTCGGGTAGTGCTCGGTCACCACCCGCCCGAGGGCGTCGTAGGCCTTCGTGCCGCTGACGCTGCGCCCCGCGACGCCGGGCTCGCCGACGGCGGTGTGCAGGCTCACGTCGCGCTTGGTCTGGGTCGTGCGGCCCAGGCCGTCGACGAAGGTGACCGTGTCGATGGTGTCGCCCGGGTGGAGGGCGTCGTGGTGGTGGGCCACGGCATACCCGTAGTCAGGGTCGTCCGGTGCGTAGTCGAACTCGACGAGCGGGTCGTCCTCGCCGATCTTGCTGATCCGGCTGATCCGCCCGAGGGTGTCGTAGGTGTAGCGCGTGGTCCAGCCGGGCGCGTTGGTGCGCGAGGCGACGCGCCCGGAGAGCGGGTCGAAGGTCGCCGAGGAGGTCACCCCGGTGCGCAGCGCACCACTCGTGTCGCCGGTCGCGAGGAAGTCGTCGACGGCTGCCCCGGTGAGGTCGTAGTCGGTGACCTGGGCGACGTCGGAGTGGCGGTCGGCGTCGTAGACGTAGCGCACGGCATACCGGACGCCGTCCTCTCCCTCGGGGTAGACGATGCGGTCGTAGGCGCCCCACTCGTTGAAGGCCAGGTCGGTCACCGCGGTGGCGCCGGAGCCGTCGACCTGCTCCTGCAGGTGGGTGACCGAGGCGTTGTCGCAGAGGGCCGGGCTGCCGTCCCGGTGCCGGTAGACGACCTCGTCGGCGCCGGAGAGGCCGTTGGAGAGCGTGATGGTCGCCGGGAGGCTGACCCACGTCGGGCAGACGTCGGAGTCCCACAGCGGGCTCGGTGACGCGGGTGCGTCCGGGCAGCCGAGCGCGGCCGACGAGGAGGTGTCGCAGGTGCTGTAGGCCATCGTGGTCAGCACGTCGTCGGCCGGGGTCTCGGTCTCGCCCTCGTCGAGCTGGGTGAGCACGTTGCCGAGACCGTCGTAGGTGTAGACGGTGCGCGTCTCCTGGCCGACGTCGGCGCCGTCGAACTGCTGCTCGCCGACCTCGAGGAGGAGCGGGGCCACGGAGCTGCCCAGGGAGTCGACACCCGTCACGTCGACCGCACCGGCGAGGCCCGACGCGGTGGCCGTGCCCACCTCGGCGTGGACGTCCCCGAGCTCGGCCCGGGCGTCGCGGAAGCCCCACTCCATGGTGGCGCCCTGGAGGTTGCCGGCACCCTTGCCCGTGGACGCGTCGTACCGGACCACCGTGGTGGCCAGGCCGGCGACGAAGACGTTGTCGTTGAGATAGCTGCGCTCGGTGCTGCGGATGACCGTGCCGTCGGTGGCGTCGACCTCGTGCTCGGTCAGGGTGGCGAAGCCGAGCGACTGCCGGTGGACCCGGTCGTAGCGCAGCCCGTCGTAGTCGAAGGTGCGCCGCAGCACGTCGGTGCCGTCGGTGTCGACGACGTCGCCGTCGACCTCGACCTCGCCGTCGCGCCCGTCGTCGACGGTGACGCTGGACATCACCCAGACCGACCCGGGGTGCTCCACCGTGTTGCCCTCGCGCTCGTAGTCCAGCTCGATGGTGCCGTGGAAGGGGTTCTCCACGCTGCGCAGCAGGTTGGTCCTGCCGTGCGTGTTGAGCGCCACGTCGAGCACCTGGTCGTCGGTGCTCGACAGCGAGTCGGCGTAGCCGTCCCCGTTGACGTCGGCCAGCGTCACCTCGGTGCTGGACAGCGAGTTCTGATAGCTGGCTCCGGGGTTGATGACCAGGTAGCACAGCGGGGTGGGCAGGCAGAGCGGCCCGACGAAGACGGTGAAGTTGACGGAGCCGCCCACGCTGCTGGCGCGGTCGAAGGAGGCCTGCGGGCCGACCTCGACCGACCCCATCGCGGGCTGCCCCGACTGCATGTCGCCGTAGGTCACCGCCGGGAGCAGCCCGCTGCCGGTCCCGAAGCGCACCCGGGGCTGCTCGTCGGTCGCCAACTTGTGGACCTGGTCGAGGATCCCGTCGCCGTTGACGTCCTGCCAGGCGAAGCGGGCCATGTCGTAGTTCCAGTCCAGGGTGACGCCGCCGGAGAAGGCGCCCCACGGCGTGCTGAAGCCGGCGCCGGTGGAGCCGGAGTAGGACTCGCGGGTGCCGAAGCCGCCGCTGCCCAGCCTGATCTCCGCGTCGGTGAAGTCGTAGCCCAGGTTGTAGCGCACGTAGACACCGCTCGGGGTGGCGCGGACCACGTCGGGCAGCCCGTCGCCGTTGACGTCGGCGAGCGCGCGCTGGGTGGTCGAGCCACCGTCGGTGGCCTCGCCGGCGGCCTCCTCGTAGTCGTCGCCGTAGGTCGCGGCCGGGTCGGGGTCGATGCCGCCGATCCCCTCGTCGCCGGAGGTGCCCGAGGTGGTGGGGTTGGTCCAGCTGCCGTTGACGCCCAGGTCGAACCCGACCCCGACCCCGTTCTCGTTGGCGTCCCCGCCCTTGCCGGCGGAGTCACCCTCGGTCGCGTTGGTCTGCGACTTGGAGTTGGCCTTGATGTCCACCAGCCCCACGTGCAGGCCCAGGGAGGCGGAGACGGTGAGGCCCTGGGTGGCGGTCGCGTCGTCGAAGGGCACGCCGTCGGGGCTGAAGGTGCCGCGCTGACGGGTGTACTGGACCTGGGTGTCGGTGACGACGTCGGGATAGCCGTCGCCGTTGAGGTCCTCCAGGTCGGTCAGGCCGAAGCTCGGCGAGACGCCCAGGGACCCGCCGAACGGGCCCAGGCCCACGGCCAGCGCGGCCGAGGGGGCGGTGACCGAGATCCTGGTCACGGCACGGCCCGAGCCACCGTCCACCCCCAGGTCGACGCTGTCGGCGCCGAGACGGGAGGAGCGCATCCTGGTGGCGTTGGCCGCGAGGTTCTCCCTCGAGCCCTGCCAGACCGGGCCGGCCAGCGGACCGGCGTGCGCGAAGCCCGCCTCGTCGAACGCGTCGGCGACGTCGTCGGGCACCTGCGGCGGGTCGGCCAGGCCGAGGTAGGCGTAGGCCCGCTCGGTGGTCGGTGCGGCGCCGTCCACCTCGCCGAAGCCGTCCGGCTCCTGCGCGTCGGCGTCGTCGGGGTAGTCGTCGGGGTCGATGACGAAGGCGTCCTGCTCGATCGGCTGCGTCGCCAGATCTCCCCCGGCGGTGTAGCCGGCCACCGCCCAGCCGCGGTAGGGCAGCGGGAAGATGCCCTGCAGGCCGCTCGCCAGCACGGGGACGTGGATCTCGATGTCGTCCGCCTCCGGGTCGTCGTCGTCGGGCCTGAGCCGGAAGGAGTCCAGCGTCGTGGTCTCGGACACGGCCGGGTCGCTCATCGTGACCTCGATCCAGTAGTCCTTGCCGTTCTCCAGGTCCGTGCCGAGCTCCACGGCGTGCGTGGTCGTGGCCCCCACCGGCGTCGCCTCGAGGTCCAGGGTCTCCTGCACCACGACGCCCTCGGTCGTCTTGACCGAGACCGCGACCGGCCCGCCGACGCTGCCGGCCTCCTGGGTGAGCTCGACCAGGGCCCGGTATGGGGTTCCGTCCACGGTGTTGGCCGTCCACGGCTGCGACACCCCGGAGGGGCGGCGCTCCGGGTAGATGTCGACCTCCGGGGCCAGGGGGACGACGGCCGTCGGGTTGCCCGCGTCGTCGGTGACGTCGACCGGGTCGCCGTTCGAGTCGGTCACCGGCAGCGGGGCGCCGGTCCCGTCCTCGTCGAGATAGGTGAGGGAGGCCTCGTAGCTGACCGCGGAGAGGTCGATCGGGGTGTCGACCGCGAGGTGGACGCCGACCATGTCCGGTGGGTCGACCGTCGCGTCGGGGTCGTCCGGGTCGGGCAGCGGCGGTGCCGTGACGTCGAAGGTCGCGGTCATCGTCGTGGTCCCCGTGAAGTCCGCGGCGACCGTCGCGCTGCCGTCGAGCGGGACCGTGCTGTCGTCGTGCTCGAGGACGAGGGTCAGGTCGTCGGTGGTCACGGCGGTCTTGGTGATCGTGGCGCTGAAGGCGACGGTGCCGGTGTACGGCATACCGACCTTGGTGTCCGGCCGCCCGACGGTCGTGAAGTCCTGCTCCGCGTCGTAGACGGTCTGCGAGAGCCCGTTGACGTCCTCGGGCACGTCGGCCGCGCTCCCGTATCCACCGACCTCGGCATAGCTGATGACCGGCGCCCAGGTCACCTCGTCGCCGGCGCCGTCGTCGACGGAGCCGACCCGGAAGTAGATCGAGTCGCCGGGCTGGACCTCCAGCACGAGGGGGAAGTCGTCGTCAGGGGCCGGAGGGGCCGCGGGGCAGACGTACGGCGTGGTGGCGCCGTCCTCGTGCTCGGTCGGGTCGGCCGCTTCCCCGTCGTCGGTCTGGAAGGCAGACTCCTCCCCGTCGGCCGTGGTCAGCTCGGCGGAGACGAGCTCGTCGTCGTCGAGCTGGACCGCCACCCGGACCCCGTCCGGGGAGCCGCTCGGCGGCGGGGTGAGGGTGACCGGCGCGTCGACGACCACGCGGCCGCAGAACGGCGCGGTCCAGCGCCGCACGGTGTCGACCGGCGGCGAGCTGGCCTCCAGCTGGTCCTGGACCTCCTGCAGCAGGTCGCTGCTGGACGGGGCGGACGGACCGCCGGTCGCCGGCAGGGGCACGACGGTGCTGCTGCTGTCGCCCTGGTCGAAGGTGGGGACGCCCCCGTCGCCGAGGTGGTTGAAGTAGACCGTGCCGTCGTTGACGAGGTCGGGCAGCCCGTCGGCGTTGACGTCGCTGAAGTAGGTGTCGCTCCAGGACACGCTCGAGCCCAGGCCGAAGGACACGGTCGCCCCCAGGTAGGCCTCGGCGGCGAGCTGCACGGAGATGTTCTGGTCGGAGGAGAGCGAGTCGATGCCGGGCTGCCCGCCGGCGTCCCTCCCCTCGGCGAAGGTCGTGCTGCCGTCCGGCCCGGACCGGTTGAGCCGGTAGTGGACCTGGGAGCCGTCCAGCCACACCTTGTCCGGCAGGGCGTCGCCGTTGATGTCCATCCACTCCGAGACCGCGTCGGTCTGCCCGCCGCCGACCTGGAGGCTGCCGCCGAAGGAGCCGACCTTGTTGGGCATGGTGGGGTTGAAGCCGAGGTAGGCGTGCCCCTCGGCCGAGTTGGACTCCGAGACGCCCAGGGCGCCCGGCTCGACGTCCGTGTCCAGCATCGAGCGGGTCTCCAGGTCGTCGCCGGTGGCCCACTCGGTGGAGTCCTCGAAGCCGGCGTAGGCGTCGTCGTCCCGCACGTCGTCGAAGTAGGTGAACGTGTGCCGCGCGGTCTCGTCCTCGTCCCCGCCGCTCTGCTCCACGCTGCCGAGCAGCGACTTGCCGAAGGGGGTCCCGTCGAGGTAGGTCAGGTCGTAGCGCACCGCGAGCTCGTCGTAGGAACGAGCCCCGCCGGCGGTGGCCGGCGGCTCCCCGTGGAGCACCGTGACGTGGTCGAGCCGCTCGACGAGCACGTCCACGTAGCCGCCCGTCGCGTCGACCACGGGGTCGAGGCGGCCGCCCCCGTCGAGCTCGAAGTGCACCTGGTAGGCGGGGTCCTCGGCGCCGTCCACCGTCGCCTCGGCGGTGTAGTCGATGCGGCTGAGGTAGGTGTGCTTCCCGCAGATCCTCGACGTGTCCGTGCACGTGTCCACGGCGTCCCAGCCGCCGTCCCGGCTCTGGTAGTGGAGCGTGTCGTAGTGGTAGGTGATGAGGTTGACGCCGACGTCGCGCTCGGCCGAGAGCAGCCAGCGCACGCCGTTGCCGTGCCGGTCGGTGACGATCGCCGACTCGTCGATGGTGGCGGTCCTCTCGGGTGCCGGGCCGCCGGAGTCGGGGTGGCCGCCGTACCAGCGCACGTTGCCCTGCTTGTCCCGGACCTCCCAGAAGTAGGTCGTGGGGCTGTCCCCGTGCCGGATGATCTGCTCGTAGCCGGTCTCGACCTGACGGGTCCAGTCCTGGCGCTCGGCGACCCGCTCCTGCCACGTCTCGCGCACCGCGTTGGGCACGAGGCGGTCCCCGTCGAGGGTGTAGGACTCGCTCTCCAGGTCCTCGTCGAAGTAGGGGGCCCCGAAGGTGGTGTCCACGGCGACCTCGCCGACCGACAGGTCCCACCCCATACCCGTCCAGCCGTTGCCCCCCGCGGAGGCGTAGGTGAGGTCCAGGTCCGGCGTGATGCCCCGGCCGGGCGGGACGATGAGGGGGTAGGACAGGTTGGCGCCGCCGCGGCTGCCCGCGGTCGGCGGGTCGACGAGGGAGAGGCCCTCGGCGGGGTCGGCGTACTGCAGGGCGTCCATCCCGCCCCGGCCCAGCTGCTCCGGGGTGAGGATCGGCTCCCGGCCCAGCGTCTCGTCGGCGGCCGCGACCGGTTCGGCTCCTCCCACGACCGGCACCGTCAGCCCGGCGACGGCCAGGCTCGCTGCCAGCGCGGCTCCCAACGCCCGGGTGGTCCTGGTGGATGTGGAGATGCTGACCATCGCTCTGTCCTTCTGCGGCAGGTCGGACCGCCCCGCTCAGGACGACCCCGTGCCGTCAGGACTACCAGGCTCCTCCCAGGTGGCACATCGGGCGATCGCCCGGGTGCCGGGGTCCGTGACGGCTCCGCATAGGGCGGAAGCCCTATACGGGTGCCCGGATCACTGCCATACTCGCGACCATGCGTCGCAGCAGGCTGTACGGGCGGGAGGGACTGCTGCGCACCATCTCCGACGCGCTGCAGGAGCCGGGGGCGCTGGTCACGCTGACCGGGCTCACGGGGTCGGGACGCACGTGCGTGGCCCAGGCGGCGGTCGGAGGACCGTCGGAGGGCGGCCCGCCCGGTCCCTGCGTGGTCGAGGGTCGCCGGACCGTCTCGCGCGCCGCCCTGACCGCCGCCCTCACGTCGACCGCCACCTGCGACGTCACCGTCGTGGACGACGCGGACCACCTTCCGGACGCCCGGGACGTGGTGCTGGAGCTGAGGCGGGCCCAGCCGCTGCGCAAGCTCCTGCTGACCTCCGGCACGCCGCTCGGCCTGGCCGGCGAGGTCGTCGTCCGGCTGTCGCCGCTGCCGCTGCCGGACCCCGCGAAGGACCCCGACGAGCTGCGCGAGCACCCCGCGGTCCAGCTCTTCCTGGACGTGGCCGGGCGGACCGGCACCGCCGCGCAGATGGAGGACGCCGCGCTGAGCGACATCGCGCAGGTATGCCGTCACCTGGGTGGTCTTCCGCTCGCCATCAGCCTCGCGGCCGCCCGGACCGCCACCTACTCCCCCGCCACCCTGCTCGAGCTGCTCGACCGGGACCCGCACCGGCTCCTGCGGGGCAGGGCGACCGACGAGGAGGAGCACGACCTGCACGCGGGCGTGGCGCTGAGCATCTCCCTGATCACGGCGGCCCAGCGCGGGCTGCTGGAGGACCTGGCCGTCTTCCACGGACCGGTCGGGATCGAGGCCGTCGAGGACGTGTGCGCACGACCCGACGTCGTCGACGACCTCTCGGCGCTCGTCGACGTCCACCTGGTCGAGCCCCGCCACGACGCCCGGGGCAGCCGGTTCTCCCTCCCGCCGCTGGTCAGGGGCTATCTGGAGGGCGTCTCCGCCACCGTGCAGCCCGACCTGCGTGCCAGGCACCTGCGGTGGGCGCGCGGCATCGCCGACGAGGTCGGTCCCCTCGGGCGGGCCGGCCGGTCGATGGAGGTGCGCGAGGTGGTCGCGCCGCTCGAGGGCGACCTGGTGTCGGCCTTGTCGGAGGCCGTCGAGCAACGCGACCGGGCCGCCGCCACGTCGTTGGTGCTGGCGCTCCTGCCGCTCTGGTTCAGCCGCGGGGCGACCCCGGAGGTCATCCGCACGACCGGGACGGTGCTCGAGCTGTGCGGTGAGGCCGGTCCCGAGGACGAGGACCTCGCCGACCACCTCGCCCTGACCGCCTGGCACGAGCTCCTGAGGGTGGAGGCGGCCGACTCCCCCGCGACCGTCGAGGAGGCGGTCGCCGCCCTGGCGCAGGTCCGGGAACGGGCCAAGGCGGTCGACGACCGGTGCCTGCTCGAGGTGACCTGCGACGCCACGCTCGCCGCGCGCTACCTGGACGACCGCTCGGTCGTGCAGGGCTGGGTCGCTGAGGGCCGCGAGCTGGCCGAGCGGCTCGGCGACGACGTCCGCGTGCTCCGGTTCGACACCTGGGGCGGCATGCTCGCGCACCAGCGCGGCGACTTCGCGGAGGCAGCACGCCTGGGCGCGGCCGCCGTCGCCCGGAGCCGCGGGCTCGGCGACCCCTCGATCATGCTGCCGGCGGCCGGGCTGCTCTGGAGCCTCCCTCCCGAGCACCGGCCCACCGAGGGCCTGCCCGACCTGGACCAGCTCGTCGGTCTGGCGGAGCAGTGCGACGAGTCGGGCGTCCTGGACTGGCTGCAGCCCACGGCGGCCTTCGCCTCCCTGCGCACCGGGGACCTCGCCGCCGCCGCGCGTCACAGCGCGGCGACGCTGCGTCGGGTGCGGTCCACGGGTGCTCTCCTGCGCGCCGGGGTGCCCGTGCTCGTCCTCTTCCTCCTCGCGATGCGCGCGGGGGACCACTCCTGGGCAGGCCGGCTGCGGGGGGTCCTGAGCCGTTACGAGGAGATCATCAGGCCGTCCCTGCCGCCCTACGCCGCGAGGGTCTACGAGGACGCCGTCCAGGAGTTCGAGGCGACGCTGCGCACCGAGCCGGAGGTGGCGGCCGACGTGGCCCGGGGTGAACGGCTCGGCCCGGCAGAAGCGGTTCACGCCGCCCTGCGCTACGCCGCCGAGGTCGGGCGGGCGACGGCTCCGCACCCCGAAGACCGCAGGCGTGCGTGGGCGGGGCGAGCCGTCACGCAGGCGCATCGGGAGCACGGGACCGACCTGACCGAGCGCGAGCGCGACGTGCTCGAGCTGCTCGCCGCCGGCGGCACCAACCTGGAGATCTCCAAGGACCTGGGCATCAGCGCCAAGACCGTCATGCACCACACGTCGGCGATCTACCGCAAGCTCGGGGTGCGCGGCCGGGCCGAGGCCGTGGCCTGGTACCTGCGCCAGGACGACAGCCCCGCCTCCCCCGGGCTGCGCCTCGTGCAGGGCGACCTGCACGGCTGACCGCGGGTGTGCAGAACGTGCGCCCGGTCGCGGTGTGCAGAGCGTGCGCCCGGTCGGGGTGTGCAGAGCGTGCGCCCGGTCGG
>CAZONQ010000048.1:0-17565 GCA_964581125.1 uncultured Ornithinimicrobium sp.
TCGATCACGTCGTGGTGGTGGTCCGGGTCGTCGGCCAGGCGTGCCCCGCACTCGGAGCACAGACCCGGGCAGTCGTCCCGGCACACCGGCTGGAAGGGCAGCGCGGTCACGACCGTGTCCCGGACGACCTCTTCGAGGTCCATCAGGTCACCGTCGAGCACGTGCGGCTCGTCCTCGTCGGTCTCGGCGTCCTTGCCGCCGCCCTTCCGGGCGCCCGGCGAGACCACCTTGTGGTGGGCCGCCCGCTCGGGATAGGCGAACAGCTCCTGGAAGCCGACCTCGAGGTCCTCCTCGACGTCGTCCAGGCACCGCACGCACACCCCGCTCGCCGTGGCACGGACCGTCCCCGTCGCCAGCACGCCCTCGACGACCGACTCCAGCCGCAGGTCCAGCCCGAGCTCCTGGCCCGGCTGGACCGCGACGACGTCGGTGCCGATGCGTTCCGGCACCGTCACGGTGCGCGACAGCTCCCGCATGGTGCCCGGTCGCCGGACGAGCTCGCGGGTGTCGACCACCCAGCGGCTCTCCTGCTCGTGAGCAGCCATGGTTCTTCTGTCCTCGTGCGCTCGTGCGGTTGCGGTGACGGCCCTCGTCCGTGGCGAGTCGCAGCAGGGACGGGAGACCGACGCACAAGGGTATCCGAGCGGTGCCCTCCGACTCAAACCAGCGGGAGCGCGCGCAGCGCGTCGAGCACGCCCGGGGGCACGAGGCCCGTGACGTCCCCGCCGTAGCGGTGGACCTCCTTGACCAGCGAGCTGGAGACGTGCTCCAGGTTGGGGTCCCCGGGCAGGAAGACGGTCTCCACGCCGGTGAGGTGACGGTTCATGCGTGCCATCGGCAGCTCGTAGGCGAAGTCCGTGCCGCCGCGCAGCCCCTTGACCACGGCGCCGGCCCCGACCTCGCGGCACACGTCGACGAGCAGGCGGTCGGCGAAGGCCTCGACCCTGACCCGGTCCGCGACGCCCTCCGGGAGCGCCTGCCGGACGAGCTCCAGGCGCTGCTCCACCGGGAAGGTGCCCGTCTTGACCGGGTTGTGCAGGACCGCGACCACGACCTCGTCGAAGAGCGTGGCCGCCCGCTCGACCACGTCGAGGTGCCCGTTGGTGACCGGGTCGAAGGAGCCCGGGCACACGCAGCGGCGGGTGGGCGTCGTCATACCCGTGGAGCCTATCGGGACCGAGGCTCCCGCCGCGCGCCGGTCAGGACCCGCCCTCACCCTCCGCCGGCAGCAGCCCCTTCCCGTGCGCCTCCCGGACGAGCCGGCGCACGTTCTCGACCGTGCCCGGCCCCGCGTCGAGCTGCTCGCTGCGGACCCTGAGGAACCTCTCGCCCAGCGCCCTGCGCTCGTCCTCGGAGACCTCCTCGCGCGCCGGGTTGAGGATCGTCAGCTCCTCCTCGGTGAGGTGGTGCTGGAGGATCTCGTTCATCGCCTCGAGGGCGTCGTCGAACTTCTGGGTGTCGGTCCCGACGCACTCCAGGAGCGCCAGGAGGGCCTCGTTGATCTCCGCGTGCTCCTGCTCCCCGTGGCGCACCTCCTCCTCGTCGACGTCCTCCGCCCGCTTCTCGAGCCGGGGGTAGACCTGCTCCTCCTCGGCCTCCCCGTGGGCCACCAGCAGGTGCGCGAAGGTCTCGCGGGCCGCGGCCCGGTCGGCGGTGCTGTCGCGCATCTCCCGCATGAGGGACTCGAAGGTGCGGTGGTCGTCCAGGATGAGGTCCACGACGTCGCCGGAGACCGGACGGGGAACGGGGTAGTCAGCCATGGGCCGATCGTCGCACCGCCGGCCGGTCCCGTCGCGGCGGACGGCCCGCCGCCCCGGCGACGGGCTCAGGCGCCCCCGGCGGCGACGGGCTCGGCCAGGTGCAGCGCCGTCTCGCCGTAGCTGCGGCTCGCGAGGTGGGACATGCCCTCGGGCCACGTCGGCCCCGGCGAGCGCGAGCTGCGCTCCACGACGACCACGGCGTCCGGGGCGAGCCACCGGTGCTGCACCAGCAGCGCCAGGACGGCCGTCAGGTCGGTCTCCGGCAGCGGGTAGGGCGGGTCCAGCAGCACGACGTCGAAGGGCGCGGCGGGCGCCGTGCGCAGCACGCGGTCCACCGCCCCGGTGCGGACCTCCACCTGGTCCTCGAGCCCGAGGGTGCGCGCGTTGCGCGCGACGAGCGCCGCCGTGGCGGGGTGGCGCTCCACCGCGACCAGGCGCGCGGCACCGCGCGAGACCGCCTCGAGACCCAGGGCCCCGGACCCTGCATAGAGGTCGAGCACGCCGGCGCCGTCCAGGTCGGTGAGCGCCTGCAGCCGGGAGAAGAGCGCCTCGCGGACCCGGTCGGTGGTGGGACGCGTGCCCGCCCCGCGCGGCGTGGCGATCGTGCGTCCGCCCGCGCGCCCCGCGATGATCCGGGTCATCGGCTCACCCGCGCTCCAGGAAGGCCGCCCGCTCGGCGTCGAGCTGGGCCAGCTCACGACGCAGCGCCGCGTGGGCGCCGAGCTCCGGGTCGGCCTCGACGGTGGCCCAGGCGGCCTCGTGCGCGGCGACGATGAGCTCCTCGTCGCGGGCCAGGCGCAGGAAGCGCAGGCCGCTGCGGCCACCGCTCTGGGAGGCCCCGAGCACATCGCCCTCCCGGCGCGTCTCCAGGTCGAGCCGGGCCAGCTCGAAACCGTCGGTCGTCGCGGCCACCTGCTCGAGCCGCTCGACCGCACCCGCCTCGCCCGACCCGCCCTGGGTCACCAGCAGGCAGAGCCCGGGACGACCGCCCCGGCCCACCCTACCCCGCAGCTGGTGCAGCTGGGAGATGCCGAAGCGGTCCGCGTCGAGCACCACCATGGTCGTGGCGTCCGCGACGTCGACCCCGACCTCGATGACCGTGGTGGAGACGAGCAGGTCCACCGACCCCGCGGCGAAGGCGCGCATGACCGCGTCCTTCTCCTCCCCGGTCATCCGTCCGTGCAGCGTCTCGATCCGCAGCCCGGCGGTGGCCGGCAGCGTCCGCAGCGCCCGCGCCACCTGGTGCACGCCGTGCAGCTGCGGCCCGTCGGCGCCGCCCCCGAGCTCCTCCCCCGCCGGTGCCGTCGCCGCGACCTGCGGCTCCGCGTCGCCGGTCTCCCGGCCGGCGGACGTGGGGCCCCCGGGCCCCACCGTGTCGGCGCCCGGCAGGTCGGGGTCGTCCTCCTCGCCGATGCGCGGGCAGACGACGTAGACCGGGCCGCCCCCGCGGGCCTCCTCCGCGACACGCTCCCAGGTGCGCTCGAGCCACCGGGGGCGGTCGCCGGTGACCACGTGCGTCGTGATCCGCTGCCGGCCGCGGGGCAGCTCCCGCAGGGTGGAGGTGGTCATGTCGCCGTAGACGGTCATCGCGACGGTCCGGGGGATCGGGGTCGCGGTCATGACGAGCACGTGCGGCGCCGCGTCCGCCTTGGCCCGCAGCGCGTCGCGCTGCTCGACCCCGAAGCGGTGCTGCTCGTCGACGACCACCAGGCCGAGCTCGGCCAGCTGGACGTGCTCCTGGATGAGGGCGTGCGTGCCGATGACGATGCCGGCCTCGCCCGAGGCGGCCGCCAGCAGGTTGGCCCGCCGCTCGGCGGCCGGCTGGCTGCCGGTGAGGAGCGCGACCCGGGTGCCGCCCTCCATCCCCCCGAGCATGCCGCCCTCGGCGATCGGTCCCAGCATCGCGGTGACGGCCCGGTGGTGCTGGGCGGCGAGCACCTCGGTGGGCGCGAGCAGCGCCGCCTGGCCGCCCCCGTCGACGACGGCGAGCATGGCCAGCAGGGCGAGCACCGTCTTGCCCGAGCCGACCTCGCCCTGGAGGAGACGGTGCATCGGCACAGGGGCGGCCAGATCGCTGCGGAGCTCGCCGAGGACCTGGTGCTGCCCGGCGGTGAGGTCGAAGGGCAGCCGCTCGAGGAGGGCGTCGACCAGCCCGCCCTCGACCGGCTCGCGCGGGACGGCGGGCACGGCGTCGCTCGCCAGGCGCGCCCGGGCCAGCGCGGCCTGGATGACGAACGCCTCCTGGAACTTCAGCCGCCACCGTCCGCGCCGGTGGTCGGCCTGCGTGCGGGGCCGGTGGACCAGGCGGTAGGCCTCGAGCAGGTCGGGCAGGCGGTGCTCCTCGCGGACGGCCGCCGGGAGCGGGTCCGGCAGCTCGACGAGCGCGTGCAGCACGAGGTCGACCAGGTCCCCGTGGACGATCGCGGACAGCTTGGGGGTGGCGGGGTAGACCGGGACGAGACCGCCGAGCAGCCAGCCCCCCGAGGAGGACCCCGACGCGTCGTCGAGCACCGCGTAGTCCGGGTGGGTGAGCTGCAGCTGCCGGCCGTAGGTCGTGATCTGACCGGAGCACACGACGCGTGCGCCCGGCACGAGGCGCTCCTGGTGTCCGAAGGGCTTGAAGAAGGTGAGCTGGAGCGTGCCCCCGCCGGAGTCGTCCTCGAGGTCGACGACGAGGATGCGTCCGCGCCGGGTCTTCATCGCGCGGGTGGTGGCCGAGCGCACCGTGCCGACCACGACGACGTCCTCGCCGTGCGGGAGGTCCCGGAAAGCGGTCGGGCGCGCCGGGTCGAGGTAGGTGCGGGGCAGGAAGTCCAGCAGGTCCCGCACGGTGGTGAGCCCGCGGGTGGTCTCCAGCCGCTTGGCCCCCGCACCGACGACGGTGCGCAGGCGGGTGTCCAGGTCGACGCCGGTCACTCGACCCCCAGCAGGAAGGGGTAGGTGGGCTGGCCGCCGTCGATGCGCACGACCTCCGCACCCGGGTGACGGGCGACGAGCGCGTCGAGCGCGGCGTCGAGCGCGTCGGGACCGGCCGCTCCGGCCGCTCCGGCGGGGGCCCCGGCCGGAGGCGGTGCAGGGCGGCCGACCAGGACGGTCACCACCTCCGCGTCGTCGTGCCAGAGCAGGTCGAGGACCTCCCCGGCGACCGGCCCGAGGTCGTCGCCGACGGCCACGATGGTGTGCTCGACGATGCCGATCCACTGCCCGGGACGGACCGGCCCGACCGGTGTCTCGGCGGGGCGCTCCGCGGTGGTCAGGGCGCCCGGGCGCACGGCGAGGGCGGCCTCGGTCATCGCCGCGACGGCGTCGTCCGGGTCGGCGTCGGCGTCGAGGACGGCGAGGGCGGCGAGGCCCTGCACGAGGGTGCGGCTGGGGACGACGTCGACGACGACGCCCTCCCGGGCCGCCGCGTCGGCCGCGGCCAGCGCCACCATCACCGTGTCGCCGTCGTTGGGCAGGAGCGCCACCCGGGGCGCCCCGCAGGCCCACACGGCCGCCAGCAGCTGCCCCGCGGAGGCCCGGTGGCGCGGGCCCGAGGGCACGACCTGCGCGCCCGCCGCCGCCAGCAGGCGCTGGACACCGTCCCCCAGCCCGCAGGCCACCACCGCCACCGAGGAGGCCCCCGGCCCGTCGGTCTCCCCGGTCGCGCCGCCGCCGTCGTGGACGGCGGGGGCGCCCCAGAGCCCGTGCCCCGTGGACGGGCCGGGCAGCGGGGCGAGCGGCCGGCCGTCGCTGAGCGAGGTCATGCGCACGTCCTCGACGACACCCGCCAGCGTGCCGGCCTCGACCGCCAGCCGCGGGTCGTCGAGGTGGACGTGCACCTGGAAGTCCCCGGGTCCCCCGGCCACCACGACGGAGCTGCCGATCCGCAGCAGGTGGGCACGGAGGCGGCCGGCACGCCCCTCGTCGCTGCCGGTCAGGAGGAACATCACCTCGACGGCCCCGTCCGCGACGCCCTCCCCCGGCACCGCGCAGGACGCCTCCCGAGGCTCCCGGCCCGCCCCCCGCGCGGGCACCTCCCACCAGGCCGGGAGCTCCCCGACGCCCCGGTGGGGGCGCTCCTCCAGCACCGACTCCAGCGCCTCGATCACGAGCACGAGGCCCGCGCCACCGGCGTCGACGACGCCCGCGTGGCGCAGCTCGGGCAGCTGCTCGGGGGTGTGGGCGAGCGCCTGCCGCGCACCACCGAGGGCCTCGCGGACGACGTGGAGCACGTCGAGCTCCGCGTCCTCGCCGTAGAGCGGGCGTCCGCGGTCGACCGCCGCACGGGCGCTCTCCGCGGCCGCGCGGGCCACCGACAGGATCGTGCCCTCGACGGGCGAGGCGACCGCGTCCCACGCGGTCCGCGCGGCGGTCTCGAACGCCGCCGCGAGCTCCTGCGGGCCGGCCACGTGCACCTCGGGGCCCACGGCGTCCGACAGGCCGCGGGTCAGCTGCGCCAGGATCACCCCGGAGTTGCCCCGGGCAGCGAGCAGCATGCCCCTGGCGATGAGCGCCAGGCCCTCGTCGAGCCGCACCGTGCCCGCGCCCAGCTCGAACTGCCCGCGGACGAACTCCAGGGCGCCGTCGAAGGTGAGGTACATGTTGGTGCCGGTGTCGCCGTCGGCGACGGGGAAGACGTTGAGGTCGTCGATCCGCTCCCTGGCCCCGGCGAGCACGGTGCGCGCGGTGACCGCCCAGCGACGGGCGGCGACCAGGTCGAGACCGGGATGTGGCACGGGCCTAACCTATCTGCCGGGCGCACCGCCGCCGGGTCGGTGTCCACAGCGCGCGTCGCGCGGCGCCACGAGATTTGGGAGCACCCGGCCGGTTCCGGTACGCTACCGAGGTTGCCCGACGACCGGCACGCGACGACGTCCGCCCGGTCCCGGTGCACGACGACCACCACCGACCGACACCAGGAGAACACCGTGGCTGCCACTTGCGACGTCTGCGGCAAGGGACCGAGCTTCGGTCACAGCATCTCGCACTCCCACCGCCGCACGAAGCGCCGTTGGAACCCGAACATCCAGCGGGTGCGCGCCATGGTGGGCTCGACCCCGAAGCGCCTCAACGTGTGCACCTCCTGCCTCAAGGCAGGCAAGGTCACCCGCTGACCCGGCCCCGGGTCAGGACCTGACCCGCAGCACGCGAGCCGACCGCACCGACCAGGGTGCGCGTCGGCTCTTGTGCGTCCGGCTGCGGTATGCGGTGGCCCGCCCGGGCGGTCATCCCCCGAAGTGGTCCCAGCCCCCGGCCCGGGGGTCGAGGCGCTCCCCCGCGCACCGCACCCCCGGCGGGTCCCCTGCCGTCGCGGCGACGACCTCGCCGAGCACCGTCCACCCCCTGGGGACGCCGGCCCGGGGCGGGAAGGTGGCGAGCAGCTCGTGCTCCTCCCCCCCGGACAGCACGTGCCGCAGGGCCTCCCCGGCGGGGACGGCGGGCACCAGGCCTGCGGCCAGCTCGCGCACCGCCGCCTCGCGGAGCTCCAGCACCACGCGGCTGGCCCTCGCGACGCGGTCGCCGTCGCGCACCAGGCCGTCGGAGACGTCGATCATGGCCGTCGCCCCGGCCCGGGCCGCGACCACGCCCTGCGCCAGGTCGGTCAGCGGACGCCGGTGGTGGTCGAGCAGCCGCCGCTCCTGCTCGTCGCGAGGGTCCGTCCTCCCGTCCTGCAGCAGCGCCAGGCCTGCGCCGGAGCGGCCCAGCGGGCCGGAGACGGCGAGGACGTCGCCGGCCCTCGCCCCGGAGCGCAGCACCGGCCCGTCCACGCCCTCGCCCAGCTCCCCCAGCGCGGTCACCGCGACCATCACCGCGTCGCCCGAGCTCGAGGACAGGTCGCCCCCGAGGATGGGGACGCCGGCCCGCCCGGCGGCCAGCGCCACGCCCTCGCTCAGCCCGCGCGCCCACGCCACCGGCAGGGAGCCGGGGGCGACGAGCGCGACGAGGAGGCCGGTGCCGCGGCCGCCCATGGACGCGAGGTCGGCCAGGTTCTGGGTGACCGCCTTCACGCCGACGTCCCGAGGGTCGGACCACGCGTCGAGCCAGTCGCGGCCGCGCACCATGGTGTCCGTCGTGGCCAGCACGGCACCGCCGCACACGGTCAGCAGGGCGGTGTCGTCCCCGGGCCCGACCTCGACGCCGTCGTCCGTCAGGTCCGCGTAGGCGCCCAGCACCGCGCCCAGCACGCCCTCCTCGCCCCGGCCCCCGAGGGTGCCCCCGTCCCGACCCGTGCCCGTCTCCCGTGCGTCCACCCTCGCACGGTAGCCTCTCACCACAGCCGTCAGGAGGTCCCCCGTGATCAAGGCCTACATCCTCGTCCAGACCGAGGTCGGAGCCTCGGCCGAGGTGACCCGCGCCGTCCGGCAGCTGCCGGGCGTCCTGTCGGCCGAGGACGTCGCAGGTCCCTACGACGTCATCGTGGTCGTGGAGTCCCCGACCGTGCAGGCGCTGGGCCGCGAGATCATCGCGCGCGTCCAGGCCGTGCCCCGCATCACCCGCACCACCACGTGCACCGTCGTCGACTTCTGAGGCTGCTCGGCGCGGGCCTGCTCCTGCCCGTCGTCCTCACGGGCTGCTCGGACGCACCGGTGCGGGCGGTGCCCTTCGGCGCGTCCGACTCCCCCGCCTGCCAGGCGGTCGCCGACCACTGGCCGCAGACGGTCGGGGGCCTCGAGCCGCGCGCCACCGCCGTGGAGTCCCGCGGCGTCGCGGCCTGGGGGGACCCGCCGGTGGTGGCCCGCTGCGGCAAGGAGCCCCCCGGGCCGACGACCGACCAGTGCATCGACATCAACGGCGTCGACTGGGTGGCCACCGAGCTGGACGACGGCACGATGTTCACCACCTACGGGCGGTCCCCGGCCGTCGAGGTCCTCGTCCCGGACGACTACGAGACCGCGCCCCTGTGGCTGCCCGCGTTCACCGACGCGGCCTCGCAGGTGGAGCAGACGCTGGGCCGCTGCTCCTCGGCCACGGGCTGACGGGCCCCCGGCACCTCCGGCGTGGAGGCTCCTCGCCGTCAGCGCAGGCCGAGCGGCCGCTCCAGCCCCAGCTGGACGAGCTCGTCGACCAGCTCGGGGTAGGAGACGCCGGACGCCGCCCAGACGAGGGGGTACATGGAGAACGGGGTGAACCCCGGCAGGGTGTTGATCTCGTTGATGAGCACCTCGTCGTCCTCGGTGACGAAGCAGTCGACGCGGGCCAGGCCCTCGCACCCGGCGACCTCGAAGGCCGTGGTGGCGATCTCGGCCATCCGCTCGCGGACCGCGTCGCTCACCTCGGCCGGCGCGCAGATGCGCACGTTGTCGGCGTCGAGGTACTTGGCCTCGAAGGAGTAGAACTCGTGCCCGCCGCCGACGGTGACCTCGCCCGGCACGCTGACCCGCGCGGGGGCGGTCCCCCGCCCCTGCAGCACGCCGCACTCGACCTCGCGGCCCACGACGCCCTGCTCGACGACCACCTTGGGGTCGTGGTCGCGGGCCTTGTCGACCGCGGCCTCGAGCTCCTCGGGGCGGTCCACCTTGTAGACGCCGACCGACGACCCTGCCCTCGCGGGCTTGACGAAGACCGGGAACCGCAGCGCCCGCGCCTCCTCCAGGCAGGCCTCCCGGTCGCGCCGCCAGGCCACGTCGGTGATGACCGTGAACGGACCCACCGGCAGCCCTGCCGAGGCGAAGAGCACCTTCATGACGTGCTTGTCCATCATCGCCGCGGAGGCCAGCACGCCGCAGCCCACGTAGCGGATGTCGGCCATCTCCAGGAGGCCCTGGATCGTGCCGTCCTCGCCGAACGGACCGTGCAGCAGCGGGAAGACGACGTCGACCTCGCCCAGCTCGGTCGTCGTGCCGTCCGGCTCCACGACCCTCAGGAGCCGGTCGACGCCGCCGAGCGGCACCATGACGACACGGCCGGTGTCGGGGACGGCGGGCAGGCGGCCGTCACGGATCTCCAGCGCCTCGGGGTCGTCGTCGACCAGCACCCAGCGGCCGTCCCGGGTGATGCCGACGGGCAGCACGTCATACCTGCTGCGGTCGATCGCGCGCAGCACGCTGGCGGCGGTGGCGCAGGAGATCGCGTGCTCGTCGGAGCGCCCGCCGAAGACGAGGGCGACCCGGGGACGCTCGCGCGGCTCGGCGTCGGGCTGAGGGGCGTCGGGGCTGGGCTGGCTGTCCATCGGCCCCGAGCCTAGTGGGCGCACCCGCCCGGGGGACGCAGGACGCGCGTCAGGCGAGCTCGTGCTTGCGCGCCCGCGACATCAGCGCCCCGGTGAGCTGCTCCGGGGTGGCCCTGCCGTCGACCACCGCGGTGACGCCCTGGCAGATCGGCATGTCGACGCCGTGCCGCGCCGCCAGCTCCACGACCGAGCGGCACGACTTCAGGCCCTCGGCGGTCTGGTGCGGCACCGCCATGAGCTCCTCGACCGTGCTCCCGCGGCCGAGGGCGACCCCGACGCGGTGGTTGCGGGACAGCGGCGACATGCAGGTGGCGATGAGGTCGCCCACGCCGGCCAGGCCCCGCAGGGTCGAGGGCTCGGCCCCCAGGGCCTGGCCCAGGCGCGCGACCTCGGCCAGGCCGCGGGTGATGAGCGAGGACTTGGTGTTGTCGCCGTAGCCGCGCCCCTCCGCCATGCCGACGGCGATGGCGATGACGTTCTTGACCGCCCCGCCGATCTCGGCGCCGACGACGTCGGTCTGCGTGTAGGGGCGGAAGTAGGGGGTGGCGACGAGCTCGGCCACCCGCTCGGCCGCGGCCCGGTCGGTGCAGGCCACCACGCTGGCGGCGGGCTGCCGGTCGGCGATCTCGCGGCTGAGGTTGGGCCCGGAGACGACGACGATGCGGTCCCGGTCGATCCCGCAGGCCTCGATCACCTCGCTCATCCGCAGGCCGGTGCCCAGCTCGATGCCCTTCATGAGGGAGACGACGAGCGCGTCGGCGGGCAGGGCCGCGCCCCACTCGGCGAGGTTGGCGCGCAGCGTCTGGGAGGGCACCGCCAGGACGACCACGTCGGCGCCCCTCGCGGCCTCGGCCGGGTCGGTCGTCGCCACGACCCGCGCCGGGAGCTCGACGCCCGGCAGGTAGTCGGGGTTGGCGTGGTCCTCGGTGATCGAGCGCGCCACCTCCTCGCGCCGCGCCCACACGGTCACCGACTCCGCGCCGGCGTCGGCCAGCACCTGCGCGAACGCGGTGCCCCAGCTCCCCGCGCCGAAGACTGCCGCGCGGGTCACGGCCGCACCTCCTCGCCGGGACGGGGGCGGCGGTGCAGCTCCTGCGCGGTCGGCACGTAGAGCGTCTCGGGCGCCTCCTCCCCCCGGAGCTCGCCGACGAGGTCGGCGACCGCCCGCATCACGCGGGCGGTGGCCTCGGCGTGGGCCCGCGGGTCGTCGGGCCGGTCGTAGAGGTCGGACAGGTCGACCGGCGGCCCGGCCTTGACCCGCTGCACCGGCCTGCGGAGCACGTTGCCGGGACGGCGGGCGTAGCGGTCGAGGATCCCCTGGGCGCCCCACTGGCCCACGGGGACGACGGGCGCGCGGCTGGACAGGGCCAGCCGGCCGACGCCGGGGCGTCCCCGCATGGGCCACATGCCAGGGTCCCGGGTGAGCGTCCCCTCGGGCATGATCGCGATGCACCTGCCCTCCTCCAGCGCGGCGCGCGCGGCCTCGAGCGCGTCGCCGGCCCGCGAGCTCGCCCGGTGGACGGGGACCTGCTGCAGGTGCGTGAGCGCCCGTCCGAGCAGCGGCACCTCGAAGAGCGAGGACTTGGCCAGGAAGAAGGGGGCCCGCCCGTGGTCCACGAGGAAGTGGGCGACGGTGAGCGGGTCGACCTCGGAGTAGTGGTTGCTGGCCACGATGAAGCCGCCGGTGGGCGGGACGTGCTCGCCGCCGGACCACTCCCGGCGCGTGATCCCCATGAGCAGGGGCCGGACGGTGGCGATGACGCCGTGGTAGGACCACGGGATCGGCTCGCGGAGGGGCTGGCGGCTCACGGGGTCATCTTGTCATCCACCCGGGTGCGTGGGCGAGGATGCCCCGGTGAGCACCGACGGGCAGGACCCCGCACCCGACCCTGGCGCCGACGTCCGTGCGACCGTGCGCTGGCACCTGGTCGTGCCGGTCAAGGACGCGCAGCGCGCCAAGACGCGGCTCGAGGCCCCCCTGCCGCTGAGCCGCCCCGAGCTGGCCAGGGCGGTGGCGCAGGACACCCTCGAGGCGGCCTGCGCCGCGCTCGGGGCGGGACGGGTCACCGTGGTGACCTCCGACCCGGTCGTGACGGCCGCCGCGCACGCGGCGGGCTGCCGGGTGTCGCCCGACCCGGGCCTGGGGCTCAACGCGGCCGTCCGGGCCGGGTGGGCGTCGCTCGAGGGCCTCGTGCGCGGCGGGACCGGGACGGCCGGGCGCACGGCCTGGGCCGCCATGCTGGGCGACCTGCCCGCGCTCCGGGCGGAGGACCTGCGCGCCGCCCTCGCGGCCTGCTCGCGCCACCCGCGGGCCGTGGTGCCGGACGCCGACGGGACCGGGACGGTCCTCCTCACCTCCACGGTGGCGCCGCCGGAGCCGCGCTTCGGGACCGGCTCGGCCGCCCGCCACGCCGAGGACGCCGAGCTCCTCGACCTCGACCTGGCCAGCCTTCGCCGCGACGTCGACACGGCGGAGGACCTGCGCGCCGCGCTGGCCCTGGGCGTCGGCAGGCACACCACTCTGGCGCTCCGCCGCGCCACCTAGAGTGGACGGCATGCAGGCGAGCGTGCACTCCTTCGACCCGTCGTCCGGCAGCGGCTCGGTGCTGCTGGACACCGGTCGTCTCCTGCCGTTCGCTCCCGGGGTGTTCGCCCGGAGCGGGCTGCGGCTGCTGCGGCCGGGGCAGCGGGTCTCGGTCGAGGTCTCCCCCGAGGACCCGGAGGCGCGGGGTGCCCACCTCACCCGCCTGTGGATCGTCGGGATCGGCGAGGGCGAGACGATCCGCTGACCGCCCGACCAGCAGGACGGCGCCGGCCGTGAGCGCGGTCTGGGAGCGCGTGACGTCGGCCCACGAGCCGCTGCCGTGGCAGGCGAGCCTGGCCCTGGCGGTGGCAGCGCTGGTGGTGACGGCCAGCCCGACCGGCTACCGCCTCGTCCGTCACCTCGTCACGCTCCTCCACGAGGCCGGCCACGCCTCGGTGGCGGCCCTCGTCGGGCGGAGCGTCCGGGGCGTCAGGCTGCACGCGGACACCTCGGGACAGACCCTCTCCCGCGGGCGACCGCGCGGGCCGGGCGCGGTCGCCGTGCTGCTCGCCGGCTACCCCGCCCCCGCCCTCGTGGGCGCGCTGGGCGCGCTGCTGCTGGACCAGGGGTATGCCGCGGGCGTGCTGTCGGCGCTGGTCCTCACCTGCGCGGTGCTCCTGCTCGTCGTCCGCAACCTCTTCGGCCTGTGGGTCGTCGTGGTCACGGGGGCCGGGGTCGCCACCCTCTCCTGGTGGGCCCCGGCCGCGGTGGTGACGGGCGCCGCGCACCTCGTCGTGTGGACCGTGCTGCTGTCGGCCCCGCGCTCGGTCGTCGAGCTGCAGCAGGCCCGGCGACGTGGCCACGGCGGCACCGACGCGGACCAGCTGGCCGCCCTCACCCGCGTGCCGGGGGTCGCCTGGGTCGCGGTCTTCTGGCTCGTCTGCGCGGGCGCCCTCGCGGTCGGCGCCCTGCGGCTGCTGGGCGCTCCCGCGTAGGCCGGGCACCGTCGGAGGCGTGCCGGGCCGCGGTCTCCTCAGTCGTCGCCGTCGCCGGCCCTGCGCTTCTTCTTCTTGCCCTTCCTGGACTTCTTGCCCTTGCTCGGGCGTGCCGCCAGCTCGTCGTCCTTGGCCCGGGCGAGCTGGGCCTTCTTGGCCTTGATCATGCTGCGCGTGATGTCCTCGCCACCGAGCATGAGACGGCCCCCCAGCGCGGGCTCGCGGCGGGGCTCCTCCGGACGCTCGGCACGGTCGGCGCGGACGCTGGCCGGCGTGCCCGAGGTCCGTGGCCGTGACCGGCGGGGGCGCGCGTCGTCGCCGCCGCCGTCGGGTCCGCCCGGCGGGGTCGTCCGTCGGATGCTCGTCGGGGTGCCGTTGCCGCCCTCGCCCCGCGGTCCCGTCTCCTGCGGGTCCGCCGACGCGGCGTCGGGGACGTCCCGCCCCTCCGGGCCCCCGGTGCCGACGCGGGCGCCGGCCAGACCGGTCGCGGGCAGCTGAGCGGGGTCGGCCACGACCGACGTGAAGTAGGTGCCCGGACGGAAGCGGGGCCGGCTCGTCGCGGCGATCGGGACCGCCTCCCCGGTGTGCGGGTTGCGCCCCGTGCGCGGTGCGCGGTCCACCCGCTCGAAGGTGCCGAAGCCGGTGATCCCGACCTGCCCACCGGCCGCGACCTGGCGCAGCACCACGTCCACGAACGCCTCGACGGCGGTGGCGGCGGCCGCCCGGCCGCCGAGCCGCGGCGCGAGCGCCTCGATCAGGTCGTTCTTGTTCACCTTCGTCCTCCTGGCCCGCAGCCTGCTCCACCTCGTCGACGCCGGCGGTGCCGTCCACGCTACCCCGGGGACAGCACAAGGCCCTCACCACCCGGAGGTGGTGAGGGCCTTGTCACGGCGTAGCCCCGACGGGATTCGAACCCGCGCTACCGCCTTGAGAGGGCGGCGTGCTAGGCCACTACACAACGGGGCCGTGCGGCTGGCGCGTGCTGCGCCGAGGAGGACCATACCCGATCGGGAGACTCTCCACGAAATCGTCGGCCCGTGCGGGACGGGCTGCGACTCGCGCTGGGGTACCAGGACTCGAACCTAGACTAACTGAACCAGAATCAGTCGTGCTGCCAATTACACCATACCCCAAGGGGTATCTCCGGCGCGGTGGCCGCGGCCGGTGAACCGAGGTGAAACCTTACCCTGAGACCGCGTCGGACCCAAATCCGTCGTCGTGCCCGGCGCCGGTCGCGGCGAGCGCCTCGATCACCTCGGTCAGGGTGCCGGCCGGGTGCAGCCCGTGCGAGGCGGCGTGCTCCAGGTGCGCCTCCTCCCGGGCGTAGCCGGGGCGCCGCAGCCACGCCGCGCCCAGTCCCGCCGCCAGGGCGCCGCAGGTGTCGACGTCCAGCTCGTCGCCGACGTAGACCACCTGGCCGGGCGGCAGGTCCATCAGCCGGCAGCCCTCGTGGAAGACGGCCGGCTCCGGCTTGCCGATCCCCAGGGTGTCCTTGGTGACGACGCCGGCCGTCAGCTCCGCGACCGCGCGGGTCAGCCCGGCCAGCTCGAGCTTGCGCCGCGTGTAGTCGGCCGAGGAGTTGGTCAGCAGCGCCGTGCGCCAGCCGAGCCGCCGGCAGGTGCGCAGGGCCTCCAGGACGTCGTCGAAGACCTCCAGCGCCTCGTCGAAGGCCCGGTCGAAGGAGGTCGTCCACCGCTCCAGGTCGCCCTCGCCCGGCTCCTGGCCGAGCCACCGGGCCACGTCCCTCACCCGACGCGCGCGCATCTCCTCGAAGTCGTGCTCCCCGCGGGTGTAGGCACGGAAGTGCCCGCCGGGGTCCTCGCGGTAGCGCTCCCCCGCCCGGTCGACGAGGCCGGCGTCGGCGTGCGGCCACAGCTCGCGGGCCGCGTCGCGGCCGGCGCGCACCATCGCCGCGCGGGTGCCGATCAGGGTGTCGTCGACGTCGAGCAGGACGCCTCGCCCACCGTCGGGCGGCGGCAGGACGCGCACCGGCCCGGCGCCGCCGCCGCGGGCACTCACAGCTCCGCGCGCAGCCGGCGCAGCCGCTCCAGCGTCTCGTCCTTGCCCAGGATCTCCATGGACTCGAACAGCGGCGGGCTGACCCGCTGCCCGGACACCGCCGTGCGCAACGGGCCGAAGGCGAACCGGGGCTTGAGCCCCAAACCCTCCACCAGCGCCTCGCGCAGGGCGGCCTCGATGCGCTCGGTGGTCCACTCGACCCCGCCGCCGAGCGGCTGGGGGAAGTCGCCGGGGATCTGCTCCAGCGCGGCGAGCGCGGCGTCCAGCACGGCGCCGGCGTCGTCCTTGAGCTGGGCGCGGGCGTCGTCGGCGATCGGCAGCTCGGCCCCGTGCACGTAGAAGGGCGCCACCAGCGGGACCGCCTCGGAGAGCACCTGGATCCGGGTCTGGATCAGCTCGGCCACGGCCTTGAGCCGGGCCAGCTCGCCCATGCCGCTCTGCGGGCCGAGCACGCCGGCCTCGCGCAGCACCGGCAGCAGCCTGGAGGTGAACTCCGCCAGCGGGAGCAGCCGGATGTGGTCGGCGTTGATCGCCTCTGCCTTCTTCTGGTCCCACCGCGCCGGGTTGGGGTTGACGTCGCGCACCTCGAAGGCGGACACCAGCTCCTCGGGCGTGAACACGTCGCGGTCGGGTCCGATCGCCCAGCCCAGCAGCGCGAGGTAGTTGACCATGCCCTCGCGCACGAAACCCCGCTCCCGGTGCAGGAAGAGGTTGGACTGCGGGTCGCGCTTGGACAGCTTCTTGTTGCCCTCCCCCAGCACCAGCGGCAGGTGGGCGAAGGTCGGCACCCGCTCGGCCACGCCCAGCTCCACGAGCGCCCGGTAGAGCGCGATCTGCCGGGGCGTGGAGGAGAGCAGGTCCTCGCCGCGGATGACGTGGGTGATCCGCATCATCGCGTCGTCCACCGGGTTGACCAGCGTGTAGAGCGGCTGGCCGTTGCCCCTGACGATGACGAAGTCGGGCACGGACCCGGCCCGGAAGGTCACCTCGCCGCGGACCAGGTCGTGGAAGGTGATGTCCTCGTCGGGCATCCGCAGGCGCAGCACCGGCTCGCGCCCCTCCGCCCGGTATGCCGCGCGCTGCTCCTCGGTCAGGTCGCGGTCGTGGTTGTCGTAGCCCAGCTTGGGGTCGCGGCCGGCCGCCCGGTGGCGTTCCTCGACCTCCTCCGGCGTCGAGTAGGACTCGTAGGCCAGCCCGGCCTCCAGCAGCCGGCGGGCCACCTCGTCGTGGTGGTGCCGGCGCTCGCTCTGGCGGTAGGGGCCGTAGTCGCCGCCCACGCCGGGCCCCTCGTCGTAGTCCAGCCCCAGCCAGTCCAGCGCGTCGACCAGCTGGGCGGCCGACTCCTCGCTGTCCCGGGCCGCGTCGGTGTCCTCGATCCGGAAGACCAGCGTACCGCCGTGGTGGCGGGCGAAGGCCCAGTTGAACAGCGCCGTGCGGGCCATGCCCACGTGCGGGAGACCGGTCGGGCTGGGCGCGAACCGGACCCGCACGTCGGCGCCGGTGACCTCGGCGTCCTCGGTCGGTGAGGCGGGAGCAGGGTGAGTCGTCATGGTGCCTGCAGGATACTGGCCGCTCAGCCGGCCATCAGCGCGGCGGTGACCGACTCCTGCAGCCAGGACAGGAAGTCGTAGTAGGCCATCTTCTGCGCGGTGCCCGGGTCGACCTCGACCTCCCCGGCGAGCATCGCCTCGAGCTCCTGGTGGAGCCGCTCCGAGTCCTCGTCGGTGCGCAGCCCCAGCCGCTCCCCCAGGATGAGACGGGCGTCGGTGAGGGCGATCGCCAGCGCCCGGGCCTGGTCGAGGTCGATCTCCAGCAGCGGCGGCTCGGCCGCGGCCAGCGCGGCGAGCGCGGTGCTGATCGTGGCCGCCTTGCGCCGGCGCAGGCCGTGCTCGGTGAGGCGGCGGAACTCGGCCGCCTGCTCGGCGTCGTCCCGGGAGGCCGGCGGCAGCAGCCGGGCCAGTGCCGGGTCGCTCGGCTCCTCGGGGTCGGCCTCGTCGCCGAGGCCCTCCACCAGGTCGAGGAAGGGGTCGCCGGTCTCCTCGCGCTCCGGGGCGACGAACGCGCGGGTCAGCTCCAGGACGTGGGCCACGACCTGGATCTCCTCGGCGTCGAAGG
>CAZONQ010000049.1:0-17280 GCA_964581125.1 uncultured Ornithinimicrobium sp.
GTGCAGAGCGTGCGCCCGGTCGGGGGTGGTGGCGCGGTGGACGGCTGCGGTGAGCTGCGCCATACCCTCGGGGTCGGGGGGCGCGACGACGACCACGTGGGTCACCGAGGCGCACCGCAGCGCACCGCGGAGGGCGTGCGTGACGAGCGGCTCAGCGTCCTCGCCGTGACCCAGCGGCACCAGCGCCTTGGGGCGGCCGGCGCCGAGGCGGACGCCCCGGCCGGCTGCGACCAGGACGAGCCCGACGCCACCGGACGTCGGGGCGGACGGCGCCGCCTCTCCGCTCAGGAGGCGAGGACCTCGTCGAGGGTGGCCTCGGCCGCGTCCTCGTTGGTCTTCTCGGCGAGCGCGAGCTCGGAGACCAGGATCTGGCGGGCCTTGCTCAGCAGTCGCTTCTCACCGGTGGACAGCCCGCGGTCCTTGTCGCGGCGCCACAGGTCGCGCACGACCTCGGCGACCTTGATGACGTCGCCGGACGCGAGCTTCTCGAGGTTGGCCTTGTAGCGCCGCGACCAGTTGGTCGGCTCCTCGGTGTGCTCGGCGCGCAGCACCGCGAAGACCTTGTCGAGGCCCTCCTTGCCGACGACGTCGCGGACGCCGACCAGGTCGCAGTTCTCCGCCGGGACCTCGATGGTGAGATCGCCTTGGGCCACCTTCAGCTTGAGGTAGAGCTTCTCCTCGCCCTTGATGGTGCGTGTCTTCATCTCTTCGATGAGAGCGGCTCCGTGATGCGGGTACACGACCGTCTCGCCGACCTTGAACGTCATCTTGAGTTAGCCCCTTTCGCGGAGCCTCAGAATACCATGAGTGAGCCAGGTCACGAAACCTCGCGCGGGGCATCTGTGCAGGTCAGGGACTTGCCAAACGGCCGGAAGTGTGCATCGGACCCCTCCGGAGGGGGGTCCTGGAGGGGGTGCCCGAGGGCGCGTCGGCGCAGGTCACGGCGCACTGGGGCCCCGCCGGAGCGCCTCGGCTAGGCTGTGCCCGTGATCACCGCTCGTTCTTCCCGCCTGCGCCGCCCCGCCACCCTGCTCGCCGCCGCCGCGACGGCCGCGATGGTCCTCTCCGGGTGCGAGGGCACCACCAACCCGATCACCACGATGGTCGACTACGCGCCCGCCGACGGCATCCAGCTGGACGGCAGCTCCCTCGCCGTGCGCGACCTGCTCGTCGTCAGCCACGGCAACGGCGCACCGGGCGTCGTCTCCGGCACGGTCGTCAACTCCGGCACCGAGCCGGTCACCCTCACGGTGGCCGTCGCCGGCCAGCAGCTGGAGGGCGAGGTCACCGTCGACCCCGGCGCCGCGGTGCGCCTGGACGGCGTCCGGTCCGACGGCAGCGAGGCCAACCCGGTCACCGTGCCGGCGCTGGACAGCCCGGCCGGCCAGGGTGTCGAGGTCCGCCTCTCCGACGGTCAGGAGACGCTGGCCGGCACGGTGCCGGTCCTGCTGCCGCAGGGTCCCTACGCCCAGTTCGCCGACCTGGCCGGCGGCCCGGTGGAGGCCGACGGGGACACCGCCACCGAGACCGCCGACCACTGACCCGACCGCGCCCTGCGGAGGCCGGCTCAGACGGGGCGTCGTCCGTAGGTCACGGCGTGCACCGGTGACAGCTGGAACCAACCCAGGTCGGTGAAGCCGTGCCTGGTGAGCAGCTCGTCGTAGGCGGTGCGCGGCAGCAGCTGGTCGTCGATCTGCGCCTCGAAGAACTGCACGCCCGACATCAGCCGTCCGGGCACCGACCGCAGGCCCTCGTCGGTCTCGGGGAACGGGAAGTCCGAGATCACGAACCAGCCTCCCGGCCGCAGCGCGGCGCGCACCCGCTCGGTCACGCGGTCCACGTCCCGGCACTCGTGCATCGAGATGTTGTTGACCACGACGTCGACGGGCTCGTCGAGGACCAGCTCCTCGAGCGGGCTGACGGCCAGCTCGACGCGGCCGGCGACCTCCTCGCCCGCCCGCGCGACGGCGGCCCGGGCGCGATCCACCGAGTGCCGGTCGCCGTCGACGCCGATCACCGTGGCCGAGGGGTATGCCGTGGCGAGCCTCAGCACCCCGTGCCCGGCACCGCAGGCGCTGTCGAGCACCCGACCGCCCGCGCGGAGCACCTCCTCCAGGCCGGGCACCTGGGCCAGACCTCCGGGCACCAGACGGGTGTAGAAGGGACGCCCCGTCCCCTCCACGGCCTCGATCCACTCCGGGCTGGTCTCGTCCCACCACATGCGCTCCCCGGAGGCCAGCGTGTCGGCGAACCGGTCGAACATCTCGGGCAGCCCGACGACGCCGAACATCCCGCCGACGTGGGCGGGCGAGGTCTGGTCGAGCAGGAGCGTCTCCACGTGCGGCGCGAGCGCGAAGCCCGCCCCGTGCCGCTCCAGGACGCCTGCACCGAACGCGGCGCGGCACCACACGACGACGTAGAGGTCGTCCAGCCCCAGGGTCGCGGCGAGGTCGTCGGCGGTGGCCCCGGGGCTCGCGGCGAGCGCGCGGAGCAGCCCGGAGCGCTGCCCGATCTGCACCACCCGCGTGGCCATGTAGCCGGCGACGTGCCCTAGCAGCAGCCCGGCCTGCTCGGGGAGGCCGGGACCTGGTGCGGCCTGCGCCTCCGTCGGCGCGGTGGTCAGGGTCTGTGTGGTCGTCATGTCGTGCTCCTTCGTGTCGTCCTCGCATGACCCCACCAGCGTCTGCCCGGCCCGGCACCCGCGGATAGTTCCTGCCGTGCACCGCTGCGCTACCAGATCTGTACTTGTCGCCCCGGGCGGCCGGGCGTAGCGTCGGGGTGCAGCAGGAGGCGGTGCGCATGGCGGGTTATGGCCAGTTCTGCCCGGTCGCCAAGACCATGGAGGTGCTCGACGAGCGCTGGACGGTGCTCGTCATCCGCGAGCTGCTCTGCGGCAGCCACCACTTCAACGAGCTGCGGCGCGGCGTGCCGAAGATGTCCCCCGCCCTGCTGTCCAAGCGGCTGCGCAGCCTGGCCAGGGCGGGCATCGTGCTGCGCCTCGACGACGGCCGGCGGGTGCGCTACGAGCTGACGCCCGGCGGCAAGGCGCTCGCGCCCGTCGTCACCGCCCTGGGCGAGTGGGGCGTGCGGTGGCGCAGCCAGCTCGGCGACGAGGACTACGACCCGACGCTGCTCATGTGGGACGTGCACCGCAACCTCGACCTCGACGCGATGCCCGACGGGCGGGTCGTGCTGGGCTTCCGCTTCGACGGCGTCGACCCCTCGACCCGCTTGTGGTGGGTGGTCGTCGAGGACGGCACCGTCGACCTGTGCGACGTCGACCCCGGGCACCCCGTCGACGTCACGGTCGTCACCGACCTCCCGACGATGGTGCACGTGTGGCGCGGCGACATCCCCTGGGCGCGCGCGATGAGCGAGGGACGCCTCGCGCTCGAGGGGCCGGCCGAGGTGCGCCGGGGGCTGCCGCAGTGGCTCAAGCTCTCCGTCTTCGCCGCGGTCCCGCGGGAGGCCCCGCGCGAGGTCCCGGCGACCTGACCGCGGCCCCGGACCGCCGCCGGCGCTCGCCGCCGCCCGCTCAGGGCTCCGCGCGGTGCACCCGGCCCGCGGGCGTCTCCGGCACGACCTCGTCCTGCCAGCTGCCGGTGGCCAGGAAGACCACGCGGATGGCCACCGAGACGGCGTGGTCGGCGAACCGCTCGTAGTAGCGCGACAGCAGCGTGGTGTCGATCGCCACCTGGGTGGCCACCGGCGGGTCGGCCTCGAGCACGAGCCGGAAGACCTCGCGGTGGTGCCGGTCCATCGTGTCGTCGCGCTGCTGCAGCTCGACCGAGCCGTCCGGGTCCTGGGCGGCGACGATCTCCCCGGCGCGGACGACCATCTCCTCGGCGAGCGCGGACATCTGCGTGAAGACCTCGCGCATGGTCTCCGGCACCGCCACCTCGGGGTAGCGCATCCGCGCCAGCTTGGCGACGTGCCGCGCGAGGTCGCCGGCGCGCTCGAGGTCCGAGCTCATCCGCAGCGCGGTGACCAGCTGCCGCAGGTCCGTGGCGACCGGCTGCTGGCGGGCCAGCACGTCGATGGCGCGGGACTCGAGCTCGCGCCGGATGCCGTCGATCTGCTCGTCGTCGGTGATGACCTGCTCGGCGAGCGCCAGGTCGGCCTCCAGCAGCGCCGTGGTGGCGCGCCCCAGCGCCCGGGCGGACAGCCGGCTCATCTCGACCAGCTGCTCGGAGATGAACTCCAGCTCCTCGTGGAACAGGTGCCGCACGAAATCGACCTTCCTCTCGTCGGGGTCCGGCCCGCACGGGCGCGGACCGTCGTGACCCACGCAGGGTGGCACCGTCGCGTGAACGGACGACGACGCGCGGGTGAACTCTGGCCCGGGGCCCCGCGCCGCGCCGCCGCGGGGGCCACCGGGAGGCCGGGACGACCAGCGGGGAAGCCTAGGCTTGCCCCGTGAGTCCGGTCAGTGCAGGAGCCCTCGGCGTGACCGTCGGCCTCGTGCTGGCGGCCGTCGCGTTCTGGCTGGTCCACGTCTCCGAGCGGCGGCAGGCGCGGGAGACGGCCCTGCCGGAGACCAGCTCGGCCACCTCGGTCCCCCGCGGCGTGCAGGACGTCCTGGCGGTGCTGCGCTCGGCCGGCATCGTCGTCGACCGCAGCGGCCGCGTGCGCACCGCGAGCGCGGCGGCGGTGACCTACGGCCTGGTCCGCGGGCAGGACCTGCTCCACGAGGAGCTGCGCGACCTCGTGCTCGAGGTGCAGCGCGACGGCGTCATCCGCGAGCGCGAGCTCGAGACCGCCCGGGGCCCGATCGGCTCCGGACGGCTCGTGCTCAGCGCCCGGGTCGCCCCGATCGGCGACGACCTCGTCGTCGTCCTCGTCGAGGACCGCACCCAGGCCCGCCGGGTCGAGGAGGTCCGCCGCGACTTCGTCGTCAACGTCAGCCACGAGCTCAAGACCCCGGTCGGTGGCCTGGCGCTGCTGGCCGAGGCGGTCGGCGACGCCGCCGACGACCCGGAGGCGGTGGCCCGCTTCGCCGGCCGGATGAAGCGGGAGACCGAGCGGCTGGCCCGGCTCGTCCGCGAGATCGTCGACCTCTCCCGCCTGCAGACCAGCGACCTGCTCGCGGACATGGTGCTCGTCGACGTGGCGGCCTGCGCCGACGAGGCGGTCGAGCACACCCGCACCGTGGCCGGCAGCCGCACGGTGGAGGCCCGCGCGGTCGGCGACCGGGCCAGGCTGCGGGTGCTGGGCGACCACGAGCTCATCACGACCGCCGTGAGCAACCTGGTGACCAACGCCATCGCCTACTCCGAGGACGGCACCCGCGTCAGCGTGGTCACCCGCCGCAGCGGCGACGTCGTGGAGGTGTCGGTGACCGACGAGGGTCGCGGCATCTCCGCGGAGGACCAGGAGCGGATCTTCGAGCGCTTCTACCGCGTCGACGCCGCCCGCTCTCGCAGCACCGGCGGCACCGGGCTGGGCCTGTCGATCGTCAAGCACATCTGCGCCAACCACGGCGGCGAGGTGACGGTCTGGAGCCAGGAGGGCCAGGGCTCGACCTTCACCGTCCGCCTGCCCGCAGCGGACGACCCCATACCATCGGACGGCGCGCACCGCGCCGCCGGAGCACGGAAAGGTGAGCACAGATGACGCGGATCCTCGTGGTCGAGGACGAGGAGTCCTTCTCCGACCCCCTGTCCTACCTCCTCGAGCGGGAGGGGTATGACGTGGCCGTCGCCGAGACGGGTCCGGACGCCCTCGCCGAGTTCGACCGCAACGGCGCCGACCTGGTGCTGCTCGACCTCATGCTGCCCGGGCTGTCCGGGGTGGACGTCTGCCGGGCCCTGCGGCAGCGCTCGAGCGTGCCGGTCATCATGCTCACCGCCAAGGACTCCGAGGTGGACAAGGTCGTCGGGCTGGAGATGGGCGCCGACGACTACGTGACCAAGCCCTACTCCGGCCGCGAGCTGCTCGCCCGGATCAAGGCGGTGCTGCGGCGCCTGCAGGAGCCCGAGGACCTGCTCCCGCCGACGCTCGAGTCCGGCCCGGTCCGGATGGACGTCGAGCGGCACACCGTGCACGTCGACGGCGAGCAGGTGTCGATGCCGCTCAAGGAGTTCGAGCTGCTCGAGATGCTGCTGCGCAACGCCGGCCGGGTCCTCACCCGCGGCCAGCTCATCGACCGCGTGTGGGGCAGCGACTACGTCGGCGACACCAAGACGCTGGACGTCCACGTCAAGCGGCTGCGCGCCAAGATCGAGCCCGACCCCGCCAACCCGGTGCGGATCGTCACCGTGCGGGGCCTGGGCTACAAGCTCGAGGCGGAGTAGCCCCTCGGCGGCGCGGCGCCCCGCGCCCGTGCGTGCACGACCCACTCACCTGAGTGGATCGTGCACGGATCCTGACCAGATGGCGTGCACGAGCCACTCACGTGGGTGGCCTGCGCCCGGGCCCTACTTCTTGCCCTGGTCGGCGACCTGCTGGATCGCGGCCTGCGCCGCCTCCGGGTCCAGGTAGCGCCCGCCCGCCGTCACCGGCCGCAGGTCCGCGTCCAGCTCGTAGTGCAGCGGGATGCCGGTGGGGATGTTGAGGCCGACGATGTCGTCGTCGGAGATCCCGTCGAGGTGCTTGACGAGCGCGCGCAGGCTGTTGCCGTGCGCCGCCACCAGCACCGTCCGGCCCGCGCGCAGGTCCGGCACGATGTCGGAGTCCCAGTAGGGCAGCATCCGGGCGATGACGTCCTTGAGGCACTCGGTGCGCGGCAGCTGCTCGCCGAGGTCGGCGTAGCGCGGGTCGCCGGCCTGCGACCACTCCGCGCCGTCCTCGATCGGCGGCGGCGGGGTGTCGAAGCTGCGCCGCCAGAGCATGAACTGCTCCTCGCCGTACTTCTCCCGCGTCTCGGCCTTGTCCAGCCCCTGCAGCGCGCCGTAGTGCCGCTCGTTGAGCCGCCACGAGCGTTGCACCGGGATCCAGTGCCGGTCGGCGGTGTCGAGCGCGACGTTGGCGGTGGTGATCGCGCGGCGCAGCAGCGAGGTGTGCACCACGTCGGGCGCCAGCCCCTCGGCCGTCAGCAGCTCGCCGGCGCGCTCCGCCTCGGCCATCCCCTTGTCGGTGAGGTCGACGTCGACCCAGCCGGTGAAGAGGTTCTTGGCGTTCCAGTCGCTCTCGCCGTGGCGGAGCAGGATGAGCGTGTGCGCGGCGTCCGTCATGGCGCCCACACTACTGGGCAGGGGGTATGGGGTTCCTTCCGGCGTCCTGCGCGTCGCGGGCGTCCAGCGCCTCCAGCTCGGCGCGGAAGGCCTCGAGGTTGGCGGTGGACTCTCCCCGGGAGAGGCGCCAGGCCCACTCGCGGCGGATCGCGGTCCAGAAGCCCAGGCGCAGCATCTCGTTGAAGGGCTCGTCGGCGGCGGTGAGCACCCCGCCGAGCAGCTCGTCGAGGGCCTCGTCGTCCAGGCCGGCCAGCAGCACCCGCCCGGTGACGTAGACGTCGCCGGAGGCGTCGACCGCGTAGGCCAGCCCCGGCGTGCGCAGGTTGCGCCGGAGCAGGTAGCGGTAGAACGCCTCGTGGTTCTCGTCAGGGTTGCGCACGACGAAGGCCCGCACCTCCAGGACGCGGCCGCCGACGACGAGGGAGACGACGGTGCGCAGCTTGCGCTCCCCCGGCAGGGTGACGACGAGCTCGCCCTCGTGGGCCCCGTCCTCCGGCTCGAGGTCGAGCGCGAGCAGCTGCTCCCGCAGGCGGGCGAGGTGGTCGCTCACGCGCTCTCCCTCGTCTCCTGGCGGTGAGGGTCGCCGCCGTCGCGCCGCGCCTCGACGACCCCGGCGTAGACGTCGACGAGGGCGTCGACGGTGCGCTCCCACGAGAACTGCTCGGCGTGCGCGGAGGCGCGCGCGCTCCATACCTCCCGCTCCCCCGGCCGGGAGAGCCGCTCGAGCGCGGCGCCGAGCGCGTCGGCCCAGTCGACCGGGTCGTGGCCGTCGACGAGGACGCCGGCGTCCCCGACCGCGAAGGGCAGCCCGCCGACCCGCGCGGCGACGACGGGCGTGCCGCTGGCCAGCGCCTCGACGGCGACGAGCCCGAAGGACTCGTTGTAGGAGGGGACGGCGACGAGGTCGGCGGCGCGGTACCAGTCGGCCAGCTCCTCGCGGGAGACCGGCGGGCCGAGGCGGACGACGTCCTCCAGGCCCTCCTGCTCGATCACGCGCTGCAGCGCGCCGGGGCGGGAGATGCCCGAGCCGGACAGCCCGCCGAGCACCGCGACGACGAGGCGGTCGCGCAGCGAGGGGTCGCGGCGGACCAGCTCGCCGGCGGCGCGGACGAGGACGTCGGGCGCCTTGAGCGGCTGGATCCGGCCGACGAAGAGCAGCACCACGGCGTCCTGCGGGAGGCCGACCGCCGCGCGGGCCTCGGCGCGCGGGCCGGGGTGGAAGGTCTCGAGCGCGACGCCGGGGGTGACGACGTGCACGGTCGCGGGGTCGGCGCCGTAGAGCTCGACCAGCTCGCGCGCCTCGTCGGGGGTGTTGGCCACGAGCGCGTCGGCGACGTCGACGACGTGCTCCTCGCCGACCTCGCGGCCGCGCGGCTCGGGGTCGTCGCCGGCGGCGAGCGCGCGGTTCTTGACCTTGGCCATGGTGTGCATCGTCTGCACCAGCGGCACGTCGAAGCGCTCGGAGGTGACCAGCCCGACCTGCCCGGAGAGCCAGTAGTGCGCGTGGATGACGTCGAGCTGGCCCTCGGGCCGGCCGGCCAGGTGGTGGGAGAAGTCGGCGGCGAAGGCGCACAGCTGGCCCGGCAGGTCCTCCTTGCCGAGCCCCTCGAGCGGGCCCGCGGTGACGTGGTGGACCGTCACGCCGGGCGCGAGCGGGACGCGGTCGCCCTGGGAGCGGGAGGTGGCGCGGGTGAAGATCTCGACGAGGACGCCGCGGCGGGCGAGGCGGGTGGCGGTCTCGACGACGTAGACGTTGAGACCGCCGGCGTCGCCGGTGCCGGGACGCTCGAGCGGCGAGGTGTGCACCGTCACCATCGCCACGTGGCGCAGGCCCTTGCTGGTCACCGCTCCAGTCTCGCACGGGGCCGCGCGCCTAACCTGGGCACGTGACCCCCCGCCCGCGCAGCCGCCCCGTCGGCACGATCACGCGCGGCACGACCAACCCCAACCGGCTGCGGCGGGTCGACCGCTGGATGGCGTGGGCGCTGCGGGACGTCCTGCGCGCGCCCGCCGGTCCGCCGGTGGTCGTCGACCTGGGGTATGGGGCCTCCCCCGTCACGGTGCTCGAGCTCGCCTCGCGCCTGGGCCGGGTGCGGCCGGACGCCCGCTTCGTGGGGGTCGAGATCGACCCCGGGCGGGTCGCCCGGGGCGAGGCGGTGGCGGACCCGCCGCGGGTGGAGTTCGTGCTGGGCGGCTTCGAGCTGCCGGTGCCGGGCGGCGCGGCGCCGCACGTGGTGCGGGCCTTCAACGTGCTGCGGCAGTATGCCGAGGACGAGGTGCCCGCCGCCTGGGCCGAGGTGGTCGGCCGGCTGGCACCGGGCGGCGTGCTCGTCGAGGGGACGTGCGACGAGGTCGGCCGGCTCGCGGCCTGGGTCGACGTGCGGCGCGGCGGCGACGGGACGCCGGAGCCCCGCTCGCTCACCCTCTCCTGGCGCCTCGCCGGCCTCGAGCGGCCCTCCGTCGTGGCCGAGCGCCTGCCCAAGGTGCTCATCCACCGCAACGTCCCGGGCGAGGGCGTGCACGCCCTCGTGGCCGCGCTCGACGCCGCGTGGGCGCGCAACGCCCCGCTGGCCGGCTTCGGCGCGCGTCAGCGGTTCGTCGCGTGCGCGCAGGAGCTGCGCGCCGAGGGCTGGCCCGTGCTCCACGGGCCGCCGCGCTGGCGGCTCGGCGAGCTCGGCGTGGCGTGGGACGCGGTGGCGCCGCGCTGAGCGGGACGCAGACCTTGCCGGTCCGTCGGGCGGCGGGGACACTGACCCCATGGCGGGACGCCCGGACGCGGCACCGGCGCTGGCGGCGCTGGCGGCGCTGGCCCTTGCGGTGGCCGCCTGCTCCCCGCCCACGGGCACCGGCACGGCCACGGGCACCGGCACGCCCACGGGCGCGTCGGAGAGGGCCCTGGACTGCGACCCGGTCGGTGACGCGGCGCCCTCGGCGGACCACGTGACGGTCCTCGGGACGCTCGCCCTGCCCGCCCCGGACGGCCGGCCGCTCCAGGCGGTCGAGACCCCGGGGGGAGCCGGCCCCGAGCGCTGGTTCAGCAAGACCGGGCTGGGTGTCAGGGACGGGGGCCGGGGCGGGTGGCGGCTGCGCGTCGCGGAGGGGTCCGTCGAGCACCTGCGCATCGGCTGGGGCTCACCCGGCGAGCCGGGCACCACCGTCGTGCCGGCCTCGTGCGAGGGCGCCGCGCCCAGCAGCACCACGGGCTGGCTGTGGTGGCCGGGAGGGTTCTGGACCGACGAGCCCGGGTGCTACGGGGTCGTCGTCGAGGTCGGCGGGCGCTCCGAGGAGGTGGACGTCCCCGTCGGCGCCCCCTGCGGCTGAGGGTCCCGGGAGAGCGGGCGAGGCCCACGCCCACCGCTCAGCGGGCGTAGTCGTCGTCCAGCCGGGTGATGTCGGCCTCGTCGAAGTCGCCGAAGGCCAGCTCGAGGATCCGCACGGGCGCCGTGCCGGAGTTGCCGAGGCGGTGCCTGGCGCCCGGCGGCACCCAGACCATGTCGCCGGGACCGGCCGCCCACGCCTCGTCGTCGATCCGGACGTCGGCGGTGCCCTCGATCACGTGCCACATCTCGGCGCGGTGGTCGTGCGTCTGCAGCGACAGCCGGTGGCCCGGCTCCACGGTGATGGTCTTGACGGTCACCGGCTCGTTGGTCGCGAACTGCTGGAACCGTCCCCACGGACGCTCGACGACGAACACGTCCTGGGTGCGGTCACGGATCGGCCCTACGGCCGTGGGTCGGGTCGGCTGCGGCACGTGGTCCTCCTCCGGGGCGCCCTGCACGCCCCCTGGCTTCTCTCCCTGCGCTCCTCACGTCCCTGCGAGGAAGGCACCCACGCGGTCACGGGTCTGCGCGCGGTGCCTCCACATGATGCCACCCGGGCCGCTGACGTGCACCACCCCGCGGGGGAAGAGCCCGGCCAGCTCCCGCGCGACGGAGGCCGGGTGGGTGTCGTCGTCCTCCTGGCCGAGCACGAGGACGGGGCAGGTCACGCGCCCCAGCAGGGCACGGTCCGGGACGGGCACGTGGCGCGGCAGCACCCGCAGCACGCTGGCGACACCGGTGGTGACCAGCTGCCCGGCCTGCTCCCGGCACCAGGCCACCACCCCTGGGTCGTCCCGCACCTCGGCGGGCTGCTCGGCGAGCAGATGGGCGGCGACCGGGCGCGCGTCACCGGCCTCGACCCGCACCGCGAGCCGGCCGAGCCGGCGCATGGCCGCGTCGTCGCGGGGCCGGTCGATCGTCGCCGGGAGGACCAGGACGACCCGGTCGAAGCGGTCGGGGTCGCGCGCCAGGCCGGCCAGCAGCGCCCCCGCGCCCATGCTCACCCCGAGCGCCCGGGTCGCACCCACGCGGTCGGCGACCGACCAGAGCTCGGCCGCCAGATCGTCATACCCCCAGTCGTCGTGCACGGGCGTGTGCGAGCGGCCGTGGCCGCGCAGGTGCAGGAAGGTGCGCGTCCCCGGGACCGTGGAGGCGTAGGGGCGCGTGGTCGCGATCGACCCGGCCATGCCGTGGACGAAGACCGAGCGCGGGTCGCCGCGCCCGGTGGTGAGGACCTCCAGGTCGCCGTCCGGTCCGGGGACGGTCTCGGTGCGGGGCGCACCGAGACGGGTCACCACGGCCCGTAGGGGCCCATGTGCGTGCCCTGACCGCCGCGACCGCTGCCCAGCACCGCCTTGAGCGCCGGCTTGACGTCGGCGTGGTAGACGGCCGCCGCCACGATCGCCGCGAGGTTGAACAGGTTGAACGGGTGCAGCACGAAGATGAACCCGATCGCCGTCGCGACCCCGGTCAGCAGCAGCCAGAAGCCCTTGGTCCGCTTGCCGGCGGCGACGAAGGCGTCGGGCCGGGTGCGGGCGCAGTCGACCAGCGCCCAGGCCATCATCGCCAGGACGGCGACGCCGATGGCGGTCATGAGCAGGCTCTGCGCCTGGTAGAGGACTGGCATGGGACCCAGGGTATGCGGTGAGCCTGGGTGCGGCGAGGGAGCGGGCCGGTCGTGGCGCCGGGGAGCGAGGTGGCGGGGCCGTCCCGTGGAGGTCGTCCCGTGGGAGTCGTCCCGTGGGAGTCGGCGACGGTGCCGAGACTCACGTGACGACTCCCACGGGACGCCGCCTCAGGTGTCGACGATCACCGTGAACGGGCCGTCGTTGACCAGCTCGACCTGCATCTGGGCCCCGAAGCGGCCGGTGGCCACCTCGATCCCCCGCGCCCGCAGCGCGTCGGCGACGGCGTCGACGAGGGGCTCGGCGACGGCACCCGGGGCCGCCCTCGACCAGGACGGGCGGCGGCCCTTCCTCGTGTCGCCGTAGAGGGTGAACTGGCTGACGACGAGCACGGCCGCACCGGCGTCGGCCACCGACGTCTCGTCGGGCAGGATCCGCAGCTCGGCGATCTTGCGCGCGACGGTCGCGACGTCGGCGGGGCCGTCGTCGTGCGTGGCGGCGACCAGGGCCAGCAGGCCGGGGCCGATCGCGCCGACGACCTCGCCGTCGACGGTGACGCCGGCGCGGGTGACCCGTTGCAGGACCGCCCTCACTGCAGCGGCCTCACGGCAGCGGCAGCGCGCGGACCGCGCCGACCGGCTCGCCGTGGCCGCGCACGACCGCGCGTCCGTCGAGCTCGTCGAGCACGGCCTCGACGCCGGGGCCCAGGTCGGTCGCGCCGAGCCGGCGCAGGGCCGCCGTGGTCACGCCCACCCGCGCCCGGTCGTCGCCGTCGGTGATCTTCACGACGACGCCGCCGCCGTCGGCCAGGCCGACGGCGTAGACCGCCTCGGCCCCGTCCTTGGCGACGAGCCCGGGGACGCCGCGGATGAGGTCGGTGACGTCGCGGCCGGTCCCGCCGAGCCACTCGGGGTGCGCCCGGACCGCGTCGGCCACCCGGCCCTCCGGGGTCGCGGGGTCGGCGGAGGCGATCCGGCCGAAGGCGCGGGCCAGGCCGAGGGCGGTCACGCCGAGCGCGGGGGCGCCGCAGCCGTCGACCGTCACGACCTCGACGCGGTCGCCGGTGAGCTCCTCGACGACCTCCACGACCAGCCGCTGGAAGGGGTGGTCGGGGTCGCGGTAGGTGGCGGTGTCCCACCCGCCGGCCACGCACGCGGCGAGCATCCCGGCGTGCTTGCCCGAGCAGTTCTGGGCGAGCGGCTGCGGCGCCCGGCCGGCGGCGAGCCAGCGCTCGCGCTCGGCCTGGTCGAGCGGTCGGTCGGGGGTGTTCTGCAGGGCGCTCTCGTCCAGGCCGGCCGCGGCCAGGATCCGCCGCGAGCCCTCCAGGTGGAAGGGCTCGCCGGAGTGGCTGGCGCACGCGAGCGCGAGCAGCTCGCCGGGCAGGTCGGCGCCCGCCCGGAGCATCGCGACCGCCTGGAGCGGCTTGAGCGAGGACCGTGGCAGGACGGGCGCGTCGACCGGGCCGACCCGCACGACGGCGGTCCCGCCCGCGTCGACGGCGGCGACGACGCCGTGGTGGACCGACTCGACGAAGCCGTTGCGCACGACCTCGGCGACCACGGGCGCGGAGGCGAGCGGGCTGGGGGCGGTGGCGGACGGCATACCCGTGCTCACCGCTCGCGGCGGTCCTTGACCGCCAGCAGCTCGCGCGCCTCGGTGGTGCTCATCGGGGGACGCTGCATGGTCGTGGCCAGGCCCGCCGCGCGCTCCACGAGCTCGGCGTTGTGCTGCACCTGCCGGCCGCGGGCCATCATGAGGTTGTCCTCCATGCCGACGCGCAGGTGGCCGCCCATCGCGAGCGCGGCCGCGGCGATCGGCAGGTGGGCGCGGCCGATGCCGGTGGCCGACCAGCTGGTCGTCCCGGGCGGGAGCATCTGCACGCCGGCGACGAGCGCCTCGACGGTGCCGGGCATCGCGCCGGGGACGCCGGTGACGAAGTCGACGTGCACCCTGCCGCCGTAGGGCAGGCCGTGCGCGTCGATGAGCCGGCTCAGCGCGGCGAGGTGGCCGAGCTCGAAGATCTCGAACTCCGGCACCACCTCCTTCTCCTGCGCCTGCACGTAGAGGTCGCTCATGAAGCCGTGCGGGTTGAGGAAGACGTCGTCGCCGAAGTTGACGGTGCCGCAGGTCAGCGAGCACGAGTCGGGCTCGGCCTCGAGGACGGTGAGGCGCTGCTCGAGCGGGTCCCTGACCGAGCCGCCGGTCGAGAGCTGCACGACGAGGTCGGTCGCCTCGCGCAGCGCCTGCACGGTGTCGCGCAGCCGGACCGGGTCGAGCGTGGGCGCGTGCCCGGCGTCGGGGTCGCGCACGTGCACGTGGATCAGCCCCGCGCCGGCCTGCTCGCAGCGCACGGCGGTCTCGACCAGCTCCTCGAGGGTCGTCGGCAGCTGCGGGACGTCCGCCTTGGCGGTCTCGGCGCCGGTCGGCGCGACGGTGATGAGGGTCGAAGCCATGGTGCCGATCCTGCCAGCCGCTGCGCGGGCGGGGAGGTATGGGGTCAGCGCAGCCTCGGGCGCGGGGCCGGGCGCTCGGTGCTGGCCGGGACGATCTCGGTCTGGGCGGCGGAGACGTCTCCGGCGAGGAGGACCGCGGCGGGGTCGGTGGTGTACTTCACCAGGGCCAGGCCGATCGGCCCGTCCTCGTGGTGCTGGGCCACGCTCGTGAGCCGGCCGACCGCGCGGCCGCCGTCGACGGGGACCAGCTCGGTGCCCGGCTCGGGCGGGACGTGGCCCGAGCCGTCGAGGTGGAGGAAGACCACGCGGCGCGGCGGCCGGCCGAGGTTCTTCACCCGGGCGACGGTCTCCTGGCCGCGGTAGCAGCCCTTGTGCAGGTGGACCGCGGTGCGCAGCCAGTCCAGCTCGTGCGGGATCGAGCGGTGGTCGGTGTCCAGGCCGGCGCGCGGCCGCCAGGCCGCCACGCGCAGGGCCTCGGCGGCCCAGGTGCCGGCCAGCTCCCGGTCGCCGACGGCCGCCGCCAGCTCCTTGCGCGGCACCACCAGCTCGCGCCAGGCACGGCCGTGCCCCGGGTGCTCCTCGCCGACCGGGCCGTAGGCGTGGCTCTCCCCCACGACCGCCGGCCACGGGTCGACCCACGCGACCGGCTCGCCCTCGGCGGACTCGGCGTCGACCGGCTCGCCGAGCACGGCATACCGGTCGGTGACGTCGGCGACCTCGACGCGGAGCATGAAGCGCATGGAGTCGAGCCCGGCGACCACCGCGGGGGCGTCGCCTGGCTCGGTCGTCATCCAGGTCGTCTCCCCGTCGTCGACGACGTGCAGCGCGTGCTCGACGTGCCCCTTGGGCGAGAGGACGAGAGTCTCGGCGGAGGTGCGCGGCGGCAGCGCCGACAGGTGCTGGGTGGTGAGGGAGTGCAGCCAGGTCAGCCGGTCGGGACCGGTGACGGTGACCACGCCGCGGTGGGACAGGTCGACCACGGCCAGGCCCTCCTCGAGGAGGACCTGCTCCTTGTGCGGGTTGCCGTAGTGGGCCGCGACGCCGGCGTCGGCGCCCGTGCCGGCCACGGCACCGGGACGGCTCAGCAGGACGCTCATACCGCCACGGTACGTCACGTGCGGGAACCTTCCAGAAGCTGGCTCTAGACTGCCCGCCCATGGGGTTCGACGACACCGCCACCGGCCGCGGGCCGGCAGACGACGACCACGGCACGCGTCGCCGCGGGCGGGGCCGGCGCCGGCCCGGGACGCTGGGCATCGCCGCGCGCTCGGTGGGGGTCTTGGTGCTCGTGGCCGTGGTCGCGGTCGGCGTCTACCTCTTCTACCTGCAGCGCACGGTCTCGGGCAACATCGAGCACGAGGACCTCAAGGGCGACAGGCAGAGCGAGATCACCATCTCCCCGGACGGGGCGCGCCAGCCCGGCGACGACCAGGCCGACCAGACCGGTGACGGGACCGAGGTCGACACCGACGGCGAGGACGGCACGGCGCCGATCGTCGGCGAGGACGGCCAGGCGCTCGACGTCGACGGCACGACCGTGCCGGTGACCACGCCCGAGCGCGACCCCTCGGCCGGCGATGCGATGAACTTCCTCATCATCGGCAGCGACAGCCGCGACCTGTCGGTCGAGCGCGGACGCTCCGACGTCATCGTGCTGGCCCACATCGACGACGCGCGCAGCCGGGTCGACCTGATCCACTTCCCCCGCGACCTGTTCGTGCCGATCGCCGGCACCGGCGGCAGCTCGAAGATCAACGCCGCCTACGCCTACGGCGGGGCGCCGCTGCTCATCCAGACCCTGCAGCCGCTGGTCGACGTGCCGATCGACCACGTGGCGATCGTCAACTTCGAGAGCTTCAAGGCGATGACCGACGCGATCGGCGGCGTCGACGTCCAGGTGACCGAGTCCGGCGGCGGCTTCACCGCGGGCGTGCACCACATGAACGGCGAGCAGGGCCTGCGCTTCGTCCGCGAGCGCAAGTCGCTGTCCCAGGGCGACATCTCCCGCGGCGAGCGGCAGATGCAGTTCATCAAGGCGGTGCTGGGCAAGGCGCTCTCGCGCGACACCCTCACCAACCCGGTGCGGCTGGCCGGCTTCGTCGACGCGGCCACGACCAACCTCACCGTCGACGAGGACCTCAAGGTCTCCGACATGCGCGACCTGGCGCTGTCGATGCGCAACGTGCGCGGCGGCGACATCCACTTCTGGCAGGGGCCGTGGTGCGGCATCGACATGCACCCCGTGGCCGGCTCGATCGTGCTCATGGCCGAGACCCAGATGGGCACGCTGAGCCAGCACCTGCGCACGGACACGATGGAGAGCTACGTCGACGACGTGTCGCCCAAGGCCGGCTTCGCCGGCACCTGCGGCTGACCCGACCCGTCCCCCTCTCGCGACCGAGCGCACGCTCTGCACACCCCCGACCTGGCCCGGCCCGACCTGACCCGCCCCCCTTTCACGACCGAGCGCACGCTCTGCACACCCGTCCCGACCTGGCCTGGCCCGCCCCCTTTCGCGACCGAGCGCACGCTCTGCACACCCGTCCCGACCTGGCCTGACCTGACCTGACCCGCCTCCCTTTCGCGACCGAGCGCACGCTCTGCACACCCGTCCCGACCTGGCCTGACCCGCCCCCTTTCGCGACCGAGCGCACGCTCTGCACACCCCCCACCCGTGCAGAACGCACGCCCGGTCAGGACAGGCCCCGTC
>CAZONQ010000050.1:0-17160 GCA_964581125.1 uncultured Ornithinimicrobium sp.
GAGCCGACGAAGACGCCCTCGGCGCCGAGCTGCATCATCATCGCGGCGTCCGCCGGGGTGGCGATGCCGCCGGCGGTGAAGAGCACGACGGGCAGCTTGCCGGCCTCGGCGACCTCCTTGACCAGGTCGTAGGGCGCCTGCAGCTCCTTGGCGGCGACGTAGAGCTCGTCGGGGGCCATCGACTGGAGACGGCGGATCTCGGCGCGGATGGAGCGCATGTGCGTCGTCGCGTTGGAGACGTCGCCGGTGCCGGCCTCGCCCTTGGAGCGGATCATCGCCGCCCCCTCGGTGATCCGGCGCAGCGCCTCGCCCAGGTTGGTCGCCCCGCAGACGAACGGCACGGTGAAGGCCCACTTGTCGATGTGGTTGGCGTAGTCGGCCGGGGTCAGCACCTCGGACTCGTCGACGTAGTCGACCCCGAGGCTCTGCAGCACCTGCGCCTCGACGAAGTGCCCGATGCGTGCCTTGGCCATGACCGGGATGGAGACGGCCTCGATGATGCCGTCGATCATGTCCGGGTCGCTCATCCGGGACACGCCGCCCTGGGCGCGGATGTCGGCGGGCACCCGCTCGAGCGCCATGACGGCGACCGCGCCGGCGTCCTCGGCGATCTTCGCCTGCTCCGGGGTGACGACGTCCATGATGACGCCGCCCTTGAGCATGTCGGCCATGCCGCGCTTCACGCGGGTGGTGCCGGTGCTGGGCGTGGTGGGCTCGGTCATGGTGGCCTCTCGGACGGATCGGTGCGCGCGGCCGTGGTGGTCGCGCGTCGACGGGTGGGCGACGGTGCCGGGGTCGGCGGAGGACGCCGCACGGGGGCGTCCGCTCAAGTCTACGAGCCGCCGCCGGGTGCTCGGCACGCGCGGTCGTAGACCCGCTCCCACCGGTCCGTGACGAGGCCCCAGTCCCACCGCCGTGCCCGGTCCGCTCCCCGCGCCCCCAGGGTGGCGCGACGGGCGTCGTCGGTCAGGACCTCGGCCAGCGCGGCCGCCAGCGCGCCCGGGTCCCCGGCCGGCACGAGCAGCCCGGCGCCGCCGAGGACCTCGCGGAACGCGGGCAGGTCGCTGGCCACCACGGGGGTGCCCGCCGCCATCGCCTCCACCAGGACGATCCCGAAGCTCTCCCTCCCGGTGTGCGGGGCCACCAGGACGTCGCAGGTATGGAGCAGCGCACGTCGGGTGGAGGCGTCCACCTCCCCCAGGTCGACGGCGCCGTCGACCCGCGTCCGGCCGGGACCCGCCAGCACCAGGCGCACCCCGGGCACGACGGTCCGCAGCGGCCCCAGGGCCTCCCGGAGCACGTCGAGGCCCTTGCGCGGCTCGTCGCGGCGCCCGAGGAGGAGGAGGGTCGGTGCGCCGTCCCGCAGTGGAGGCGGGAGGAGGCCGTCCGGCCCGGGTCGTGCGGCGAGCCCGGGGACGTCGACCGCGTTGGGCACCAGCTCCGGGTCCGTGCCGCACAGGGACGCGGCGAGGTCGCGCGCGGAGGCGGACACCGCCGTCGTGACGGGCAGCGGCCCGAGCAGTCCGCGCAGGAGCGCCCGCAGGAGAGGGTCCGTCGCCTGCGCGGGGCGCGCGGCGTGGAAGGTGGCGACGACGGGCACGGCCCTCGCCCTGGCCCCGCGCACCGCGGCCGGCCCGAGCGCGGGGACGCCAGGCTCGTGCACGTGGACGACGTCCGGGCGCACCCGGTCGAGCCAGGCACGGACCCGCCGCGAGGTGGCCGGGGCCAGCGCGACCCCCGCGACGGACCCGTTGGCCGGCACGGCGACGCCCCGGCCGGCGCTGGAGACGACGGACGCGGGCAGGGTCTCGTCGACGTGCGGGCCCGGGCGGCCGGGACCCAGCACGCCCACCTCGTGCCCGCGGCGGCGCAGCTGGGCCGCGAGGCCGAGCACCTGGCCCTGCACGCCGCCGGGACGGCCCAGGTCGTAGGGGCACACCAGAGCCACCCTCACCGCTCCTCCTCCGGCCCGGGCAGCCTCGTCAGGTGCCAGTCGGAGGTGTGCCGTCGCACCGCCTCGCCCAGCACCCGGGCGCAGGCGCGGGTCATCCGGGCGACCTGCTCCCCGCGCGGCCCCTCCCCCGGCTCCACCTCGCGGCCGAGCTCGACCCGGTGCCGCGCGCCGCCGCGCCGCGGGGCATGCCGGCGGCGGACGGTCGTGACGACGACCGGCCGCAGCTGCGCGCCCGTGGCGAGGGCCAGCTCGGCGGGTCCCGCGGCCAGGGTCGTCCGCAGACCGCCGAGGTCGACGCCGACCCGTCGGGCGTGCACCCCGCGGTCGCGCAGGTCCCGGTCGGCGAGGAGGGCGACCGCTCCCCCGTCGCGCAGCACCCCCACCAGGCGCCGGACCCCGGCGGTCCCCGCGCCGGCGGGCACCACGTCGATCCCGGCGGCGGCCCGTGCCCGGGTCGTCAGGCGGGCGAGCGGCCCCGGGCCGAGCACCTCGGCGACGGTCGTGAGCCCGCCCAGCCGGCGGGCGGCCCAGGCGCCCGCGAGCTCCCAGTGGCCGAGGTGGAGCAGCACCAGCACCTGGCCGCGGCCGCACGCCATACCCGCGAGGACGTCGTCCAGGCCCGTGCCGACGACGAGGCGGTCGACCGTCCCGGGGCGGAGCCGGGGCAGCGTGGCCAGGCGCGCCCAGTAGGCGCCGTAAGAGAGCCCGCCGCGCGCGGTGAGCGCGGCGAGCGCGACCGGGCCGAGGTCGGGCCGCGCGGCGCCGTAGGTCCGGTGCAGGCCGAGGAGGCTCACCCGACCAGCGCCCGGCGGCGCACGCTCGACATCCGCTGCACGACGGTCGCGCAGGAGGCGAGCAGGACGAGGCCGAGCACGACGGTGAGGACCCACGCGGGCAGGACCAGGGCGGTGAGGCCCGTGGCGAGCAGCACCGCCAGCAGCCGGTCCGCCCGCTCGGCGACCCCCGCCTCGACGCTCCAGCCGAGCTGCCCCGCGCGCGCCCGGGCGTAGGGGACGAGGAAGCCGGTGACGAGGCAGCCCAGCGCGAGGTAGCCGTCGATCGGCCGGCCGCCCTCGCCGAGGAACCACACGACGAGCCCGGACAGCACCGCGGCGTCGGCGACCCGGTCGAGCGTGGAGTCGAGGTAGGCGCCCCAGTCGCTGCCGCGCCCGGAGACGCGGGCCATCGCGCCGTCGAGCACGTCACCCAGCGCGAAGACGGCGACGACGACCGTGCCCCACCAGAGCTCGCCGCGCGGGTAGAGCAGGAGCGCGCCGGAGACGACCCCGACGGTCCCGACGACCGTGACGGCGTCCGGGCGGACCCCGGCGCGGACGAGGAGCCGGGCCGGCGGTCCGAGGACCCGCGTGGCTGCCCCGTGCGCGTGGCGGCCGAGCATGGGCCGGGTCAGCCCTCGGGCCAGGCGGCGACGAGCTGGGCGCGGGTGTCCTCGAGCAGCTGCGGCAGGGCCTTGGTCCGGCCGACGATCGGCAGGAAGTTGGCGTCGCCCTCCCAGCGAGGGACGACGTGCTGGTGCAGGTGGGCGGCCACGCCCGCCCCGGCGGCCTCGCCCTGGTTCATCCCGATGTTGTAGCCCGACGGTCCCCCGCTCGCCGCGTCGACCGCGCGGATCGCGGCCTTGGTGAGCGCGGTGAACTCGGCCGTCTCCTCGTCGGTGAGGTCGAGGTAGAGCGGGACGTGGCGGTAGGGGCAGACGAGCAGGTGCCCCGGGTTGTAGGGGAAGAGGTTGAGGACCACGTAGCAGGTCCGTCCGCGGTGGACGATGAGCGTCTCCTCGTCCGGCCGGGCCGGGGCGGCGCAGAACGGGCAGCCCGAGCCGCGGTCCGGGCTGGGCCGGTCACCGGCCACGTAGACCATGCGGTGGGGCGTCCAGAGGCGCTGGAAGCCGTCGGCCACGCCGGGTAGGCCGTCGGTGTCCGGCTCCGTCGGGGGTCCCTCGGTCATGGTCTGGATCCTACGTGGTGCGCCGGGTCGGGAAGATGCTCCGGCCCTCCTCGGTTGCACCGGGCATGGTTGACGCAGTCCAGACCTACATGACCGAGAAGACCGGCTGGGTGGCCCGCCAGCTGGCGAGGATCGACGAGACCGGCGACACCGGGGCGGTAGACGTCCAGGGCCGGCCGGTCGTCGTGGTCACCATGCGTGGGGCCCGCAGCGGGCAGCTGCGGCGGGTGCCCCTGATGCGGGTGGAGCACGAGGGCACCTACGCAGCGGTGGCGAGCAAGGGCGGCGCGGAGCGCCACCCGGCGTGGTTCCACAACCTGCGCGCGGACGGCGACGTCCTCGTGCAGGACGGCACCGAGCAGCACGTGCGCCACGCGCGCCTCCTCGAGGACGGGCCGCAGCGCGACGCCTGGTGGGAGCGCTGCGTGGCCGCCTTCCCGCCCTACGCCGACTACCAGGAGCGCACCGACCGGCAGATCCCGGTCTTCCTGCTCGAGCCCTAGGCTCCGGCGGCCGGGCAGGTCAGAGGCGGGTCGGCAGCGTGACGAGCCGGCCCGCCACGACGTCCGCCCGGGCGGCGTCGAGCACCGCCGGGGGCAGGACCAGGCCGGGCGCGACCTCGACGCGCGGGTGACCCTCGCGCCCCGCCCAGGCCACCACCGCGCGGACGAGGGCCAGGCCGACCGCCTCCTCGCCGGGGGCGCCGAGCGCCTCGTGCACCACGAGCTCGGGGCGCCCGCGGCCGACGTGCGGGAGCTGCGGGAGCCGGCAGACCGCCATGCCGACGTGCCGGTCGTCGTGCTCGGCCACCCACGCGGGCAGGTCACCGGCCCGGGTGCGCCACGCCGTGGCGAGGTCCTGGACGTGCCCGCGGCCCTCGGGGCCGGCGGGGTCGACGCCTCGCCGCCGCAGCGCCTGCAGGTGCAGGGCGCCGAGGAGGAGGGCCTCGTCCTCGGCGAGCGGGCGCACGCGCACCCGGCCCGCCTGCTCCCCCAGCGACGCCACGACCCGCGTCCCCTAGACCTGCACCCGGTCGCGGACGGCGGTGGTGATCTCGGCGACCGCGTCGGCGACGGGGACGCCGTTCTTCTGCGAGCCGTCGCGGTAGCGGAAGGAGACGGCCCCGGCGTCCCGGTCCTCGCCGCCGACGATGAGGATGAACGGCGCCTTGCTCCTGCTGGCGTTGCGGATCTTCTTGGGGAAGCGGTCGTCCGACAGGTCCAGCTCGACCCGGACGCCGGAGGCGCGCAGCTGCTCGGCGACCTGCTCCAGGTAGGGCTGGAACTCCTCGGCGACCGGCACCCCGAGCACCTGGACCGGCGCCAGCCAGGGCGGGAACATCCCGGCGTAGTGCTCGACGAGCACGCCGATGAAGCGCTCGATCGAGCCGAACTTGGCCGAGTGGATCATCACCGGCTGCTGGCGGCTGCCGTCGGCCGCGGAGTACTCGAGGCCGAAGCGCTCGGGCTGGTTGAAGTCGTACTGGATCGTCGACATCTGCCAGGTGCGGCCGATCGCGTCGCGCGCCTGGACCGAGATCTTGGGGCCGTAGTAGGCGGCGCCGCCCGGGTCGGCGACCAGCTCCAGGCCGGACTCCACCGCGACCTCCTCGAGGATCCTCGTCGCCTCGGCCCACTGCTCGTCGGAGCCGATGAACTTGTCCTTCTTGTCGCCGGTCTCGTCGCGGGTGGACAGCTCGAGGTAGTAGTCGTCGAGGCCGAAGTCGCGCAGCAGCCCGAGGACGAAGTCGAGCAGGTGCTTGATCTCGGCCGGCGCCTGCTCCTTGGTGACGTAGGAGTGGCTGTCGTCCTGGGTGATCATCCGCACCCGGGTCAGACCCTGGAGGACGCCGGACTTCTCGTTGCGGTAGACGGTGCCGAACTCGAAGTAGCGCAGCGGCAGGTCGCGGTAGGAGCGCTGCTGGCTGCGGTAGATGAGGTTGTGGATCGGGCAGTTCATCGCCTTGACGCGGTAGAGCTGGCCGTCGTCGTCGAGCGGCGGCATCATGCCGTCGGCGTAGTAGGGCAGGTGGCCGGAGGTGTGGAACAGCCCCTCCTTGGCCAGGTGCGGGGTGGTGACGTAGGAGAAGCCGGAGTCCACGTGCCGCTGCCAGACGTAGTCCTCCATGGTCCGCCGCAGGATCGCGCCCTTGGGGTGGAAGACGGGCAGGCCGGGACCGACCTCCTCCGGGAAGGAGTAGAGGTCCATCTCGGCGCCCAGCCTGCGGTGGTCCCGGCGCTCGGCCTCGGCGAGCCGCTCGAGGTAGGCCCGCAGGTCGTCCTTGCTCGCCCACGCGGTGCCGTAGATGCGCTGGAGCTGGGGGTTCTTCTCCGAGCCGCGCCAGTAGGCGGCGGCGCTGCGCATGAGCTTGAAGCCGTTGGCGATGAGCTTGGTGGTCGGCACGTGGGGGCCGCGGCACAGGTCGCCCCAGACCACCTGCCCGGTGCGGTCGACGTTGTCGTAGATGGTCAGCTGCGAGCCGCCGACCTCCACCGAGGCGCCCTCGGCGGCGGACTCGGCGGAGCCGCCCTTGAGGCCGATGAGCTCGAGCTTGTAGGGCTCGGCCGCCAGCTCGCGCCGCGCCTCGTCGTCGGAGACCGCGCGCCGGTGGAAGGTCTGGCCCTGGTTGACGATCCTCTGCATCGCCTTCTCCAGGCGCTTGAGGTCGTCGGGGGTGAACGGCTCGTCCACGTCGAAGTCGTAGTAGAAGCCGTCGCGGATCGGCGGACCGATGCCCAGCCTGGCCTCCGGGAAGGCCTGCTGCACCGCCTGGGCCAGCACGTGCGCGCACGAGTGGCGCAGCACCGCCAGGCCCTCGTCCTCGGTGACGAGCACCGGCTCGACCACGTCGCCGTCCTCGAGCACGTGGGCGAGGTCGACCAGCTCGCCGCCCACCCGTGCGACGACGACCTGCCGGTCGTCGGCGAAGAGGTCGGCGGCGGTCGTGCCCTGGTCCACCGTTCGCTCGCTCCCTGCGACGGTCACGGTGATCTGGCTGGGCACGTGCGGCTCCTCGGGGTCGTCGGTCTGCGGGTATGCGGTGCCGCCGCGGCCTGGGCGCGGGTCACCGGTGCCCACAAACCCTACCGCCAGGCGTGCCCCATACCCCTATCGTTAGGGTCGCCCGCGTGGGACACGTCGAGGACCGGGACCCGCCGGACGGCATCACCAAGCACTTCACGGTCGCGACCTTCGTCGTGCACGGGGGGCACGTCCTGCTCCACCCGCACCGCAAGCTGGGGCTGTGGCTGCCGCCGGGCGGGCACGTCGAGCCGCACGAGCTGCCCGACGACGCGGCCCGGCGGGAGACGCTCGAGGAGTCGGGGCTGCGCGTGCGGCTGGTCGGCTCCCCCGGCATCGACCTCGTGGCGCCGGACGCGCCGCGCCAGCTCGTGCGGCCCGAGGGCGTCCAGGTCGAGGACATCTCCAAGGACCCGCCGCACCAGCACATCGACCTCATCTACTTCGCGGTGCCGCTCGACGTGCCGGGGAGCGGCGCGCTGCCCGAGCCGTGCGGCGACGAGGCGATGGAGTGGGTCGACGCGGCCGGCCTGCTCGCCCGGCCCGTCACCGAGGAGGTGCGGACGTGGGCCCGGCTGGCCCTGGCCGAGGTGCCGCGCCGTCTGGCGGCGGCGCACCACGGCTGATCCCTCACAATGGGGTGTCCGCGCCAGACGCGGGCGCCCGATCTCGTGGAAGGACGTCTGTGGGTGGTGACGGTGGTGCCTGAGCCGCGCCGCCAGGTGCACAACATCGGGCGGCGGCGCGCCTGGGTCATCTGGGTGGTCGGCCTCTCCGTCTACACGCTGGCCGTCTTCCACCGCACGTCGCTGTCGGTCGCGGGCATCATCGCGGCGGAGCGCTTCGACATCTCCGCGAGCCAGCTGTCGACGTTCACCGTGCTGCAGCTGGCCGTCTACGCCCTCATGCAGATCCCCGTGGGCGTGCTGCTCGACCGCTACGGGTCGAAGCGGCTGATGCTCGTCGGCCTGACGCTCATGACGGTCGGCCAGTTCGGCTTCGCGCTCGCGGGGACCTTCGAGGCCGGTCTCGTCGCGCGCGTCCTCCTCGGCTGCGGTGACGCGATGATCTTCACCAGCCTGCTGCGCCTCATCGCCCTGTGGTTCCACGTCAAGCAGGCGCCGATGGTGACCCAGCTGACCAGCATGGTCGGCCAGCTCGGCGCGGTGGCGGCGGCGACGCCGCTGGCAGCCGCACTGGCGAGGTTCGGGTGGGCATGGTCCTACGGTGCCGCCGCCGGTCTCGGCGTGGTGCTGAGCCTCGCGCTGCTCCTCCTCGTGCGCGACTCCCCCTACGTCGGCGAGGTCGTGGAGCGCATCAAGATCCGCGCGCTGGCCAGGACCATGGCCGAGGTCTGGGGCAACCCGGGGACCAGGCTCGGGCTCTGGGTCCACTTCACCTCGCAGTTCGGTCCGACGGTCTTCACCATGCTGTGGGGCTATCCCTTCCTCATCGCCGAGGGGTTGTCGTCGACCGCGGCCAGCGGCCTGCTCGTGCTCATGACGGTCACCGCCATGGGCGCTGGCCCGGTGGTCGGGCACCTGACGAGCCGCATCCCCTACCACCGCTCGACCCTGGTCCTCGTCCTCGTGGGTGCCATCGTCACCGTCTGGGCGGCGGTGCTGCTGTGGCCCGGCCAGGCTCCCGTCTGGCTGCTGGTGCTCATGGTCATGGTGACGGCGGTCGGCGGCCCAGGGTCCATGGTCGGCTTCGACCTGGCCCGGTCCTTCCACCCCTCGGAGCGCTACGGGCGGGTCAACGGCATGGTCAACGTCGGCGGCTTCATCGCCTCGCTGCTGACCATCGGGCTCATCGGCGTCGTCCTCGACCACCGCGCGCCGGGCGGTCCGTCGACCTACACGCTCACCGACTTCCGCGTCGCGATGGCGGTCCAGTTCCCGTTCTGGGCGCTCGGTGCGTGGCAGCTGCTGCGCTACCGCAACAAGGGCCGCGCACTCATCGCCGCGCACCCCGGTGCGATGGAGGCGCTGCGTGGGGGCGAGACGCTGCTGCCCGGACTCTCCCTGCCTCCTGCCGCGCCCGAGGAGCGCTCCCCCTGGGACCGGCCCGAGGAGCGCTCACCCGAGGACCGGCCCGAGGAGCCGCCCCGGCGTCACGACGGGGATGCCGACCTCCGCTGAGCCGGCAGCCGGGTGCGGGTGCGCCGGGGCCGGCCACCCGGATGCCGTGGAGCACGGCCCGGGCGACCTCGGTGCTGCGGCCGCTGTCTGGGCACCGCCGGTGCGCCGTTCCGGGCGCGTGCGGGCATGGTGGTGGCCCGGCCGGTGTGGGCCGGGTCGGGGCGGGGTGGTCAGGTGTCCCAGGTGACGTTGTCCCCGACGACGGTGGCGGTGAGGTCGTTGTCGTGCACGACGGTGTGGTGCCTGGGGCAGAGCAGGACGAGCAGGACCAGGTCGGTGCCGCCGCCGCGGCACCACCAGAGGAGGTGGTGGGCCTCGCACCAGGTGCCGGGGACCGTGCAGCCGGGGTAGGTGCAGTGCTGGTCGCGGACCAGGAGGGCCTTGAACTGGCCCGGGGTGGCCAGGCGGCGGGTGCGGCCCAGGTCGAGGGGCTCGCCCAGGGGGCCCAGGACGACGGGGGTCAGGTCGCCGATGCAGGCGTAGCGCCCGGCCGCGCCCGCCCTCAGGCCCGGCCCGCCGGTCGCGGGCTGCGCGGTGCCGGTCGGTGCGCCGGTGGCGGGGTCGGCCTGCAGGGTGATGATCACCGAGGCGCGGGCGCTGGTGGCCGGCGCGCCGGGGTGGGCCAGCCCCCGGGACAGGACGGTCTTGACCGCGTCGTAGGCGCGCTGGTCGGCGTCCCGGGGGTCGGGGCTGCCGTCCGGTGCCGGGACCGGCGCGGCCAGCGGCCCGTTGACGATGCCCTCGATCATGGCCGCGTCCGCGTCCGGGGCGTCGATGACGTAGCGGGTCATGCCCTCACCGAGGCGGTGCCGCCGCAACGAGCGCAGCGCCTGCGGCGCGGGGTCGGGCCGGTCGTGGTCGTCGGGGTCCTTGCCCCTGCCGGGGTCCTCGTCCAGCAGGTCGGTCAGCAGCCTGGTGCAGACCTTGCCCAGGTCCGCGTCGCTGATGCCGGTGCTGCAGGCCGCGCGCGTGGCGATCGCCGCGTAGGCCTCGGCCTGGTCCGGGTCCAGCACCCGGCCCAGCCGCAGCATCGTGCGGGCCACCCGCCCGGCCCGGGCCAGCGAGGTGCGGCCCTGGCGCAGCGCGGCGTCCAGCGGCGCGCCCCAGTGCTGCGCGCCGGCCTCGACCACGTGCCTGAGCGCGGCGGCCTCCGGCACCCCCGTCCAGGGGCAGCGGGCCCGCACCCAGTCCACCAGCGAGAGCCCGACCGCGGTGTGCAGGCCACGGGCGTGCGCCTGGAACACCAGCGCGTAGGTCACCCCCTCCAGGCGGGTGCGGGCCGCCCCGGCCATCTCCAGCGCGGCCCGCAGCCCGTCGTCGAACACCCGGGCCAGGTCCTCGTCCTCCAGCCCGGCGGCCACGTCCAGCGCGTCGGTCGCCGCCCGCATCGCCCCCTGCAGGACATCCGGGGCCCACCCGGTCCCGTCGTCCAGGCCCTCGGTGCGCAACGTGGCCACGATCTCCGCCCACGCCGCCGCCTCCGCCTCCGTGCCCGGCACCTCCGCCGGGTCCGTCGCGTTCAGCACCGCCAGCTGCTCGGCCGCCACCACCTGCTCGGCCGCCGCCTCCTGCGCCGTGACCGGCGCGCACACCAGATCACCGGCCCCGAGGAACACCTCCCCGGAACCCGGCGCACGACCCCTGCTCAACTCCATACACACACACAACCACCCACCACCGACAGACCCGCTGACCAGCACGAACGCAGGCGCGGGCAGTGGCTGCAGGGTGGCGCGCCTTGACGAGGTCAGCCGGTGACCTCGGCGACGACGACGTGGTTGGCGGCGCGGTGACCGTCGGCGCGGAACCCCTGGGCGTCGTCGCAGGTGACCAGGGCGACCAGACGTCGGTCCGGCTCGTCGCCCCAGACGAGGTCTGAGGTGCGCAGCTCCTCCTTGCCCACGGTCGCGACCTGCACGACCGTCAGCTCGAGCTCGTCACCGTCCTGCTGGGTGATGGTGACCTCGTCACCCTCCTGCACCGCGTCGAGCTCGTGGAAGGTGTCGGGCTCGCCGTAGTAGCTGACGTGGCCGGCGACGATCGCGATCCCCTCGCCACCGGGGACGGCGCGGTCGCCGCCCTGGTACCAGGCCACCTCCCCACGGTCCGGGTTGATCGCGCCGGTGTCGTCGAGCCCGCCGGGGACGAGCTCGTGGTCCAGCCCGATGGAAGGCACCGCGATGCGTGCCGGCGCGTCCGGTCCGGCCGCTGCGACCGCGGAGGCCGTCGAGAAGGCGTCGGAGGCGAGGGCCCAGACGGCCTGACCGGCCCGCACCAGCACCGCGCTCAGTCCGAGCACGACGAGGAGCAGGCCGGTCAGGACGACGATCCTGCGGCGGCGCAGCACCTGACGCCTGGTCAGGCGCCGCCGGGTCATCAGTGGCTGCGGTTGAGCCGGCGCCCCGCGGCGACGGCACCGACGCCCACGACGACGGCGGCCGCGCCGAACATGAGCAGTCCGTCGACCGGCCGCTGGGCCGGGCCGTCGGTCTCGATCGGCGGGTTGGGCTCACCCGGCTCCTCGGGCTGGCCGGGCTCCTCCGGCTGGCCGGGCTCCTCGGGCTGGCCGGGCTCCTCCGGCTGGCCCGGCTCCTCCGGCTCCTCCGGGGTGCCCGGCTCCTCCGGCTCCTCCGCCGGGGCGGTGCCCGTGCAGACGATCGCGAAGTTGAACTTGGCCCCCTCGGGGACGTCGTAGGCCTTGCCGGGCACCGGGTCGAGCCAGAGCTGGTTGTCCTCGCCCTTGTTGATCTGCAGGCGCAGCGCGATGGGGTTCGGATACGTCTCCGGGTCGATCGTGTAGGTCAGGACGTCGTTGCCGAACCCCGTGTCCTTGACGCACGAGACGTCGGTGTAGCCGTGCACGTCGGTGAGGTGCTGCTCGAGCTGTCCCGGGCTGCCGAAGGCGGTGAACCCGTCGTCCTCGTGGAGCCGCTCGGCGGCGAAGGCGCCCAGCGGCGCGCTCATCAGGAGGGCGGTCGCCGCCCCTGTGGCCAGTGTGGTGCGCAGAACGCGCATGGTGTCCTCCTGCGGTCGAGTTGTCTCTTCAGTCACTTCAGTCACATGACCCCCATGCGACACACAGGCAACATAGGGAGGAAGTCCAGCTTTGTCCCGCACCGCGGCCCGCGTGTCGCGAACCGTGTCCCTTCTGCCCACCCTTCAAGAACCAGGGCGACTGCGTGAGCCACTTCGCCACCGACCTGCGCAACCCGGGCGACGGGTAGGCGACGTCGCTCCCCCGGGTGCGTCACGGCATACATGAAGAAGGCCAGGTCGCACGACCTGGCCCTCATGGTGGACGTGAAGGGACTCGAACCCCTGACCTCTCGCGTGTGAAGCCTGCGGTCACGAGCACGCAGCCAGGGCTGCTCACCGATGTGACCTGCATCTTTGCCTCCTACATGGACCTCCGAGATGTCTCGGAGTACCAGTGATGGTACCCCTGAGTTCCTGCGGTTTCCCGCCCGTTCCCGGTCGAGTGGTACGCGGATTGGTACGCGCTCGACGGGCACTCCTGTGTATGTGAGCGCGACCGGCGGCATGAGCGGACGGGCCCGATAACGCTGTTGCTTACCCCCAGGCGCCGTCGATGTACTGACCCATCGGGTCCGCGCGGGTCGGAGGTGTGATTGTGACGAGCTACAACGAGCTTGGCCAGGTGTACGAGTGGCTCGTGTCAGATGCCAAGCTCGGTCCGGCCGAGTTCGCCGCGTCGTTCGACGACGTCCTCGGTCTCCTGCCGTCGGAGGCCCGCGTCCTAGATTGCTCGTGCGGTACCGGGCAGTTGGCGGTTGGGCTCGCCGGTCGTGGCATGGAGGTTGCGGCTACTGACGCCAGCGAGGGATGGTGCACCGAACGCAGGAGCTGGCTCAGGAGTTCGCAGCACCTGTCCGCACGCTGCGGGCAACGTGGGAGGAGTTGCCCGACCATTTCGATGACGGCACCTTCGACGCGATCTTCTGCGTCGGCAACTCGCTGCACCACGCAGCGGGTGCGAGAGGAAGACTGGCCGCTCTGCAGTCGATGGCCCAACTTCTGCGCCGTGGCGGACGCTTGATACTCACCTCACGCACCTGGGAGCTCGTGCGGGCTCGCGGTTCCCGGCTGGACATCACGGACCGGCTCGTCCGCCGCAACGGCGTCGACGCCGTCGTGATCTACCGGTGGGAGATTGCGCCGCGGTGGGAGGAAGAGCATCACCTCGAGATCGCGATCGCCCAGCTTGGTGGGGGCGGGTCGGTCATCGTCCGATCGGAACTGCTGTCGTGCTGGCCCTACCGAAACGACGAACTCGCAGCCGAGTTGGGCCAGGTCGGGCTCCACACAGAAATGAACACCTTTAACCTTGAGGCGGAGAACTACACGGTCGTGGCGAGCAAGATGTAGACCACGGATGACGCGAGTTTCGGGCCGGCCCAGGGCGGCGCCCCTCGTCAGTTCGCGGCCCTCCTCGGCGCGAGCGAGTCGCGGCATGATCGGACGCGCCGCAGGCTAGCGTCCTCAGCGCGGCATGATCGGACGCGCCGCAGGCTAGCGTCCTCAGCGCGGCAGATGCGTGCGTCCACAGTCTGTGCGGTAAGAGCGGGATGCTGGGGGCAGGCGGCCCGAAGAACACTGATTTGATCGGGCCCGCCGCTGTCGTCACGCAGTTCCCGCTATAGGCCGGGGCGACTGTCGAAACGCAGTTAGGCGGTGGCGGACTTTTCTGGAGCAATGTGCCCGGCCATGCGCCGGAGGGCGCGTTTGGTCAAGATTGCCAGCACGAGCGCAACTCCGCCGATCACCCAAGCTAGGCCCGCGCCAGCCCCAAGTAGCATTCCGGTCTCATTCCGGGTGAGGAGCCAGGCTACCGCCGGCGTCGCTGTGGCCACCAGGCCGCTGAGCGGAAGCAATAGTGCGTGAGTGGTCTTCTCACGGGTTGTCCAGAGGCGCGACGGTAACACCAGCCCGAGCATGAGCAGCCACGGCAGTCCGCCGGCCAGCAGCGTGACGGGCGCTGCGAGAAGGACTTGGAAGAGATCGAACTCAACGGCCGGCTGTACATCGAGGCTGGTGGAGTGCAAGGACGTCCACTTCATGGTGGCGACACCCACAAGAAGGCCCAGAAGCAAGGCCAAGAGCTGCAAGACGACGACGGTCAAGGGCACCCAGCCGCGGCTGTGCCAAGGTGTAGCGCTGCCCTTCTGAGAGGCGTTCCCGAGTGCTTCGCGCGCCACGTCTTCGGGTGGCCCGAGCCGGGAGAGCACCTCCTGGATATCAGCGTCCGTGGGCTTGGGCGGCTCCGCCAAGGCTGCCTCGAGGTGGTCCCGTACTCCTGCCAGAACTTCGGCGCGGTCTTGGGGCTCGGCTTCGCGCAGGAGCCGCGTCAGTTCGTCAAGGTATGCCGTCACGCTGGGGTGCTCAGTGATGTTCATGGTGCTGCTCCTGGTCTAGAAGGGCGTCAACAGAGTCGCGGAACCGGGGCCAGATATGTCGGAAGCGTTGAAGGGCGCGCGTGCCCTCGGGGGTCAGCCCGTAGTAGCGACGCGGAGGGCCGGCACTCGATTCCTGCCAGGTCGTCGTGACGAAGCCCTCACGGCGCAGTCGGGCAAGCAGTGGATACAGCGTGCCTTCACCAGACATCAACACGCCGTCAGCGCCCAGAGAGCGGGCGATGTCGAGGCCGTACATCTGACCTTCCTGGAGCATGGCGAGGACGCAGTACTCCAGGGATCCACGTCTTAGGTGGGTCAGCATGGCATCGTCGCCGGGTTCCATGTCACGCACGGTACTACCTTTTCGGGCTCTTCACAATCGAGGGTGTAGTTGGGGTCTGAATCCACCGGCCTCGAGGAGGGCTCGGGCGATGTAGTGGGTGAGGTTGCGGAAGCCCAGGGCCAGGCCGCGGAGGTGCTCGAGTCGACCGTTGATCGCTTCGCTGGGTCCGTTGCTGGTGCGGGGGCGCTCGAAGTAGGCCAGGACGTCGCAGGCGCGTCTGGCCAGGGTCCGGCCGAGCTTGCGCAGCTCGACCAGCCGTGCGGGGACGCCGCTGCTCAGCGCTTCGATGACCGAGGCCATCTCTGCCCGGCCGGCGGTCCGGTCCGGGGCGCGGTAGGCGTAGATCATCCGCTGGTAGATGCCCCAGGTGCACTGCACCTCGGTGTGCTGCTCGGTGGCGAAGAGCTTCTCGACGCGCTCGTGCTGGCGGTCGGTGAGCAGGTCGGCGCCGGTGTGCAGGGTCCGTCGTGCCGTGTAGAGCGGGTCGCCCTTGCGGCCACGGTGACCGTGCAGCTCCTGCTGCACCCGGCGTCGGCACTCGTCCAGTGCCTCCCCGCCCAGGCGGACCACGTGGAACGGATCCATCACCGGCACAGCGTCTGGCAGCTCTTCGCTGGTCGCCGTCTTGAAGCCGGAGAAGCCATCCATGGCCACGACCTCGATCCCCTCGCGCCAGGCCTGGTCGCGCTCGGCCAGCCAGGTCTTGAACGCCTTCTTGCTGCGGCCCTCGACCATGTCGAGCAGCCGCGCGGGGCCGGTGCCGTCGCGGACCGGGGTGAGGTCGATGATGACGGTGACGTACTTGTCGCCCCGGCGGGTGTGCCGCCAACAGTGCTCGTCGACACCGACGACGCGCACGCCCTCGAGGCGGGCCGGGTTGTCGATGAGCAGCCGCTGGCCCTCGGCCAGGACGGCGTCGTTGGCGGTGTTCCAGGAGACCGCCAGTCCCTCGGCGACGCGGGCCATCGACAGGTGCTGGACCACGATCCCGACCAGTCCCCACCGCAGCCCGGCACGGGAGATCTTCGCCCGCGGCTCGGCAGCCGCGCTGGTGTCCTGGCGCCACACGTGAGAGCACCCGGTACACCGGTACCGCCGGACCGTGACGAGCAGGATGGTGGGTCGCCAGCCGAACGGCACGTGCGCCAGCTGCCTGGTCACCGTGTCGCGCGGCACGCCCTGGCACCCGCACCGACGGCACCAGTCATCCGGCTCCAGGACCCGGCAGGCCAGGACCGCCCGGTCGGGCTCGAGCAGCTGCCCAGTGGCCGCCAGGCCGAGGTCGTCCAGCCCGGTGAAAGTAGTCAGGTCAGGGCCCGTGAAGGTAGCGTCGTGCACGTCGAGGTCTTTCGGATGGCTGCGTGTAGGAACCTCCATCTTCGGAAGACCTCGACGCCTACCCCCGTACCGACGCGCCGATCCCGCTCACGCCACCCCTACACCCTCGTTTGTGAAGAGCCCGCAAAGGTCAGGTGAAGGTCAGCACGAGGTAAAGACTTGACAATTATTCGGTCCGCCATGTGCAGCGTGATTGCATGAGCCAAGGGTGCGTTCAGCCGCTCGCCCCGCCCTTCCGGCCGGCAGCCAGGATCGCCCCGAGCCGCGCTACGGAGACCCCGAGGACGGCTGCCACCGGCTCCAGCAGGTGCCTGGGCGGCGTCCGCTGGAAGTCACCCGACTCCCAGCGGCTCAGCGTCGTCAACGACACCCCCGAGCTGGCCGCAAGCGCACGCCGTGAGAGTCCACGGACCACCCGCAACTCCGCAAGCCCGAGGGGTGACCCAGAGCGGAAGAGCAAGGACTCCGGGTCCACCCCCAGGACCTTGGCGAGGCGCCGCAGCGTCTCCGGATGAGGCACCGCGGCCCCTGTCTCCCACGCAGAGACCACGCTGGCGCCTTGCACTCCGGCGCGCACGGACAGGTCGTGTTGAGACCACCCCTTCGCCCTGCGTAGTTCTCTCAGCCGCCCTCCGTCAACAGGCACCCGTGCGTACGATTCCGCCGCCGCGTCCTTGTCTGCCACACCGGGATCCTAGGTGCTGCAGCGACCCCCCGCCGGAGCGCATCTCGTCGAGTCCAGGGGGGGCGGCTAGTCGACCCCGGAGTCATCGTTCACTGCCCGCAGGTCTGCCCTCCCCCATCCTTCCAGCGCATCTCGGACAAACCCAAGCTCGCCGGGATTCAGGTGCGAGTAGATGGACTCCGTGACCGAACTGTTCTCGTGCCCAGCGAGTCGGGCCGCTTGGTAGGGGGATAGGTGGGCTCGTTGCATCCACATGGTGATCGCGGTGTGGCGCAACGTGTGCGGGGTCGGCGCCGAAC
>CAZONQ010000051.1:0-16478 GCA_964581125.1 uncultured Ornithinimicrobium sp.
CCGGCTACGAGGGCTACCCCATGTGGCAGGCCCCCAACAAGATCAGCGGCGGCGGGCTCGCGCCGCGCTCGGACGACTTCACCACGCCCCGCAGCTACGTCGAGGTCGACTCCATCGACGACGCGCTCGCGAGAGCCACCGAGCTCGGCGGCTCCGTCGTCATGGGCAAGCAGCCGATCAGCGAGACGAGCTGGTGGGCCGCGTTCAGCGACCCCGACGGCAACACGATCGGTCTCTACGAGGGCACCACGGAGTAGGCGCCCGCGGGCGACCGGCCGAGGTCACGCCCGGTACTCCCCCGGCCGCGGCTGCGGCCAGGGGACCGGGACGTGGCCCTCGTCCCACGGGAAGCGGCCCTGGGGGTCGGCCCAGGTCAGCTGGTAGGTCTCCAGCGGCACGCGCGGCGGCCGGTCGTAGTAGTGGAAGGTCTCGAAGGTCGTCATCCACGGCTCCGGCAGCTCCTCGGCGAGGACCTTCAGGCCGTCGACCTCGAGGAGCTGGCCGGGGACGAGGTCCTGCCCGTCCTCGAACACCCGGCGGGCCACCTCGTTGAGGAGCACCGCCGACGGCACCGGCGCCAGACCCACGACGATCAGCTCGGCGTGGCCCACCCCGTAGAGGCCTGTCGTGTAGCAGAACGGCACGTCCAGCCGGGGCGGCAGCCCCTCCGGGCCGCCCAGCATCTCCGCGACGAGGTCGGGCACCTCCTCCTCGACGTCGTCCCCGCAGCAGGCGCACGGCCCGCCGGAGGACACGAACGTCAGGTGCACGCCGTGCCGGCGGATGTTCTCCGTCATGAGGCGCTGCTGCTGGTCCCAGTAGGCCTGGACGGCCGGGTCGATGCTCATCTCTCTCCCTCCCCGCGCACCACCGGTGCGCGTCCGTCCTCGCAACCTACGGGCGGTCCGTCGTCGACACCCGCGTCGTCCACAGGCGACCCTCGGCCGCCGGGCGCGCCGCCGGGGGTGTGGACGACGGGCAGGTCGTCGGTGCCGCGTGGCAGGGTGGCCCCATGGGCGCAGAGCACTTCGACGACCGGGCCGCGACCTGGGACGACGACCCCGACAAGGTGAGGCAGGCGGGCGAGGTCGCGCGGGCGGTCGCCACGGCATACCCGTCCCGCGCCCGGACCCGGCTCCTCGACTACGGCGCGGGGACCGGGCTGGTGACCCAGGCCCTCCTGGGCCACCTGGAGGACGTCCAGGTCACCGTCGCCGACAGCTCCTCGGGCATGCGGGCGGCCCTCGAGGGCAAGGTCGCCTCGGGCGCGCTCCCGCCCGGCACGCGGGTATGGAGTCTCGACCTCGAGCACGACGGCCCGCCTCCCGAGCGCTTCGACCTCGTCGTCAGCTCGATGGTCCTGCACCACGTCCACGACCTGGCGACCGTGCTCGCCGGCCTCGCGACGCTGCTCGACGACGGCGGCCTCCTGTGCGTCGCCGACCTGGACCGCGAGGACGGCTCCTTCCACGCGCACCTGCACGACTTCGACGGGCACCACGGCTTCGAGCGTCCCGAGCTGGTCGCCGCGCTGGAGCGGGCCGGCCTCGTCGACGTGACGGTGGACGACTGCTCGCAGATCGAGCGCGACGGCACCCCCTACGGCGTCTTCCTCGCGGTGGCCCGCCGATGACGGTCGTGCGGCACGTCGATGACCGGGAGCGCCGTGCCCGGCTCGCCCGCCGCCACGCGGTCCACCCCGCGCACCGCGTCGACGGCATGCTGGCCGCGACGCGGGCCATGACCGTCCTGCACGCCACCGAGCCGGCCACCGTGCACCTGGCCGTGGCCGCCCGCACCGAGGGCTCCGCGCCCGCCGACGTCGACCGCGCGCTCTACGAGGACCGGTCCGTGCTCAAGCAGCTGGCCATGCGGCGCACGCTCTTCGTCCTCCCCCGCGAGCTGCTCCCGGCGGCGCTCGGCAGCGCCTCGGCGCGCGTCGCCGCCGAGCAGCGCCGGCTCGTGGCCAGGGACGCGCACGCGCACGGCCTCGCGGACGACGGTCAGGCCTGGCTCGAGGCGGCCCGTGCCGCCGTCCTCGACCGCCTCGCGGGCTCCCCGCCGATGTCCGCCCGCGACCTGCGCGAGTCGCTGCCGGAGCTGACCGGCACGGTCGTGCGCAGCCCCGGCAAGAGCTACGGCGGCACCACCCACCTCGCCCCGCGCGTGCTGACCGTCCTCGGCGCCGAGGGGCTCCTCACCCGCGGCCCCAACGACGGGCACTGGCGGCTCTCGCGTCCCACGTGGACCCTGACCTCGGAGTGGCTCGGCGGACAGCCGGGGCGCCTCCCCTCCGACGAGGGGTATGCCGTGCTCGTCCGGGCCTGGCTGCGCACCTTCGGCCCGGGGACCCTCGAGGACCTCCGCTGGTGGCTCGGCTCGACCAAGACCGCCGTCCGGGCGGCGCTGGCGGACGTCGGCGCCGTCGAGGTCTCGCTCGACGGCGGCGCGACCGGGTGGCTGCTGCCCGACGACGTCGAGGAGGAGGCGCCGGTCGAGCCCTGGGCGGCGCTGCTGCCGACGCTGGACCCGACGACGATGGGCTGGAAGGAGCGCGGCTTCTACCTCGACCCGGCGCACGTGCCCTACCTCTTCGACACCAACGGCAACGGCGGCACCACCGCCTGGTGGGACGGACGGGTCGTCGGCGCGTGGGTGCAGGACGACGAGGGCGCCGTCCGGGTGGTGCCCACCCCAGGCGCGGACCTCCCGCCGGCGGCGCGCCCGGCGCTGGACGAGGAGGCCCGGCGGCTCACCGCCTGGCTCGACGGCGTGCGGATCAGCAACGTCTACAGCTCGCGGCTGATGAAGGGCGCGCGCCTGCCCTAGCGGCCCTGCTGGCCGCGGGCGGCCCTCGTGAACCGCCCGGCCTCCAGCCAGTGCCGCAGCCGGTCCACGGTGACCCCGAGGTAGTCCCGTGCCCGCCCCCGCAGCGCGGCGGTGCTGCTGCCGAGCAGGTCGTTGGCGAGGAGCAGCTGGCGCGAGGCGACGAGCGCCTCGAGGTCGGCCGGGTCGACCTCCGGCGGCGGCGCGACGTCCGCGTAGCCCTCCAGCACCGCCCGCTCGACCGCCCCGTCCCCGCCGCCGCGCAGGTAGAAGAGGCTGATCGCCAGGTCGAGCGCCGGGGCGCCCAGCCCGCAGTCGTCGAAGTCGAAGACGGCCAGGCGGCCCTCGTGCCACTTGAGGTTGCCGCCGTGCAGGTCGGCGTGGAGGGCGACGACCGGCCCGGCGGCGTGCACCCGCGCGAAGGCCTCGTCCGCGCGCTCCCGCGCCCGTCGCAGGACCTCGCGCTGCTCCTCGTCCAGGCCCTCGGCCCCGGTGAGACGGTCGGGGTCGCCGAAGAGCGGCTCGTCGAAGACCGGCATCGTCGCCCCCGGCGGCAGCGGCCAGCCCCGGGCGTGCCGGTGCAGCCGGGCCATCGCCCGCCCCAGCTCGAAGCCCTGCCCGGCGTCCGGCTCCTCGCCGACGTCCGGACCCTCGAGCCACGACGCGCAGGTGACGAGCACCTCACGGCCGAGCGCCGCCGAGACGACGCGGGCGCAGGGGTCGCCGTCGCGCGTCACGCGTGGCACCGGCACCCGCACCGGCGTCTCGGCGGCGATCGCCAGCTGCCACGCCTGCTGGGCGAGGACCTCCTCGGGCGTGCTCGCCGAGTTGGTGTTGACCCGCAGCGCGTAGCGTCCGCCGTCGGAGGTCCCCACCTCGAAGGTCGTGTTGTAGGCGTGGAGCAGCACCTCGAGCCGCACGACGTCCAGGCCGAACTCCTCGGTGGCCGCCACGGCGACCGGGCGCAGCGCCTCCGCCTGCTCGTCGTCGCCCAGGTCCGCGTATGCCGTCGCGCCGACGGGGTTCCTGCTCACGGGTGCAGGCTATGGCCTGCCGCAACCGGTGTGCGGGAAGCCGGACTCGTAGGCCGCGATCACCGCCTGCGTGCGGTCCCGCGCTCCGAGCTTGGTGAGCAGCGAGCGCACGTGGGTCTTGACGGTCTCGACCCCGAGGACGAGCTCCGCGGCGATCTCGGCGTTGGTCAGCCCGCGGGCGAGCAGCCCGAGCACCTGCGACTCGCGCTCCGACAGGGGCGGCAGAGCGCGGGTCGCCGGACGCGCACGTCGGACGAGGTCGCGGATCGCGGCGGGGAAGAGCAGGCCGTCCGCCGACGCGACCGTGCGCACCGCGTGGACGAGCTGGTCGGCGCCGGCCCGCTTGAGCAGGAAGCCGTGCGCCCCGGCCTCCAGCGCCTCGAGCACGTAGGAGTCGTGCTCGAAGGTCGTGACGACCAGCACCCGGGGCGGCTCGTCGAGCGCGAGCAGCCGCCGGGTGGCGCCGATGCCGTCGAGCCGGGGCATCCGCACGTCCATGACGACGACGTCGGGCCGCAGGCTGCGCGCCGCGGACACCGCCTCGGCGCCGTCGGCCGCCTCGCCGACGACCTCGAGGTCCGGCTCGGCGCCGAGGATGGCGACGAAGCCGGACCGCACCATGGCGTCGTCGTCGACGACCAGCACCGTCGTCATGTCCCGTCCTCCCGGGCGGGCAGCCGCGCCTCGACCCGCCACCAGCGTGCGCCGTCGATCTCGACCGGCCCGGCCTCGAGGGCGCCGCCGGCGAGCTCGACGCGCTCGCGCATGCCGACGAGACCGCGACCGCCGGTGGGTCCGGGCGCCGCCCCGGCGGCGGGGTTGTCGAGCCGGACGCGCAGCGTGCCGTCCTCGACGGCCACCCGCCCGCGCAGCCCGCCGGTGCCGTGCCGCCGCGCGTTGGTCAGCGCCTCCTGCACCACCCGGTATGCCGTGCGGGCCGCGGTCGGCCCCACGCCACCCGCGGCGTCGACCGTCACCGCGCCGGCGCCGCGGGGCCCCGCCTCGCCGAGCAGGTCGACGACGCCGTCCAGGCCGGCGGCTCCGCGGGGATGATCCGCGGGCGCGTCGGGGTCGGCGGCCGTGCCGCGCAGCGTCCCGAGCACCTCGTCCAGCTCGTCGACCGCGCGGCGCGTCGTCTCGACGATGCGCTCCAGGGCGGCCCGGGCGAAGTCCGGGTCCTGCCCGGCGACGCGCACGCCGGCCTCCGCCTGGACGCCGATCGCCGTGAGCGCGTGGCCGACGGAGTCGTGCAGCTCCCTCGCCAGCGCGTTGGCGCGCAGGAGCTCGCGCCGCCGCTCCTCCTCGCGGGCGAGGAGGTCCGCGCCGGTCGGTCCGAGCACGACGGGGGCCAGCGTGCGCAGCAGCGCCACGAGCACGGGCTGCACGACGACACCGAGGGCGGCGACGAGGACGCCGACGAGGAGCAGCAGCGGCGCGGGCGTCCCGGACAGGGGCCCGGGCAGGTCCTCCCGCGCCCCCGGCGCGAACGCCGCCACGGCCATCCACACGCCCTGCGGCAGGCACCACAGCAGGGCCAGCAGCGACACGCCGCCGAGCACGACGACCGCCAGCGCCCAGAGCAGCCCCCGCGCCCGGGCCTCCCACGAGGTGGTGTCGGCCGGCTCGTCGAGGGACACCTCGAGCAGGGCACCGGCGAGCGCCACCTCGGCGGGCCGCACCGGGGGCGCCAGCAGCAGGGCACCCACGACGACGACCGTGAGCAGCACGACGACCGCCATCGCGGCGCGCACCGGCCCTTCCGTGTGGGTCACGGTCTGGGAGAAGCCAAAGACCAGCCACACCACGAGCGCGGCGCAGGCGCCGCCCACCAGCAGGTGGAGCAGCCCCTTCGTCCAGCGTCCGACCATGCCGCCATCCTCGCAGCCGGCCCTCCCCCGCCGCCTCCCCCGAGCGAGGGAGCAGGACCACCCGCGCGCGGGAGGCGGGGCACCGCATACCTCCCGGAGCGTGGAGGCATGCAGACCCGACAGATCTCCTCCCCCACCACCACCGCGCCGACGGTGCCGGCCGGCCGGCGGGCGCTGGCCGGCCTGGCCGCGACGGCCACGCTGCCCTACCTCGTCCTCAAGCTCGCCTGGCTGGCCGGCACGCCCGTCGGGCTGCGCGACCCGGACCTGGCGACGAGCCCGGCGATGCTCTGGCTCAACGGGCTCACGATGGTGCTCGACGTCGTGGCGCTCGCGCTCGCCGTGGTGTTCATGACCCGCCGTGGCCTGCGGGCGCCGGCGTGGCTCGTCCTGCCCCCGATGTGGATCGGCGCCGGTCTCCTGGGGCAGATCCTCCTCGCGCTGCCGCTGAGCCTCGTGGCACGGGCGGTGGCCCCGTCGCAGCCACCGACGACCGCGGGGCCGCCGCCGGTCGCGGGGTGGGTCTACGGCATGGTCTACACCGGCTTCGCGGTGCTCGGGATCGGGCTGCTGGGTGCGTTCGCGCTCTACGCCCGGCAGCGGTGGGGCGGGCGGGTGACGCCCGCGCCGACCCCGGGGTCGCGCACGGCGCTGCGCGCGGGCGCCGGCCTGCTGGCCGTCGCCGCCGTCGCGCACCTCGTCCTGTCCGACGTGCCCCTGGGCTCGCGGGTCCTCGACCTCGTCGTCGGGGCTGCCGGGGTGGCGGCGCTGCTCGCGCTCGCCCGGCCGCAGGTGCGTGGCCGGGCCGCCCTGGCGGCGGCGGTGCTGGCCTTCGTCGCGACCGGGGCGGCGGCGGGATGGGGCACCTACCTCGGCGTCATCACCGCGGTGCCCAACGCGCTGGTCGGCCAGACGGCGATCGACTGGACGACCGTCGGCACCTCGGCGCTGCGCACCCTGGCGGGCCTCGGCGGGGCAGCGGCGCTGCTCGCGCGGCTGGTGCCGCGCGAGCAGACACACGTTGCGGCAGGATGATCCGGTGATCCGTCGTCTGGGCCGCACGGCCGTCGGCGCGCCGCTCGCCGACGGGCTGCGCCGGCTCAACGCCCGCCACCCGTGGAGCCACAACGACCACTTCCACGGCTGGGTGCTGGCCAACCTGCCGGCGCGCCGCGGGTCGGCGCTGGACGTCGGGTGCGGCCAGGGCGAGCTGGCCGCGGCGCTCGCCGACCGGTTCGACCGCGTGCTCGCCACGGACCTCGACCCGCAGATGCGCGAGGCGGCCTCCCGGCGGTGCAGCGGCCTGGACAACGTCACCGTCGGCGAGGACCGGCTGGGGGCGGTCGAGGGCCCCTTCGACCTCGTCACGATGATCGCCGTGCTGCACCACCTCGAGGTCCGCGAGGCCCTGCAGCAGGTGCGCCGGCTCCTGGCTCCCGGCGGGCGGCTGCTCGTCGTGGGACTCGCCCCGCCGCGCAGCACCGTGGACCACCTCTGGGACGCGGCGTCCGTCGTGACCAACCCGCTCATCGGGCTGGTCAAGCACCCGTGGCCGAGCACCGAGCCTCCGGCCGACCCGCCGTTCCCGGTCAGCGACCCGCTGATGCCCTTCGACGAGCTGCGCACCCTCGCCCGCGAGGTGCTGCCCGGCGCGGTGCTGCGGCACCGGCTCGGCTTCCGCCACACCCTCGCATGGACCCGGCCGCCGCACGACGGTCCGTGACTAGCATGGGCCGGGTGACCGGCCCGACGACCCGCGTGAGCATCGTGGAGGACGAGGCCCTCATGCGGGGGATGGTGGAGCAGACCCTGGTGGCCGAGGAGGGCCTGCGCGTCGTCCACGCCCTGCCCGGCGTCCAGGAGGCCAGGCTCGTCATCACCCCCGGGAGCACCGACGTCGCGCTGCTCGAGTCAACCTCCAGGACGGCAACGGCGTCGCCCTCGGCCTCCAGCTGCAGCGCGCCGACCCCCGCCTCGCGGTCATCGCCGCCGCCCGCGGCGAGGTGGTCGTCGACCCCTACCTCGTCCAGCGCTCCGAGCCGCGGGCTCGGCTGTCGCCGACAGCTCACCCGCGCCCAGTTCCAGGTGCTCCGCCTCGTCGCCGAGGGCCTGTCCAACCATGCGGCCACCGAGCGCCTGGGCATCAACGAGCGGTCCGTCGAGAGCCACTGAAGTCTCGACGCTCTTCGACCAGGGCGCCGCCAGGTAGTCGTCGTGGCGGGGGATGCCACGGCTGCGCACGGCGATGCACCTGGACACGGTGATGACCTTCGTGGACGTGGACAAGGTGACAGTCTATCCCGACATCCTCGAGCGGGTCCGTCCCTTCACCCTCCGCCCGGGAGAGGCCCCAGGCACCGTCGCGGTGACCGACGAGGGCAGCACGCCCTTCCTGTCCGTGGTGGCCAGGGAGCTCGGCACGGACCGGCTGCGGGCGATCGAGACCGGTGGCGACCTTCGTCCGCGACGCCGTCGACTGACGACCAGGGCGGGCCGGGACGGCCCGCTCAGGGCCGGAAGAGCCCCCAGCACAGGTCGTCGCGCGCCCGCTGGTCCTCCAGGACCAGCGGGCGCACCGCGTCGGGCAGCCGCCCGCGCTGCCAGTCGCGCTCCGCCCGGCCCGCGGCCACGTCCTCCCCCGGTGGCGCGGCGGCGCGGGCGGCCTTGATCGCGTAGGCCGCCGCCCCCAGGTCGTGGGCCGCGACGTGCGCCACGCACGCGGCCTGCCCGGCGGCGTAGGCCGCGAACCGCGGCGCACCGCGGAGCTCGCGGGCCGCCCCCATCGCGTGCCCGCCGAGCGCGCGGGCGGCCATCATCCGCAGCTCCCCCCGCGTCCAGGCGCGCGCCGCCTCCACCGCCTCGCGGGGCCGCGGGTCGTCCGGACGCTCCTGCTCGAAGAGCGGCAGCACGTGCTCGGCGCACTCCGCCGCCCAGAGCGCGAGCAGGTGGTGGTCCTCGTCGGTGAGCGTGCCGCCACGGCGCAGGGTGACGAGCCGGGGGTCGGGCACGGGCGGGAGGATCACCCGTCGACGCTACTCCTTCCCCCGCCGGATCCGCGCACGGTGACCGCGGTCCGCACTAGGGTCTGTGCATGGTGGTCGCTGCCTTCGTCGCCCCCTACCTGCTCGAGGCCACGTCGCGCTTCGTCCACGCCGCGGCGCGCGTGCCCGGCGTGGAGCTGGCGCTCGTCACCCACGAGCCCGCCTCCAGCCTGCCGATCGGCCTGCGCGACGCCCTCGTCGGGCACTGGCAGGTCGAGGACGCGCTCGACCCGCAGCAGGTCGTCGACGCCGTCCGCGGCCTCGCCGCGCAGGTCGGCCCGGTCGAGCGCCTCACCGGCATCCTCGAGGAGCTCCAGGTCCCCCTCGCCCGGGCGCGGGACGCGCTCGGGGTCGAGGGGATGGGCGAGGAGGTGGCGCGCAACGTGCGCGACAAGGGGCGGATGAAGACCGTGCTCCGCGCCGCCGGCATCCCCTGCGCCCGCCACCAGCGCGTCACCCGCACCGAGGAGGCGACCCGCTTCGTCGAGGAGGTCGGGCTGCCGGTCGTGGCCAAGCCCCCGGACGGCGCCGGCGCCCGCTCCACCTTCCGCCTCGACACCGACGCCGACGTGCGCTCCTGGCTCGAGGTGGCCCGCCGCGACCCGTCCGAGGTGTGGCTGCTCGAGGAGTTCCTCACCGGCGCGGAGCACACCTTCGACAGCGTGACGCTCCACGGGCAGACGCTGTGGTCCTCGATCTCCGACTACCGCCCGCCGCCGCTGGAGGTGCTGCGCAACCCGTGGGTGCAGTGGACGGTGCTCCTGCCCCGCGACGTCGGCGGCCCGGACTACGACGAGATCCGCCGCCTGGGCCCGGCGGCCCTCCGGGCGCTCGGGGTGCGCACGGCCTTCAGCCACATGGAGTGGTTCCGCCGCCCCGACGGCTCGGTCGCGGTCTCGGAGGTGGGCGCCCGCCCGCCCGGAGCCCAGCTGGCGAGCATGATCGGGCTGGCCCACGAGGTCGACTTCTTCACCCTCTACGCCGAGCTCGTCCTCCTGGACCGGTTCACCGAGCCGCGGCGGACGCACGCGGTGGGCACCGCATACCTGAGGGGTATGGGGCGTGGCCGGGTGGCCACCGTGCGCGGCCTGGACGAGGTGCAGCGCGACGTGGGTCACCTCGTCGTCGACGCGCGCCTGCCTCGCCCCGGGCAGCCGTCGTCGAGCTCCTACGAGGGCGAGGGCTTCGTCACGGTCCGGCACGAGGACACCGACGTCGTGCGGGAGGCGCTGGACCGGATCGTCGGCGGCCTGCGGGTCGAGCTGGTCGAGGGCTGAGGAGGGTATGCCGTGCGCGTCGTGATGTTCTCCCCCGGGTTTCCCGTGGAACAGGCCTACTTCACCCGGGCGCTGGCGGAGGCCGGCGCGGAGGTGGTCGGCGTCGGGGACCAGCCGGTGCAGGCGCTGCCGCCGGAGGCGCGCGAGCACCTCGTGCACTACCGGCAGGCGCCGCTCGGGCGGGGCGAGGAGGTCCTCGCCGTCGTCGAGGAGCTGGGCCGACGGACGCAGATCGACCGCGTCGAGTGCCTCTGGGAGCCCTACGTGCTGCTCGCGGCGATGGCGCGCGAGCGCCTCGGCCTGGCCGGGATGACCGTCGACCAGGCGCTGCTCTTCCGCGACAAGGAGCTGATGAAGCAGCGCCTCGACGAGGCCGGGATCCGCACGCCGCGGCACGCGTCGGCGACGACGGCGGCCGAGGTGTGGGAGGCGGCCGAGCGGATCGGCTATCCCCTGGTCGTCAAGCCGGTCGCCGGGGCCGGCTCGGCCGACACCTACCGCGTCGACTCGGCGGAGGACCTGGCCGAGATGCTGCCGATGCTGCTGCACGTGCGCAAGCTCTCGGTGGAGGAGTTCATCGACGGCGACGAGGAGTACACCCACGACACCGTCTGCGCCGGCGGTCAGATCCTCTTCGAGAACATGAGCTGGTACCGTCCCCGCCCGCTGATCGCCCGCTCCGTGGAGTGGATCAGCCCGCAGACCGTCGCCCTGCGCGACATCGACGCCGCGCACCTGCAGGACGGACGGGAGATGGGCCGGCGGGTGCTCGAGGCGCTCGAGCTCGACACCGGCTTCACGCACATGGAGTGGTTCCGCACGGCCTCCGGCGAGGCGGTCTTCGGCGAGATCGGCGCCCGCCCGCCGGGGGCGCGGACCGTCGACGTCATGAACTACTCGACCGACGGCGACCTCTTCCGCGCCTGGGCCGAGGCGGTGACGCAGGGGTCGATCGCGCCGCTGACGCGGCGCTACAACGCGGTGAGCCTCTTCAAGCGCGCCCACGGCGTCGGGACGATCACCCGGGTCGAGGGGCTGGAGCAGGTGGTCCGGGACTACCGCGAGCACCTGTGCGTGGTCGACCTGCTGCCGGTGGGCGCCCGCCGCCGCGACTGGCGCGCCACGCTGCTCTCGGACGGGATGGTCATCGCGAGGCACCCCGACCTCGGCGAGCTCACCGCGATGGCCGACCGGATCGGCCAGGAGCTGCAGATCTACGCCAGCTGAGCGGGGACCGCGAGCGCCTCGCCGACCGCGGCCACGAAGCGGTCGCGGAAGGCCGCGGCCGGCGCGAGGCCCCTCACCATGTCGGCGGCGTGCGGCATGCCCGGCACGACGACGAGCTCGACCGGCACCCCCGCCTCCCGGAGCCGGCGCGCATAGTCGACGTCCTCGTCGTGGAAGAGGTCGGCGTCGCCGACCCCCACCCAGGCCGGCGCGAGGCCGGACAGGTCCGCCCGACGGGCGGGCACGGCATACGGACGGTCCTCGTGCTCGCCGGCCGGGTGGCCGAGGAACCACCCCCAGGCGTCGCGGTTCCGCTCCGGCGTCCAGGCGACCAGGCCGCGGGTGCCGTGGTCGGCGCGCAGCGCGGTGCGGTCGTCGAGCATCGGGTAGACCAGCCCCTGGAGGGCGAGCGGCAGGCCGCGGTCGTGCGCCATCTGCGCCACCGTCGCGGCGAGCCCGCCGCCCGCGCTGGCGCCCGCGACGCCGACGCGCCGGGGGTCGACGCCGAGCCGGTCGGCGTGCTCGTGGAGCCAGGCGAGCGCGGCGAGGCAGTCGTCCGGCGCGGCGGGGAAGGGGTGCTCCGGCGCCAGCCGGTAGTCGACGCTCAGCACGACGACGCCGGCCTCGGCGGCGAGCCGGTGGCACAGCCCGTGGTCCATCCACGGGGCACCGAGGATCAGGCCGCCGCCGTGGATCCAGAGCAGCGCACCGGACGGCCGCGCCCGCCCCGGCGGGTCGTAGAGCCAGGCGCCCAGCACGCTCCCGTCCGCCCGGGCCCCGAGCTCGACCGGGCGGCCGCTGCGGGGCCGGGCCAGGCGCGCGACGAGCCGCTCGGCCAGGCGTCCGCGGACCGGCGGCGCCGGGTCGTAGGGCTGGTGCAGCAGGTACCAGCGCGGGCTGCGGAACTCCGGCGGCAGGGTCGCCAGGGCGCTGCGCACCTCGGCGACGCGTCCCCTCGCTCCGCCGCCGCGCATGGGGGTCTGGGTCACCTGGTCTCCTCGGGGGTATGCGGTGTGCTCGGCCGGGTCCAGTATCCCCGCCGCGTGCTACCGTCTAAATCCTCTATTCACCCTGGTCGGCCGGTGGCCGCGAGAGACGAGGAGCGTGCGCGTGAGCGAGCACGACGTGCGGATGATCCTGCTGAGCACCGAGGACCTGGACGCCTCGATCCGCTTCTACACCGAGACCCTCGGGATGACCCTGAAGTTCCGCGACGGGTCGCACTTCGCGGCGGTCGACGGGGGCTCGGTGACCCTCGCGCTGGCGACCGCCCTCGACCACCCGATGCCCGGGAAGGTCGTCGTCGGGGTGCGGACCGACGACGTGGACGCCGCGGCCCGGGCGGTCGAGGCCGACGGCGGGGCCGTGCTCAAGGAGCCCTACGACGACGCGCACGAGCGCCGGGCGGTCGTCTACGACGACCAGGGCAACGGGCTGGTCTTCTACTCCCCGCTGCGGCGCTGACGCGCCCGGCGGTCAGGGCCCGGGCGAGGCGAGCTTGTCCAGCATCACGTCCAGGCCGCGGCGGGCGGCCTGCTCCGCCTCGCGGACCCGCTCCTGGGCCTGCTGCGCCGCCTCGAGCGTGCGCTCGGCGCGCGCCTGCGCCACCCGGCACGCCTCGACGCCGTTCTCCCGCTCGTCACGCTCGGCCGCCTCGTCGTCGAGGAAGCCCTGCACCTCGCCGGCGGCGAGTTCGACCGCCCGGTCGAGCAGGAAGCGGTAGGCCGTGCGCACCTTCCTGGGGGTCGTCTTGCGGTCGAGCCCGTCGACCTCCTCGCGCAGGGTCTCCCGCATGAAGACGAGCGGGTCGGAGCGGTAGCGCTCCTCGGCCGCGGCCTCCTCGGCCCGGGCCAGCCGCTCGCGGGCCTCGGCCAGCTCGCGCTCGGCCTCCCGCACCGCCGAGGCGACGGCCTCGACGTGCGGGGCGAAGCGCCCCTCCAGCGCGTAGACGAGCTCGTCCCGCCCGCCGACCTCGTCCTGCTCAGTCATCTGCCACCTCGTCCATCGGCACCACTGTCTCATCCGGACCGGCGGTGGCAGGAAACCGCCATTTATCTTGACATCAAGATACATCGCGGTACCGTGGGGATTGGTAAGGCAAGCCTTGCCTTACCGTCTACGCAGGAAGGACGGTCCCATGCCCACACCCACCCGCACCCCCGAGGTCGTCCGCCTCGCCCGCTTCGTCGCCGACGCCCGCCTCGAGGACCTGAGCGCCGAGGCGCTCGAGCAGCTGAAGATCCGCGTGCTCGACACGCTCGGCGTGGCCGTCGGCGCCCTCGACGCCGCGCCCGTCGTCGCGGTGCGCAGGCTGCTCGACGACCTGGGCGGCACCCCGTCGGCCACCCTCGTCGGCGGCGGCCGCACCGCGCCGGACCGGGCGGCGTTCTACACCAGCGCCCTGTCGCGCTACCTCGACTTCATGGACTCCTACCTCGCGCCGGGCGAGACGTGCCACCCCTCGGACAACCTGGGTGCGGTGCTCGCGGCGAGCGAGTCCGTCGGCGGCACGGGCGCCGAACTGCTCACCGCCCTCGCGGTCGCCTACCAGGTGCACGCGCGGCTCTCCGACGAGGCGCCGGTGCGCGCCGCCGGCTTCGACCACACCACCCAGGGCGCCTACGCCGCGGCCGCCTCGGCCGCCAAGGCCCTGCGGCTGCCGGTGGAGCAGATCGCCCACGCGGTCGCGATCGCCGGCACCGCCAACAACGCGCTGCGCGTCACCCGCACCGGCAACCTGAGCCACTGGAAGGGCCTGGCCTACCCCCAGGTCGCCAAGGAGGGCACCTTCGCCGCGCTCCTCGCCTCGCGGGGCATCACCGGCCCCGAGGAGGTCTTCGAGGGCAACAAGGGCTTCAAGGAGTCCGTCGCCGGCGACTTCACCGTCGACTGGGAGCACGAGGACCTCGAGCGCGTCCGCCGCTCGATCGTCAAGAGGCACAACGCCGAGATCCACTCCCAGACCGCGCTCGACGCGGCGCAGGACGTCCGCGCCCAGGACGGCTTCAACGCCGCCGCGGTCCGCCGCGTGCGCCTGCGCACCTTCGACGTCGCCTGGTCGATCATCGGCGGCGGCGAGGAGGGCGACAAGCGCACGGTGCGCACCAAGGAGGAGGCCGACCACTCGTTGCCGTGGATGCTCGCGGTCGTGCTGCTCGACGGCGAGCTGACGCCGGCGCAGTACCACCACGAGCGGATCCTCGCCGAGGACGTGCAGGACCTCATGGCCAAGGTCGAGATCACCCCCGACCCGGCCTTCTCCGCGCGCTTCCCCGAGGCGATGCCGGCCGACCTGGAGGTCGAGCTGGTCGACGGGACGGTCTTCCGGTCCTCGGCCGACTCCTACCAGGGCTTCCACACCGAGCCGCTCGACCGGGGCGGCGCCCGAGCCAAGTTCGACCGGCTCGCCGCGCCCTTCACCACGCCGGAGCTGCGCGAGGAGATCGCCGAGGTCGTCTGGGACCTCGAGCACCGCACGGTCGCCGAGCTCACCGACGCGCTCGCGCGCGTGAGCTGCACCCGCGCCCCGGAGGCCTCCACGCCCGCGGCGTGACACCCCATACCTGAAGAGAAGAAGACAGAGGAGACGACAGATGACCAACCAGATCCCCTTCGACGTGAGCTTCAACTTCGTGCCGCGCGCCGCGCGGCCGACCAAGCCGCGCAGCCACGGCCTCACCGAGATCCGCGCGCCCTACTACAGCACCTTCGGCACCCGCCACCTGCAGGACGTCATGGACGTCGCCGGGCAGTGGGTCGACGGCATCAAGTGGGCGGGCGGGTCGTTCGCGCTGGTGCCGCCGGAGCAGGTCCGCGCGTTCAGCGACATCGCCCACGAGCACGACGCCTACGTGTCGTCCGGCGGCTGGATCGAGACCGTGCTGCGCTACGGCGACGACGCGGTCGACCACTACCTCAAGGAGGCCAAGGAGGTCGGCTTCGACGTCATCGAGATCTCGACCGGCTTCATCATGCTGCCGACCTCCGGCCTGCAGCGGCTCGTCGAGAAGGTCGTGGCGGCCGGGCTCAAGGCCAAGCCCGAGCTCGGCATCCAGATCGGCTCCGGTGGCGACTCCTCGGAGGCCGAGCTGGCGGCCGAGGGCGCCAAGGACGTCGGCGACCTGATCGACCGCGGCAGGCGGGCCCTGGAGGCGGGCGCCGAGATCATCATGATCGAGTCCGAGGGCATCACCGAGAACGTCGACACGTGGAACACCGGCGCCGCCGCGGCGATCATGAACGGCCTCGGCATGGAGAACGTCATGTTCGAGGCCGCCGACGGGCCGGTCTTCGAGTGGTACGTGAAGAACTACGGCAACGAGGTCAACCTCTTCGTCGACCACAGCCAGATCCTGCAGCTGGAGGGCCTGCGACAGAACATCTGGGGCAACAAGTCGACGTGGGGCCGGGTCATCAACCCGGCGTGAGCGGTCCGTCGAGGATCTGCGCGAGACAGTCGCGTGCCTGCGGCGCGTAGCGCTCGGGGAAGGTGACCGCGCAGCCGATGGTCCACGCCGCCCCCTCGAGGCGGCGCAGCCTCCGCCACGGGGCGAGCTCCTCCTCCGTCGGCACCGGTCGACCGGCCAGCTCGCAGTATGTCGTGAGGGCCGCCTGCCCGTAGGCCGGCGTGGGCTGACCGCCCAGGACCGTCAGGTCCCACAGGAGCGGCCCGCGGCAGCTCTCCTCCAGGTCGCTCCAGCGCCAGGTGCCCTCACGGTCGCGCAGGAGGTTGCCCCGGTGGGCGTCCCCGTGGAGGAGCACCAGCTCGCCGCCCAGGCCCTCGACGGCGGCGAGCGCCTCCTCGTGCTCGCGGGCGAGGGCCGCCCGGGTGGCGCGGTCGACGACGCCGTGGTCGAGGGCGTGGTCGAGCGGCTCGGTCACCAGCTCGTGCAGGATCGGCAGGACGGGGAGCTCCGCGCCCTGCCCGGCGAGCGCCTCGTGCCAGGCGAGGAGGGCGGCCGCGGCCTCCCGGGGCTCCGCGCGGACCGCCTGGTCGCCGGCGTCCTCCCAGAGCGTCACCCACAAGCCGTCCACCCGGTGCGGGCCGGGGTCGACGGGCGCGGGGGCGACGACCGGGGCGCCGGCGGCCGCCGCGATCCGCCCGGTCGTCACCTCGCGGCGCAGCCAGTCCTGCGGTCGGCGGCGCTGCCAGGCGGTGTGGGTCGACACGCGCGCCACGACCCCGGTGTCCCCGAGCCGCAGCAT